>JAJUGG010000033.1 GCA_029268285.1 Ectothiorhodospiraceae bacterium | reverse complement strand
GGCCGCCCTGACGCCAGCCGCGAAGAGGTGGAGCGCGCCGCGCGGCTGGCGCATCTGGACGGTTTCATCCAGCAACTGCCGGAAGGCTTCGAGACCAAGGTCGGCGAGCGCGGCCTGAAGGTCTCGGGCGGTGAAAAGCAGCGCATCGCCATCGCCCGAATGCTGCTCAAGAACCCGCCCATTCTGATTTTCGACGAGGCCACCTCCTCGCTGGACTCGGCGTCCGAGCAGGCCATTCTCGCCGCACTCAACGAGGTCGCACAGCGTCGAACCACCTTGGCCATTGCCCACCGGCTCTCCACCATCATGGATGCCGATAACATCATCGTGCTGGACCAGGGCCGCGTGGTGGAGCAGGGTACTCATCCGGAGCTGCTCGCGGCTCGCGGCGTTTACGCGCAGCTCTGGGCCAATCAGAAGCAGGAGCGGGAAGCCTAGGCAGGCATACTGCCGCTGCTGCTTCCGCGGCGGTGGACAGACAGCAGGTGTAAAGTCGTTTTATTCGGACTCACCTTTAAAACGGGCATTCATAACGCACTATGGCCGATCAAGGAGGACAGCCATGGCTAACGACAATCCGAACATCCTCTCCCACGTCTCGCTAGGCACCAATGACATCGACAAGGCAGCGGCCTTCTACGACGCCGTGCTCACCCCGTTAGGCTGCAAGCGGGTCATGGAACACCCCGGTGGCATTGCCTACGGCAAGGCGTTTCCCGAGTTCTGGATACAGCAACCAGCCGACGGCAAACCGGCCTCGCTGGGAAACGGCACCCACGTCAGTTTCGTTGCGCCCTCGCGCGAAGCCGTGCAGGCCTTCTACGACGCAGCACTCGCCGCCGGCGGCCGCGATGAGGGTGCTCCAGGGCCGCGCCCCGACTACGGCGAGCCCTACTTCGGCTGTTTCGTGCGCGATCCGGACGGGCACAAGCTCGAAGCCACCTTCTGGGACATGTCGCAAATGACCGAGCATCCTAATTGAGGCAGCCGTTCGACACGGGATTGACGGCGCGAAGCAAGTCGAAGCTGGCGTAGAGTCCCGCGGGAGCGGCACTCGGCCGCGGGACGCTACGCCGGCTTCTCGTAGATTCATCTTCAGTCGGCCGCACTCGCCGAAGATATCCCACTGAAGTCGAACCTACGGGGAAATGTGGCGTTGCCTTGACGCGACATTCGCAATAGGGGGCTGCTAGTGCGGATGCACTGCCTTCGCTGCGCCTAATCCGGTGCTACCGGCTCCGGTGCGGAAGGCTGTTGAGCCGAGGCCGGCTGCGGCGGCTCCGGAGCCTGCGGGGCGGGCTCCGGCGGGGCGTCCTCCACTGCCGGCTCGGCCTACGGCGCCTGCGGCGCCTGCGGAGCCTTGGATTCGGGCCGCTCGCCCGCCTGCTCGGGGGCCATGCCTTCCTCGGCGACCTGACGCGCTTCTTTTACCAGCCCTGCGCAAACGTCCTCCTTCTCATCGCCCGTGCCCAGATGCACGAAGGGCACCAGCGCCAGCGGGGGCGCAATCAGGCCGACCAAGGCGGCCGCCGCGCCGCGCGCCAGCAGTTCGCTGGACAGAATCGTGAGCTCGGCGTCGGCGAAGGCGCCGGTCAGGCGGATCGGCGCATCGCTGGCGCCCAGCGTCGGATCGCGGGGATAGCCGCGCAGCGCAACTTCGAATTCTTCAGCGCCGAGGTCGACTTGGCCGGCGGCGGTGAGGTCGATATTTTCCGTGGCGATGAGAAAGCGCTCTACCGAGGCCAAACCGTCGTCGGCATCCATATGTACGAAGGCGCATTCGATCTCCGTGGCGCCCCCGCCGAAGAAGCGCTCGACCAAAGCCTGCCCAGCATCGAGACCGGCCAGCGACACCAGTACTGCATCGACCCGGCCGCTGCTCATGAATATCAGCAGCATGCCGTCGGCAGACCCTAAGGCCTCGGCCACAGATTCGCCGGTAAACGCCATCTCCAGCCGTCCGCGTATGGTGCCAAAACCGCCCTGAGGCACGTTGAAGTCCTGCAACAAGTCGCCCAGGTCGACCTCGCGCATACTGGCTTCGAGCCGCCCCAGAGCGGGACGCTTGGTGGCATCGAGCGCAAGTATGCCGTCAATTTCACCGCCGCCGACTCCGAATCGAAACGGGTCGAAGCTCAACCTGCCCTGATCCAGGCGCAACCTGAATTCGACCTGCTCCAGGGGAATAGCGCGCGGGGCATTGACGCGCCGGCCGACGAAAGCGACCTCTGCCTGCACGTTCTGCAGCCGCCCCCGATCGGCTTCGGCCTCCGGCAGCACCTCCTCGTCCGCAGCCTCTGCCTGTGCCTGCTGCTCCTGCTCGGGCGCGGCTGTTTCACCTGGTTCGGTCTTGGGCGGCGCGCCGAAGAGCGGCAGCAAGTCGTCGACGTCGAGCAGATCCGATGTGAGATCGGCCGTGATCTGCATGGGCTCGCCGGGGCGGATGGCGAGATCACCCGACAAGTCGCTATCGCCCACCTTGCCGTCGAAGCCGCGGAAGCTCCAGAGCTCGCCGTTGTAGTTGAGGTGGCCGCGCAGGTCGTAGGGAGGCAAATCGGGCAGCGCGATGCCCAGCAAGGTGTGCAGGTCAGCGGGGTTCGGGCCGTTGAGGTGCAGATCGAAGTCGATGTTTTCCGGCGACAACGGCGGGCTCAACGTGCCGCTCCCTTGCAGGCGCGTGTCCTCCGACTGCAGCCAGCCTTCAATGGGATACGGTTGCTGCTCATCGGTCACCGCCAGCAGCGAGCCGCCGCGCAGATCGAAGCTGAACGGTTGGCCGTGGCGGCTGCCCTGGCCAGCCACTTCCAGGCGCTCGGCGCCGCCATCGGCATCGCCATCGGCATCGGCATCGGCATCGGGCAGGGTACGCGCAGCGACGTCGAGTTCCAGCGGCTGGGTGGCGTCGCGGTAGAAGATCCGGCCGTCGCGCACGCGCACGGCATCGACCACCAGCTCGGGAAAGCCGCCACCGTCCTCGCTTTCATCCTCGCCCGTGAGCCCGTCCCAGCTACTGCGCTCGGCTTCCCGCAGCAAGTGAATGCGCGGCTGCTCGAGCTGCACATACTCCAGCGCAAGGCGCCCGCGCAGCAGTTGCCGCAGGTCTACGCGCGTTTCCGCGGCCTGCAACCGAAGCATGGGCTCCGAGCCGGCCCATTCCGGATTGGCAACGGCCAAAGGCGGCAGACGGATCACGGGGCGCAGCGACCAGTCGATATCGAGCGCGCCCTCTACGCGCACTTCGCGCTCCAGCACTCCGCTCGCCTGCCGGGCAAGAAAGCGCGCAAACCACGCGCTTTCGGCCGAAGCCGCCAACCCGACGAGCAATACGACGACGATTAACAGAATCGCCGCGAGCGCAATTACGAGACGTTTCATCGGATCACGAGGTTAGAAGTCATTGATGTTTCATTGGTGTTTCCGCGCTCGATTACAAAGTCCGACACGCCGAGCGGCCCCGGAAACCTTCGGCGCCGGAAAAACCCGGCAACTTATGCTACATTAGTGCCCGCTTAACAAGACGGCCGCACTTTCCCCGTGGCCGCGGTTGAGCGGCGGCCGGACCTATCTCGCCGCCACTGCGTGTGACGACACACCCGACGGAGCAAGGCGCGCGGCAGCAGCCAGCGCGCGCATCCGACACCTTAACCGTCTGAATAGGCTTAGACCTGCGGACACCCCTGGCCGCGCGCTTGCGCCGGCTGTCACCGGGGGCTGCCTGAGCGCGCCTGCGCGCTTGGCGCGGCCCTGCCATTCGTCGTGTAAGCCGACCGCGGTCGCCGCGCACGACGGGAACTACTCTAAGCAAAGGAGACGCTATGACTTTTCGAGTTGCCATTCTCGGCGCAGGCCCCAGCGGTCTTGCGCAACTTCGTGCCTTTGAAGCGGCCCAACGCGCGGGTGCGGAGATGCCGGAGATCGTCTGCTTTGAGAAACAGGGCGACTGGGGCGGCATGTGGAACTACACCTGGCGCACCGGCCTCGATGCCTACGGCGAGCCCGTTCACGGCAGCATGTACCGCTACCTATGGTCGAACGGCCCCAAGGAAGGCCTGGAGTTCGCCGACTACAGCTTCGAAGAGCACTTCGGCCGCGAAATCCCCTCCTACCCGCCGCGTGAAGTACTGCGCGACTACATCATGGGCCGCGTCAAGCAAAGCGGCGTACGCAAATACATCCGCTTCAATACCGCGGTGCGCTGGGTCGACTACTCCGAGGAAACCGGCAAGTTCACGGTCACCGTCAAGGATCTCAAGCAGGACGTTCTGCAGTCCGAGGAGTTCGACTACGTGGTCGTCGCCACCGGCCATTTCTCGACCCCGAACGTGCCATACTTCGAGGGTCTGGAGCGCTTCCCGGGCCGCGTGCTGCATGCTCACGACTTCCGCGATGCGCGCGAGTTCGAAGGCAAGAATCTGCTGCTGATCGGCAGCAGCTACTCCGCCGAGGATATCGGCACTCAGTGCTATAAGTACGGCGCCAAGTCCATCACCTTTAGCTACCGCAGCGGTCCCATGGGCTTCGATTGGCCGGAAGGCTTCAAGGAAGTGCCGCTGCTGACCAAGGTCGAAGGCAAGACAGCCTACTTCAAGGACGGCACCCAACAGGAAGTCGACGCCATCATCCTGTGCACGGGCTACCTGCACAACTTCCCGTTCCTGCCCGATCACCTGCGCCTGCGGACCCGCAACCGGCTCTATCCGGCCGGCCTGTACAAGGGCATCTTCTGGCTCGACAACCCGAAGCTGATGTATCTGGGCATGCAGGACCAGTACTACACCTTCAACATGTTCGACGCGCAGGCCTGGTACGCGCGCGATGTCATGCTCGGGCGGATGGAACTGCCGGATGCGGCTGCCATGAAGGCGGACAGCGAGGCGTGGCACCGCCGTGAGGAAAGGCTCGCCGACGCCGATCAGGAAATCGACTTTCAGCGCGACTATGTGCGCGAACTGATCGACGCCACGGATTATCCGACTTTCGACGTCGAAGGCGCGGCCGAGATCTTCAAGGCCTGGCAGCGCGACAAGAAGGAGGACATCATGAACTTCCGCGACAAGAGCTACCGCTCGGTGATAACCGGCAAGCTCGCGCCCAAGCACCACACGCCGTGGATGCAGGCGCTGGACGACTCGCTGGAAGCCTTCCTGAGCGAGACTCCGGAGACACCGGCTTGGAAGAGCGCCTGATCCGGCCGCGCCGAGCCCGGGCCCGGGCGCTCGCTCCGGGCCCCTTGCCGAGATCCCGGAGGTCGAATCCTGGGATCTTCTGACGTTGACCTGTTCTATTTCGGCGAGAAGCGCGGTACTGTAGCCCTATGGACAGACGAGGTGCCGGGACCGGCATTAGTCGTCTTCTTGTTCCGCGCTCATCTCGCAGCTCCCCCCTTGATCCGCCTGGTAGGACTACTGGTCCGACGCCGACGGGCAAGCCTTGGTCGAGCGCGCGCGTAGGGGGCGATATGTGTGGAGTTGGAGTTCAGAGGAATAACGTGACTACGCAACCCAAGATCATCATTTCCGAAATCGACGCCGACCGTCTGGAAGCGCTGCTGGATTCGCTGCCGGATGGTTCCTTCCCGGGTAAGGACGCCCTGGAAGCCGAGCTCGAGCGCGCCGACATTGTGGACTCGAAAAAGATTCCGCCGACGGTGGTCACCATGAATTCCACCGTCAAGTTTCGAGTCTCGTCGTCGAACGAAGAATTCTCTCTGACGCTGGTCTACCCCAAGGACGTGGACGACACCGGCAAGAAGATCTCGATTCTCGCGCCGGTCGGCAGCGCGCTGCTCGGGCTCAACCAGGGCGACGAGATCGAGTGGCCCAAGCCAGGCGGCGGCACGCTCAAGGTGCGCATCGAGGAAATCCTCTATCAGCCGGAGCGCGCCGGCGAGTATCATCGCTAAGGCGGCTACCGTTCGCCGCAGTCGAGCACTTCGGTTTTCGGTAGGGGCCCGCGTTCGCACGCGGGCCCCTCGCTTGGCATTCTTGCGCTATAAACGCCCCCATTAAGCTCGAACAGGCTCCGAACGTCTCTCAGACACCGTCGTGATCGAACATTTTCTGCCGCAGACGCTCCTTCTCCTCGGCACCGCTGTCGGCGCCGTCCTGCTGTTTCAACGTCTGCGCGTGCCGTCTAGCCTCGGTTACCTGCTGGTCGGCATCCTGCTCAGTTCGTACACACCCGGCCCGGTTATCGAGGCACAGCCGCTGCGTGCGCTGGCCGAGTTCGGCATCGTCTTCCTGCTGTTCACGATCGGCCTGAACTTCACCATCCCGCAAATCCAGGCGCTACGAAACACCGTCCTGACGCTGGGCACGGGTCAAGTTGCGGGCACCACGGCCGTAATTGCCCTCGCTGCTTGGCTGCTGGGCCTTCCGGGCGCAGCGGCCTTCGTGGTGGGTGCGGTGTTTGCGCAGTCCTCCACGACCGTGATCAGCAAGCAGCTCGCGGAGCAGGCCGAGGAGCATAGCCGCCATGGGCGCCTCGGAGTCGCCATGTCGGTGTTCCAAGACGTAACCGCCGTTCCCTTCGTGGTGATTATCCCCGTGCTTGGCGCCGCCGGAGGCGCCGGCGCATGGGCGATGGCGGGCGCGCTGGGCTGGGCCTTCGCCAAAGCCGGCCTAGCCTTTCTTCTGGTGTATCTGGCCGGGCGCTGGGTGCTAGGCCGGCTGTTCTATCTGGTCGCGGAGCAGCGCTCGGCGGAAGTGTTTACGCTGACGGTCCTGTTCGTCTCGCTCATCGCGGCGTGGACCACCAACAGCTTGGGCCTTTCGTTGGCCTTCGGCGGTTTTTTGGCCGGCATGATGCTCGGCGAGACCGCATTCCGTCATCAGGTCGAGGCCGCTATCCGTCCTTTCCGCGACGTGCTGCTGGGGTTGTTCTTCATCGGCATCGGCATGCTGTTCGATCCGAGCAGCTTGCCGCAGATCTGGCATTGGGCACTGCTGGGCGCCGTGGCCTTACTTGCGGTAAAAACGGCGTTGGTTGCAGCCTTGGTCCGACTGTCGGGGCTGGACCCGCTCACCGCCTGGCGCACCGGCCTGCTGCTTGCGGTAGGCGGCGAATTCGGCTTTGCATTGCTGGCGATTGCCTTGGATGTCGGCGCCCTGGAAGCGCAGTTGGGGCAGATCGTCCTAACGTCCGTGCTGTTCTCCATCGTGATCGCGCCGTTCCTGATTCGGTACAACCACGCCATCGCTCATCGCCTCACGCCGCAGCAGCCGGCCGGGGTCGAGACGCCGCCCGTGCGCGCAACCGATCACGCGCCGGTCGACACGCTTCGCGACCATGTCATCATCTGCGGGTTCGGCCGCATCGGGCAGAGTGTTGCGCGCTCGCTAGATCAGGAAGGCGTGCCGTATGTCGCCGTAGACCTGGATGTCAGCCGCGTCCGCAGCGCGCAGATCGCCGGCGAGCGGGTTTATTACGGCGACACCGCCGAGCACGACATCCTCGACTCCATCGGCCTCGCCGATGCCAGGTTGTTGGTGATCAGCCACGAAGATACCGGTGCGGCGCTTAAGACCTTGCAATATGCCCGCGCCTTGCGCCCGAACCTGCCCATCATGGTGCGCACGCGCGACGAAACCCATGTCGATACCCTGCGCGCGGCAGGCGCCACGGAAGTGGTTCCGGAGACCCTGGAAGCCAGCCTGATGATTGCCGCTCACGCGCTGGTACTTCTCGACGTACCCATTATTCGCGTGCTTCGACGCCTGCAGGAGCAGCGTGAATCGCACTATCAGGTGCTGCGCGGCTTTATCGGTGGCCGCACGCTGTACACTAACGACATCTGGGGCGAAGAAGCCCGCCGCCTGCAGCCTATCTACATCGATACCGACAGCCCCGCGGTGGGGCAGAACCTGCAGAATCTGCAGCTCGCGGACGTGACCATCACGGCGCTGGTCCGGAACGGGCAGCGCCACCTAGCGCCCGCCGAGGATACCTGCTTTCAGGCCGGGGACGTTGTAGTGCTGTCCGGTACGCCGAAGGAATTGAAGCGTGCCGAGCAACTCATGCAGAGCTGAGGGCAGGCTCTCTGTCATTACTTTCCACTGCCGCCCACGCCTCGCGCTCCAGCAGCACACGCTTGCGCCCCACGCCCCATCGATAGCCGGATAGCGCTCCATCGGAGCGCACGACCCGATGGCAAGGGATCACCACGGCCAGCGGATTGGCGGCACAGGCCCGAGCCACGGCTCGGGCAGAACCAGCCGCCCCGAGCCGGCGCGCAAGTTCGGCGTAGGTCACGGTCTCGCCGGCAGGTACCGCCTGCAAGACCTTCCAGACCTTGAGTTGAAAAGGTGTGCCGCGAAGGTCCAACGGCACTGCCAAATTAGCCGAGCGCCCTTCTACCACTGCGCGCACCGCACTCAGCCATGCTCGCAGACCGGCATCATCCTCTCGGCACGTTTCACCTGAAAAACGCATACTCAATTCGCTTAGCAGGGCATTGTGCTCGTCACCGAGCAGCACGGCCCGCAGTCCCTGTGGACCGACGGCAATGAGCAGGTGACCCAACTCGCACGGACCTATGGCGTAGCGCAGCAAGTGCGTCCAAGCGGCGTCTGAAGTCATAGCCTAAGCTCCCTTTACCGGCGGCGAAGGTGCCGGTTATACGCCTCTCTCGATACTCGGATACAGGATCGGTATCCGCACAACAATAAGCAAGGAGCGCTTTCCAATGTTCTACCGGGTAGTCACTGCGTCACTGCTCGCCGTGATGCTGGCCGCGTGCGGCGGCGGCAGCAGCGGCGGGTCTTCCTCGTCCACTGCGGAGCTGGATCAGACGCCCGAGCCAGGTGGCGAAAAAACAGCACCGATCGCGCCGCGCACAACCCCTAGCAGGAGCGTAGCAGCCGATTTCCATACCTTGAGCACGCCGCCGCTAAAACCGGACGAATTCGAACTGATTACGCTTTCCACTCTGCCCGACACCGTTACCGGTGGCGACGTGCTGCTAGGCCTGCGTGGGCTCGCACCCGATGACCAAGTCACTCTGTGGCTGAACGGCGCTCCTTATGACAAGCCGCTGACGAGCGAGCCGGATGCCATGCGCAGCGTCCTGGTCAGCGGGCTGCGGGAAGGCGACAACCTGCTGGTCGCCCGCGCAGTCGGTCCGGCCGGCATGCGGGAAGCGGCGCTGAAGTTGCGCAACCACCCTGTTACCGGCCCGGTCATCACCGGCCCTCATCAGGAGCCGTTCTACTGTCGCACCGAGGAAGCCGGGCTCGGCAAGCCGCTGGATGCAAACTGCTCGATCGACACCCGCTATCAGTGGTTCTACCGGGGCGCCGACGGTTTTACCGAGCTCGACGACCCCTACGCGCCTTACCCCGCCGACCTGACGTGGGCCACGCTCAGCAGCGGTGAGGCGGTGCCGTTCGTGGTACGCGTGGAAAGCGCGACCATCAACCGCGGCATCACCCGCATCGCGGTGCTCGACGACCCTCATTCGCGCGGCCCGGAAGCACCCTTCGCGCCTAACTGGAACCGCGACATTCTGTACGCCTTTGGCGAGAGCTGCGGCGTCGGCTACCACCAGGGCGTTAACACGATCAATCAGGTATTGGGTGTAGGCTTCTCGAGCAGCGGCCCGCTGGCCACGCTTACTGGCATTCTGCCCCGACTCGCCAGCGGCGACATGATTGTCCACTCCACCATGTCCACGCTGGGCGTGAACTGCAACGACGCGCTCTCGGCGGAGACCGTGATGATGGTCAAGGAACACGTCACGGAGCGCTATGGCCGCATTCGCCGCCTGATCGGCACCGGCTCCTCCGGCGGCGCTATTCAGCAGTACACGGCCGCTAACAATTACCCCGGCCTGATCAGCGCCGGCGCGCCGAGCATCAGCTTCCCTGACATCATCACCACTGCCATGTCGGCGCACGATTGCGGCCTGCTGGCGGCGTACTTCCGCCGGGACCCGGAGCGCTGGACCTCTCAGAAGCGCAATGCCGTAACCGGCCATTTGGGCGTGAGCCTGTGCAACGACTGGAACCTGCTGTTCACCCCGCATCTGGAGGCCGGCTCGCGCTGCGACGATGCCGACTCACCTTGGTGCGAGTGGTTCTGGGAACCGCTCGGGCAGATCGCGGGCCCTTATCTCGGCGCGCGCAGCTGCGACCCGTCGGTGCCCGCGGAAGCGGTCTACCACCCCACCAACAACCCCGACGGTGTGCGGTGTACGCTGCAGGACGCCACGGTCAACCTGTGGGGGCGAGACCCGGAAACCGGCTTTGCCCGGCGGCCGGTGGACAATGTCGGAGTGCAGTACGGGCTGCTCGCGCTCAACAACGGCAAGATCACCGTGCGCGAATTTCTCGACCTCAACCGCGAGGTGGGCGGCTACGACATCGACGGCAATATCGTGGCCGCACGCAGTCGCATGGACGAAGAAGTGGCTCATCTCGCCTACCTCACCGGCCGCGTTACCGGTCGCGGCGCGCTCGCCGAGACGCCGCTCATCGACCTGAACGTTTACCTCGACATAATGCCGATCCTCGGCTTTCACGATCAGGTTCGCCCCTATATGATTCGCGACCGCCTGAGCCGTAGCGGCTCATCCGACAGCCACAGCATCTGGAACGGCTTTCCGGCCGCGGGGCCGGCCTATCGGGCGCTTCACGGCTGGCTCGACCGCCTGGACTACGCTCATCCGCTCGCCGAGCGTGCCGACCAAGTATTGGCAGCGAAAACGGAAGCCGCCGGCGACCGCTGCAGCTTCAATTTATTGACCGGCTACAGCTGGCTGGAACCCGGCAATATAACGGGCAAGGGCTGGTGCGGATCGCTGTTCCGGCCGCTCGCGAGTCCGCGCATGGTGGCCGGCGGCCCGCTGGCCGAGGACAACATCAAGTGCGCGCTGAAGCCGGTCGACCCGGCCGACTATGCCGTGCCGCTTACTGAGGCCGAACTCGCGGAGCTGCGGGAGATCTTTCCCGAAGGCGTGTGCGATTGGCGCCAGCCCCCGGTGGGGAGCGTCGAGAAAAGCTTGATCTGGGCGTCGATCGGCGGCAAGAAGCCGCAGCCGCCGCACGAGTTGCGCTGGCGAGCGGCGCGCTCGGAACCGGTCTCAGCGGTCCCCGCTGCACGCTAGCAGCGCTGCCTGGCACCAAGGGCGGGCCGCTCGCGCCGCCCTTGGTTTCCGCTCTCCCAACACCATGTCCGACCGGATAGGCAAATTCGGAGGGCTGCATGCGTATTCACCATCTCAACTGCGGCACCATGTGCCCCTGGGGCGGGCGCACCATGGACGGCGTCAGTAAGGGGTTGCGCGGGCGACTGGTATGCCACTGTCTGCTCATCGAAACCGACCGGCACGGGCTCATTCTGGTGGACACCGGCCTCGGCCTGCAGGATGTGGAGAGGCCTTATCCACGCTTGAGTCGACTCTACGTCGACATGCTGGGCATCCAGCTGGCGCGGGAAGAAACCGCTGCGGTGCAAATCCGAAAACTCGGCTTCGCCCCTGAAGACGTGCGCCACATCGTCCTAACCCACCTCGATTTCGACCACGCCGGCGGCATCGAAGACTTTCCTAACGCCACCGTGCATGTCACCAAGGCCGAATACGATACCGCCCGTCACCGCGAAGGCTTTGTGGGCCAGCGTCGCTACCGTCCGCTGCAGTGGGACGAAGTCAGCCGCTGGCAACGTTATCAGACGGTCGGCGAGCCCTGGTTCGGCTTTGAGGCAGTGCGCGACCTGGAAGGCTTGCCGCCGGAGATCCTGCTGATACCATTACCCGGCCACACCTGGGGCCATGCGGGCGTCGCGATAGACACCGGCGAGCGTTGGCTGCTACATGCCGGCGATGCCTACTTTTACCGCGACGAGGTACGCACGCCGACGCCGCGCTGCACGCCCGGCCTGCGCGCTTACCAGTCGCTGATGGAAGTGGACCGCAAGGCACGCCTGCGCAACCAGCAGCGCTTACGCTCGTTGTCCATGTCTCCGGAGGCTAATGTGGATATATTCTGCGCGCACGATGCGCTGGAATTCGACGGTTGGGCGGCAAAACAGCAACAGATGCAGCGGGACGAGGCGCTACAGCGCGCTCAATAGCTCATGCTTGGCGCCTTGGGCGGATTTGTGGCCGCGGGCTCTCAGGCCAGCCGCCAGTCTTGTACGCGCGGCACCAAGCCCTGAACGCATTCGGCGCGAAGCAGGCGGGAGAATGCCCGAAAACGACGGCACAGGCGCTCGACATAGAGATCGAAATCGTCTGCGTCCATGCTCAGCAAGCGCAACCCGCAGCCCTCCCCATCGATGCGCACGATCCGGGCCTCGAACACAACGGCCTCCAATGGCTCCGCATCGGATAAGAAAAGCGTAATAGTGCAACTCCGTCCAAGATCAGCGCGACGCGGCAGATAATCCACCCACAATCCGCGCAGGCTGACGTTGCGCGTCTCGACAGCCACGCTTTCTCCGCTGGAGAGCGTCAGCTCCCCCCGTAGCGCAACAGGCAGGCGGCGGTTGCGTCGACACTCCCTGCCATTCACTCGGGAAATCGGGAAAGGAATCACAGCACCCCGCTCGGCACCGCTCTCTCTTGTTTGTCGTCGATCCATCCTAAGCCCCCTCGCCAGACCTCCCGGAGCTTATTAAGAATGTGCTTATCGGCATAGCTTGTTGATCTAACGATCCCTTCCATAACGGAGCGAAGTCGTCGGGCGTATGCGTTCGAGGTATGACACGACCTGGGCTTGACGCAGATTTGTTCTCGTTGACGGTTCGGCAAACGAGACTAAGCTTTAAGAAAAAATATTCACAAGAAAAACAAAACGTTAATCAGAAATTAAGCAATAAAAACACCTCATTTTCTCCACTACTGGAAAAGGAGCTTCCGACTGTGGAAACGCGCCCCACTCGAGTTCGCGTCCGAGTTCTTGCTTACGCACTGTTGTTGGCTTTAGCCGGCTGCGGCGGCGACTACGACCCGAGTGGTCCCGTACCGGAATCCAAGCACCCGCCCGCCGCGCCACTGTGGAGCGATGCCGACGTGGATACGCTGGTTGCCGTGCGCTACGAGCGGATTCCGGCCCTGATGCCGCTCAACGACGAGCGCCTGTCGGCGGCCTGTAACGAAGTCGCGTTTCTACGCTTCAAGCTGGCGGATGCCAGCGAGGATGCATCGGAGGCCGATGCGGCCTTGCTGATGGTGCCCGGCATTCTGGAAGGCGCAAACGGCTTCGAGTACATCGGCCGCCAATTGGTTTACATGGCCAAGACTCAGTATCAACGCGATATCGAGGTTTGGGCCTTGGACCGACGCGCCAACTGCCTTGAAGACCTCACCGGCATGCAGGCTGCAGAGCGGGCCGCGACCGCCCAGGAGGCGATCGAAATCATGCTCGACTACTACTACGAAGGCGGCGAACTCGATGGGCGCCGATTCGAGGGGTTCCTGCGCAGTGCCGATATGCCTTATCTCGCTGAGTTCGGTCTGGCCCAGACCACCTCCGATATGTATGCAGTGATCAAGCACCTGATCCCGGATCCTGCCGTTAGCCGCGGCAAAGTCTTCGTCGGCGGGCACTCGCTGGGGGGCTTCCATACATCGACCTTCCTGTCCTGGGATTTCGACGGCGACCCTGACACCCTGGAGGACGCAGGCTATAACCTAGTTGCCGGCGCCTTCGGCTTCGATACCACGGTCGCCTCGCTGCGCAACATCCCGGAGTTGCTGAGCACCACCATGCCCTATGGCGAGTACCTACTGCCGCTGGCCGACATGGTCACCGAAGCCGGCTACCTCACCGCGGTGCAGATGATTCGCTCCGGCTGGCTGCCCCGCTACATGGACATCCCTGGGCTCTTCAGCAGCGAAGTGGTGGCCTTGCCTGAAATCGTAGGCATATTGGCCGCCACCGCGCCCGAGGAGGAACACACCGGCATTCATTACCTGCCGAAGTCGCCGGAGCTCCGTAACATCTTCCGCCTATTCTCGGCGCGCGACGCCTACAGCTACGGGCACGGGCCGCACCTCGAGCACTTCCGCTTCACCAACGAAGTAGCGGTCGGCCAGATGTTCGACGACGACCTTGCCGTGTTCAGCTTCCTTCAAGCCGGACTCGGCCACCTGCACGGCGGACCGGTCGTGGAAAAGGATTCTCTGGTGGAAATTGCGCGCTACCGGCCGTTGCTGAAGCTCCTGGCGTTGGGCGTATCGGCCCCGGGCGTGCAGCAATACGCGCCGGCCGATGCCGGCCCGAGCAGGAAGCGTTTCGGAGAAGGCCCGCTCTATACCTGGGCCGCCTATGACGAGATCGGCACGGCTTACGATCCAAGCTATACCGATGCGAGCGGTGAGTATGTCTTCACGACGCTGGGAGACGAGCCCGTTCCCATCGACAGCTTCATTCGCGCACTCCATATAGGGCCGACCAATCTGACCGAATGGTATTTCCCGACGCGCATTTTGGCCGACTTGGTAGCCACCGCCTTCGATTTTGCTCCGCGCCATGGGATAGACACTTACCATCACAACGGGCCCGACGAGGTACCGTCGATTCTCTTTATCGCCGAGAACGGCGTGTTTCCGAACGTGGACGCCATACTGCCCGCGCCGCGCGCGCGCATGATCATGCTGCCGGGCGCTTCGCACATGGACCCGATGTTCGCAGCGGTAAACACGCCGGATCGCCATCAGAACCAGGTCGCCAGCAACCTGCTCGACTTCGTGTTTGCCAATGTCGGCAATACTGAGTGAGAGGGGCGCTTACTGCCCGGCCAAGAGGCCGATCAACCCGGTCGGGCCTGGCGGCGGGAGCGCGATTTGCTCCGGCCGCCCGGCGACGGCCAATATAGCTTCAGCGGCCATGAAGCCTGCTCGCACGGCGCTTTCCATAGACGACGGCAAGCCGGTCCGTATCCAGTCCCCCGCCAGATACAGCCCCCTAACCGGCGTTCGTGCATCCGGGCGCAGTTGCTCGGAACCGGGATAGGGCGCCGGAATGGCCATGGGGATATGGTGCAGATCGACGTGCCGCAATTCGGCAACCGCCGCTTCCGGCAAGAACTCCGCCAGCTCCTGGCGCAATTTCGCGACGAGTTGCTCGTCCGTCCAGGCCTCAGCGCGGCCGCTGTAGATGACGTTAGTAGCGATGAGCGACGGGCGTTCCCGCCATCCGGGACGAATATTGGAAAGGTCGTAGCTATCGTAGCCGAGGGTATCGGGCGACCACACGCGGGTCCAGAACTGCTCCTGGCCAAGCTTGCGGTCGAACCATAGATAAGCGCTGATATAGGGGCTGGGCGCAAAGCCCGTCAAAACGCGAAACATGCTATCGCCGCTCAGCCAGGCCTCAGGCAGCAGCGGCGCCAAATCCTGTGGCGGAACGGCGGACACGCAGTGCGGCGCTTCGACCACCCTGCCATCGTCCAGCCGCACGCCTTGAATCACGCCGTTTTCGTGCAGCAAGGCCGCCACGGCAGTCTCGGTCAGCACGCGGCCACCGGCCGCCTCGATATGCGCGACGGCCGCCGGGACATACAAATCGCCGAGGCCGGCAGCGGGAAAACCGACTCGATAGCCGCTCCGCCCGATCATCTTCTGAAAGAAACCGAGCAAGGCTCCGGCCGAACAGCGCTCCAGCGGCACATTCATGATGGCCATGGCCGCCGAGCGCCAAAACCAGTCGATGAAACGCTCGCTCACGCCCTGCTCGCGCAGAAATGCCTCGGCATTGTAGCTGTCGAGGCGCTGCACGCCGGCCTCGTCGAGGCGCGCCACCTTGCGAAACAGGCGGGCATTGGAAGCCATCTCGCGCCAGGAGACTTGCGGCGCACCGAGCATGCTGGGGAGAAAGTGTAAGGGCGGCGGCAAGCGGCTCATGCGGATCTCGACCGGCCGAGGCTGGTCCACCAGCGTGATGAACTTGTCGGTTTGCTGCCAGACTACTTGCTGATCGGTGCCAAGGCGCCGCAACAAGGCGAGCATGTTGCGGTACTCGCTGAGCATTATATGTGGCCCGATATCGACTCGGTCGCCTGTCTCGGCGTGGGTCCAACTGCGCGCCCGCCCGCCCAGCAAGGAGGCTCGCTCCACAACCAGAGGCTTGAAGCCGCGGTCGCACAGGGCGACCGCACAGGCCAGGCCTGCTATCCCGCCGCCGATGACGATGCTGTCCGCTTGCATACCCTTAACAATGGGAGCTCTGGAGCACGCTTGCTATGCATGCGCGACGCGCGGACGCTGCCATCTACTCCAACTTGGTGCGGACGCGCTTGAAGAGTTGCTGCATGCGTTCGGGATCCAGATGGCAACGCCGCGGCCTGCCGTCGTCGCTGCTGCGATCCAGGCTGCGCGCGGGGAAAACGAATTGCCAGCCCCATTCCCGCTCAGCGCGACGGTGGCGTCGCGCCTGGGCGGCCGGCAAGCGGGTGTATCCCAAACCCTGCGCGAGATCGTCGGCATGCAAGGCTCGCACTTGGTCGAGGTGGGTCTGCAACGCTGCCATCAGCCGCTTCGGCAATTCGACTTCGCGCAGCCACTGACCTTGCTCGTCGCGAACGACCAGCTTGCGACGGAGGAAGTCCACATCCCGGACCCGCAATTGCACCGCCTCGTCAAGGCTCAACGAGGACGCCACCAGTAGAGCTGCCAGCATCCAGACACTGCCCCGCAGATGCGGCAGCAAGTGCTCAAGTTCAGCCACCGCACGCCCTTGCTCGAGCGCTTCTAGGCCAAGCGGCTGCTCGAGCACCTGTCGATAGAGAAAGTGCAGGGCGTCGCGTGCTTGCTCTCGGCCCTCGGGAAGGGAATCCAGAAACGCGGCCACATCCGCGCGCCCCAGGCTATGCGGATGTCGCTTGCCGTGGAACAGCACAAAACGACGAATCCAATGCAGATAGGCCTGGCCGGCGCCGGCGGCAAAGCCTTTCTCGCGAAGCACCGAGCGCGCCTGATCCATCAGGCGGGGCCGGCCGATCGACTGCGAGCGCAATGTAGCATCCATGCCCGCCTCCTTTTCTTGTTGCCTAACAAGATCCTAGGCAACTACTGTCGTTTTGTACAGTGGCTCAAGGACGATTCGTGCAGCATGTCGCAAAAGCCCCATACTGAAAGCGAGCAGCATGAGGAAGCCGGCTTGTCGACCTATCCCGATCCGCCCTGGCGCTTGTGCGGCACAGGGCTCATACGTCTCTGCGCACTACCGACCGAGCAGGTGCGAGCGCTGGTGCCGGCAAGGCTGAGCATCGTGCCGCTGCGCCCAGGTTACACGCTGGGGGTACTCTACGCGGGGCGATACCAGGCCGCCTCCACACTGCGCTACAGCGAGTTGATCGTCGCGCCCGCCATGGTTCGGCACGGGCTGCGCTGGGGCGCCTGGATCTCGCACATCTATGTGGATGACGAGCGTTCGGCCATGGGCGGCCGCTCGATCTGGGGATTGCCCAAGCAGTTGGCCTGCTTCGAGTGGAACAACGACGAAACGGCTGTCACGGTATTTCAACACCGGCACGGGCTGTGCCGGCTGGAAACGCAGGCGGCCGGCCTCGGAGCTCGGCTGCCATTACTGGCGCCGGCCTTCGGTGCTCGTGATGGAATGCCGTTGTGGTTCTACGGCCGAGGCAGCGCGCGGCTCGCGCAGGCACGTCTTGCAGTGGAGGTGGCAGACCGGGCACCCTTCGCGCGGCTCGGCTTCGCCAGCGGACGCGGAGTATGCATTGAGGAGCTGAAGCTGTCGGTACGCGCGCCGCGCTGAGATCAACGCCGGCCACCGCCGCTGGACTCCAGCATGGGGTCGAGCGAAGGCACCGGCACAATCACGAAGTCGTACAAGCGCCAGTCCAGGTCGCGAATATCGGCCACAGCGCGATCGGCTGCCTCGACCAAGTCTTCCGCGCTCATCGAGCTCTGCACAACGACGAACCCCTCACCAGTGAAGACATGCCCTTCCTCGCGCAGCCGCACCTGGGCCTCACGCACCCAATGCAGGCGCTCCAACGCCTCGCAGATGCGATCCGGCAGCGGGTCGCGCTCATTGCCTGAGACTTTGCGCGGCGTGGTATCGGTAAGATCCTGCACCACGCGCTTGAGATTGTTGGCGCCATCCTTGACGATGTCGGCGGCGATGACGATGGCCGCAACGGCATCGAGCCACCAAAAACCAAAGCCGATACCGATCACGCCGACCACGCCCGATAGGCTGGTCATCCAATCGGCCTTGTTCATGTCGGCATCGGCGCGCAGCATCTTATCGTGCAACCGGTCGGCGATTTTGCGTTTGTAGAAGCCGATCAGCATGGGCGGTATGCCGGTATAAATCAGCGCGGCCACCATGAGCCAGCCCAGCCATACCGGCTCCCCGAATATAGTCACCGTCCCGATCGTGGGATGTTCTTCGCGCACTAGGCTCATCACCGCCTCGAACAGCATGTAGCTGCCGAATACCAGCAAGGCGAAGGCTGACACGAGAAAGCCGATCGAGATCGAGCGCACGTAGCCGTAGGGGTGTTTCTGGTTGGGCGGCCTGCGCTCGAAGCGGGTAGCAATGAGAAAAGCCAACGGCGGGACCAGCGCCAGGATGTCCTCGACCCACGCCGTGCGCATGGCCTGCGAGTTGCCCAGCACCAGATACAGCACCCCGACGTTGATCAGGATGACGACGAAAGTGATCCACTCCAGCTTGACCGCTTGCTTGCGCAGCTTTTCCTTGTCTGGCGGCAGCACATAATCGGCACGCGTCTTCATGGGCGCACCTTTTCGTCTGCGCCGAGCAAACGATCAACCTGCGCGCGGCGATCATTGAGAAAACGCTCGACATGCACCACCCAGGCGTTCTCGCCGGGCGGCAAGGCAATGACCTGACGCGCGCGGTGAATTTCCCACAGAGTGCGATATCCGAGCGACCGACGCTGCCACTCCGGCAGCGCGACCGGGCTATCGGCAGTTTCTATATCCGCAACCGGCTGGGGCTGCGCGTCCTGCGCGCGCAAATACCCCGCCGCCGCGCTGCCAGACTCCACCGCCACCGCCAGATCCTCCAACCGCTCCGGGTTCGGAAGGTCGGGCGCAAGCGCCACCACGATGGCGACCTCGTAGTACGGCTTGGTAAACGCAACCTTGGAACTCCACGGATCGGACTCGTTAAAACCGCCGACCACGGCATCCAGCTGGCGATGCTCCAGCGCGGTCAGCAACTCCCCCTGACCGCCTTGAACCCAGCGGATTTCCGCTCCGAGCCCGTGGGCGAGCTCGCGCAGCAGCTCGGGCTCGACGCCGCCAATCTTGCCGTTCTCCGCTATGACCCAAGGCGGATTCGCGATAACGCCGACCTGCATCGTGCCGCCTCTTATTCGATCCAGCGTCCCTTCCGGATCGCGAGGCAAATCGCAGCCGTTGAGAAGCACGAGCAATAGCAGGACAAACAACAACCGCAAGGCGCCCTCCCACGGCCTGGGCGTTAGCAAACGCGTCTATACCCCCTCCTTAGGTGGAGGCGAGCATCTTCAGGACAAACTCGGTGCAACGTTTGCCTGACAACAACCGCCTCGCGTAAGGTTTCGCAGTATCATCACCCGTTTCTCAAATCGAAGCAGGAGAGCCGTAATGGAGAAGCGCCGACTCGGCGATACCGATCTGATGGTCAGCGCCATTTGCCTCGGCACCATGACCTGGGGCGAACAGAACAGCGAAGCCGACGCCCACCAGCAGTTGGACTACGCTCTGTCACGCGGCATCAACTTCATCGATACCGCTGAGATGTATCCGGTGCCTCCCAAGGCCGAAACACAGGGGCGCACAGAAGCCTACATCGGCAGTTGGTTGAAAAAACGCGGGCGGCGGGACGACATCGTGCTGGCGAGCAAAGTATCCGGCCCCGGCAACGGCTTGAGCTATATCCGCGACGGCAAAACGCGCTTTACGGAACGGGAACTGCGCGAGGCCTTGCACGGCTCGTTACAGCGGCTCAACACCGACTACCTCGATCTCTACCAGCTGCACTGGCCGGCACGGCGCACCAATTTCTTCGGCAAGCTCGGCTATGCGCCGAAGGCGGACGAGCCGGAGCCGCAGATCGCGGAGACGCTGGAAGCCCTGGGCAAGCTGGTACAGGAAGGCAAAATCCGCCACATCGGGCTGTCCAACGAAACACCCTGGGGCGTCATGCGCTTTCTTTGGCTTGCGGACAAGCTCGGCCTGCCGCGCGTCGTCAGCGTGCAGAACCCCTACAACCTGCTCAACCGAACCTACGAGATCGGCCTGGCGGAAGTCTCGCACCGCGAGCAGGTGGGCCTGCTGGCCTATTCGCCGCTCGCGTTCGGCATGCTGTCCGGCAAATACTGCGGCGGCGCCCGACCGGAAGGTGCCCGCATCACGCTGTTCGAGCGCTTCACGCGGTATCTGAACGAAGAAGGGCAGGCCGCCATGGAGCGTTACGTCGCATTGGCGCGGGAGCATGGCCTAGACCCGGCGCAGATGGCGCTGGCCTTTGTCACCAGCCGCCCCTTCGTGGCCAGCAACATCATCGGCGCCACGACCATGGAGCAGCTGAAGAGCAACATCGACAGCCACAGCCTGGAGTTGCCGGAGGCGGTGTTGGAGAGCATCGAGGCCATCCACCGCGCCCAGCCCAATCCCTGCCCCTAACGCTTCGCATGACGCGTGCTGGGGCCGGGGTGAGTCATTGCGTGAGCGGAGTACCGTGGCCGACGCTGTTGGCTACATTCCTCGTAGGGTGCAGGCCCCCTGCGGCAGAGGCACACCTGATCGGCGC
>JAJUGG010000032.1 GCA_029268285.1 Ectothiorhodospiraceae bacterium | reverse complement strand
TGCACAAAGCCGCCGCAGTTCTCTTGCTGGGCAGCGCCGTCCTCGGCACGGCTCACGCCGCGCACGAAGACTCGCACGGTCCGGCCACTATTCCGGACGTGACGTTCACCCTCACGACCGATATTGCCAACGGCCAGCTCGTGTTCGTCGGCGCCAAAGGCAAAATCCAGGGCGAGATCAACCCGCAGCTGCAGGTAGCGGAAGGCGCCGTTGTCCAGATTAATCTAATCAACGGCGATGGCGCGATGCACGACATCGCGGTACCTCAGTTCGGGGCTGATTCCGACGACATCACCGGCAAGGGCGCTTCCACGGCCATTGTGTTCCGTGCCACCAAGGAAGGCACCTTCGAGTACCTCTGCACCTTGCCGGGCCATGCCGCGGCGGGCATGAAGGGCATGATCGTCGTCGGCGACGCGCCTGAAGCCGCTGCCAGCGATGCCATCGACATCACCAAGAACCCGACGGAGGTCGGGGAACCGGTCGGCGATCGCGGGCCGAAACATCTCACGGTCGATCTCGAGACCACCGAGGTGGTCGGCCAACTGGCCGACGGCGCCACCTATCGCTACTGGACCTTTAACAACACCGTGCCAGGTCCCTTCATTCGTGCCCGTGTCGGCGACACCATCACGGTCAACATGAAGAACGCTGAAGACAGCGCCATGATCCACTCGGTGGATTTCCACGCGGTCACCGGCCCTGGCGGTGGTGCCGCGGTGACTCAGGCCGCCCCCGGCGAGACCAAGAGCTTCACCTTCAAGGCGCTGCAGCCCGGCTTGTATGTCTACCACTGCGCAACACCCATGGTCGCCCAGCACATCTCCAACGGGATGTACGGCATGATCCTGATCGAGCCTGAAGGCGGGCTGGAGCCGGTGGACCGGGAGTTCTACGTGATGCAGGGCGAGCTGTACACCGCCGAGCGGCACGGCAGCCTGGGCCATCAGGAGTTCTCCTACGACAAGCTGGTGGACGAACGGCCCGAGCACTTCATGTTCAACGGCGCCATGGGCGCTCTGACCAAGACGCATCGAATGGAAGCGAAAGTCGGCGAGACAGTCCGCATCTTCTTCGGTGTGGGCGGGCCGAACGCCACCTCGAGCTTCCATGTGATCGGCGAGATCTTCGACAAGGTCTATGACCAGGCGTCGCTGACGAGCCCGCCGCTCACCGATGTGCAGACCACCACGGTCGCCCCCGGCGGCGCTACCATGGTCGAGTTCAAGGTGGACTACCCCGGCCAGTACACCCTGGTGGACCACGCCCTTTCCCGCGTGGAGAAAGGCTTGGCAGGACTGCTCCACGTCGTCGGCGAACATGATGACACCGTGTTCAAGAGCAGCGAGGAAGTATTGCCCCACTAACACCGACACTCCGCAACAAGGCCCGCGCACCGCGGGCCTTTTTCATTGAACCCCCTCGGCAGCGGCCCTAGTTCTGCCCCCTGCATGACTTCGCCTCGGCGCGAGGTCGCGCATGAGCGATTCATAGGTTGAAGGACGACGGCACGTATGGCCACAGTGGCCGACTATCTGGAAAGGCATCAACAAACCATCATCGACGACTATGCGGCGTATGTGCGCGGCATGGACTCCGCAAACTCGCTGTCCCACGAGGAGACGATCGACACCCTGCCGGAGTACCTAGCCAACCTCTCCGCCATCTCGCGCCACGGCCGCCCGGAGGACGCGGAACACGCCAAGCAGCGCCTGGAAGAAACGCACATCAGCCTGCGCCTGCGACTGGGCTTTACCGAAGACGAAGTCATTCAGGAGTACGTTTTCCTCAGCGAACGCATTGCCGCGCTGTGGAGAGATGCGCCCGAACACGAACAACCCGCGCTGGACGACATCGAACGGGTGTTTGCTGCTCTGAACGAGGCCATGGAACATGCAGTTACCGTTTTCAGCGGCTACACGGTCGAGGAGCGTCAGCTCGAGAAACGCGATCTGCGCCGGCTGGAAACGGTCGCTCGTGACTTAGTCGAGGGGAAAGAAACTCCTAAGCCCTTCGGCGAACGACTGACGCCTTTGCTGGAAGCGATACGCGAAGCGCTAGCGATCGACGGGGCCATGCTCTGGCTCGTCGATGAGCAGGGGCAACAGCTGATTCCGCAGGCCGCGACAGGCGTCTGCCAAGTGGAAAAAGAAAGCCCGCTCTCCCTCGATCAGGCCTCGTTCATTCCCCGCGCGGCCACGGCCGAAGAGCCGGTTTACATGGTCAACTTGCAGCGCAGCGACACTCTCCAGAGTCATTGCCTGTACGACAGCGGCCTGAAGTCTCTGTTGGGCGCGCGCTTATACCCGAACGGGAAACTGATGGGCGTGCTCTGCGTCGGCGTGAAGCAAGTCCGCAACTTCGAGCCGAGACAGCGCCGACATTTGCAAACCCTGGTCGATCAGCCCTCGGTGCTCATCGACCGCGCCATGCTCATTGAGGCCTTGCGTGAATCCGAGGCGCGCTTTCGGCAACTGCTGCAAGCCGCCGCGGAAGGCGTCTATGGCCTGGATTCCGAAGGCCGTTGCACCTTTGCCAACCCGGCAGCCCAACGCCTGCTCGGGATAGAGGACATTCGAGACCTGCTCGGCGAGAAGTTTCACGAGCGGTTCCACCATACCAAGGCCAATGGGGAGCCCTTTCCCACTGAAGAGTGCCCCATCCAAAGCACGCTGTTGCTTGGCAAGCCAACGCATTTCGAAATAGACCGTTTCTGGCGCCAGGACGGCAGCAGCTTCTGGGCTGAATATCAGGCAGCGCCGCTGTGGAAGAGCGGCCGCGTCGACGGCGCCGTGGTCACCTTCTCCGATGTCAGCGAACGCTATGAGGCAGCCATTGAGCGGGAGCGCCTCCTGCAGCAGACTCAGCGCTCGGTACGCATGCGCGATGAAATCCTGGCCATTGTCTCGCACGACCTGCGCACGCCGATCAGCGCCGCTCAGGTCAGCGCCGAGGTGTTGCGCCGAAAAGCCCGCAGCAACGGCGACGACACGCAGATGCGGCTCCTGGATACGATTCTGCGCTCCACGCAAAGAGCCGACCGCTTGATCTCGGATCTGCTCGACTTTGCCAACATCGAGACCGGCGTCCTGCATATCGAGGTCGAACCGCACCCGGTCGCCCCCATCGTCGCGGAGTCCGTTGCCGACTTCACGGCGCTCGCGAAACGCAGCGGCATCAGGATCGAGACGGCTTTACAGGAACCCCTGCCCGAGATCCTCTGCGACCGCGACCGCATCCTTCAGGTGCTCACGAACCTGATTTCAAACGCGCTACAGGTTACCAAGCCGAACGGCCGCATCATCGTTGGCGCCGAACAAACCTCCGGCAGCGTGAGCATCTGGGTTGCCGACAGCGGCCCCGGCATCGCGCCGGAAGATCAACGCCATCTTTTTGACCGCTACTGGCGCAGTCGCAAAGCGGGCTATCGTGGTACCGGCCTAGGACTTGCCATTGCAAGGGGGGTGGTGGAAAAACACGGCGGCCGCATCTGGATCGAGAGCGAACTTCAAAAAGGCAGCCGGTTTAGCTTCGCTGTGCCGATCGCAGACAGCAGAAATGCCGCTTCACGCTAGCCGTAACGAAGCCCCAGCTCGGCCAACTTCGGCGCTAGGCGCCCCATTCCTTCAACCAACTCAGAGAGTGTTCCGTATCCGGAGTCGGGACGTACTCAAGCGACACGAAGCCGTCATAGCCCATGCGGTCCAGCTCACCGAGCAGGAAGGGAAAATTGATTTCGCCCGTGCCGGGCTGATGTCGCCCTGGGTTGTCGGCGATTTGAATGTGGCCGATGCGCGCAAGATGCGTCCGCAAGGTATTGACGAGCTCCCCCTCGCTACGCTGCATATGATAGACATCGTACTGCAACGCGCTGTTGGGGATGCCGGCCAGATCCAAAGCGCGTAACGCCTCGGCACTGCTGCCGAGGAAGAAACCCGGGATGTCGTAACGGTTGACCGGCTCGACCAGCAAGGTCGCGTCGAGCTCGCTCTGCAAGCGCTTGCCGGCATGGCGAAGATTCTCAGTTAGCACGGCCCACTGCTCCGCCTCGCTGAGCTCCGCTTGTCGCCGCCCCACAATGCAGTTGAGCCGGCGAACACCGAACGCGCGCGCGTAGTCGATTGCCTGCTCGACGCCTTCCCGAAACTCTTCCACCCGCCCAGGATCGACCGCGATCCCACGCTCCCCGCCGGCCCAATCTCCGGCCGGCAGATTAATCAAGTAGAGCGAGACCCTGGCATCCTTCAGCGCGTGGCGAATGTCCTCGACGGAATGTTCGTAGGGGAACTGCACCTCAACGGTATCGAAGCCGGCACGCCGCGCGGCAGCAAAGCGCTCTAGAAAGGGCTGCTCGGTGAACAGCATGCTGAGGTTGGCCAGAAAGCGCGGCATGACTTCAGGCCTCCTTGGCAGCGTCGCGAGCGAGTATTTTCACCAATGCGGCGGCGTCGGAAGCCCCCACGCCTCCATTTTGGCCC
The DNA here is from genome assembly GCA_029268285.1 of Ectothiorhodospiraceae bacterium. Taxonomy (GTDB): domain Bacteria; phylum Pseudomonadota; class Gammaproteobacteria; order Nitrococcales; family AK92; genus JAJUGG01. Next base: position 16,824 of record JAJUGG010000032.1, on the reverse strand, counting down.
GCCCGGTAAAGCGCTAACGCCGCTTCACCCAGCGGCAGCGGCGTGCTCGTCTCGTGCCCCAGCGCCTCGATCAAGCGAAGATCCTTGGCGAGCACGTCCACCGTAAAGGCGGAATCAAAGTTCTCAGCCTGCAGCACCGGCACGGTGCGGTCGAGCATACGGCTGGCACCGTAGGATGCCTGCAGGACGCGGTGCAGCTGATCGAGATCCAGCCCGAGCCGCCGCCCGAGATACAATGCTTCAACGGCGGCGGCCGAATGCACTGCCGTGAGCAATTGGTTGACTAGCTTGGCGCCCTGGCCGCTGCCGGACGGGCCCATGTATTCGATCAAACGCCCCAACGCCTTCAGCACCGGCAGGGCGCGCTCGAAGGCGCTGCGCTCACCGCCAACCATGATGCTGAGCGTGCCGGCCTCGGCGCCGACGGTACCACCGCTCACGGGCGCATCCAGGTAGGCGACCTCCCGCTCCGCTGCCTGCCGAGCCAAGGCCTGCACGGTGCTGACGCCCAAGGTACTGTGATCGAGAATGATGCTGCCCGGTGCCATATGGGGTAGCGCCTGCCCCACGACGGCTTCGGCGGCGGCATTATCCAGCACGCACACGCACACCACCTGTGCCTCGCGCACGGCCCCCTGCAAATCGCGCTCGATCGCAGCGCCGGCGGCCGCCACGTCCTCGAATGCCTTCGCAGTTCGATTCCAGGCGCGGATGGAGAATCCGGCACGCGCCAGGTTAATCGCCATCGGACGCCCCATGGCCCCCAAGCCCAGAAACGCTAGCTTTTCAATCATCGCTGCCTCACTTCGCCCGAATTTCACTGAGCCTCTATGCCCGGCACAAGCGGCAAGGTCCGCCCTCTCTCAAGAAACGCCGGGATGTGCCGATACAGGGCTTATAGCCATCTACCCTTTTCCGCGAGGCTTTCATGAGTGACAGCACCTTAGCGAAACGATACGGGGCCGTCATTGCCGCCGGCGTCATTCAGGTCCTCGGCCTTGTGATTGTATCCACCACAAGCGCATCCGTGGCACCCACGCTCGGTGTCTTGTTGGTCCTCGCCGGTCTTGTGCTGTTCGTTTTCGCACAGCATCGCGCAAGGGCCCTGGACAAGCTGATCGAAGAGATCATCGCTATTCTGCGCAGCGCCAACGGCACACAGCTCGATATCAGCCGGGACGTATCATCCTCGGGCTCGATGCAGGCTCAAACGCTTGCTCAAGCTTTCAATCAGTTCCTCGGCCGCTTGCGCGGCATTTTCGAAGAGCTGCAGCAGCATAATTTGCAAGTCGGCCTCGCGGCCGCGCAAGGGCGCTTATTGAGCGAGAAGGCAAGCCGCGACGCAAGCCGCCAAGAGGAAGTCTCCGAGCTCGTGTTCAAGTCCAGCGCCGAAACCACCAGCGGCATTACCGAGATGTCGCAGCGCACCGGCACCATCGCCGATTTGAACACGCGCAACCTCGAAGAGGTGCGCCGGGCTTCTACCGAGCTACGGAACGCGGCCGAATGCATCGGCAATGTCGGCGCCGCGCTGCAGGATTTCGAGCACGGCGTGCACACGCTCGTCGGCAGCTCCGAGAACATCCGCACCATCCTCTCCACCGTGCAGGGCTTTGCCGCGCAGACCAACATGCTGGCGCTCAACGCTGCCATCGAAGCCGCCCGCGCCGGCGAGCACGGCCGCGGCTTTGCTGTGGTTGCCGACGAAGTGCGCGAATTGGCATCGAAAGTCGGTAACGCCGCCTCGCAGATTCAGGATCTGGTCGAGGCCATGTCCGCCGCTGTATCCCGTACCGCTGCGGAAACAGGAACGATCCTCGAGCACACGGAGCAGGCCCAGACATCGGTAAGCGCTTCGGTGCAGCAGTTCGACGCCATGCTCGGCGCTATGGAGAATACGCACGGCGATATCCTCCTGGTGACCTCGGCCATCGAGCAATTGTCGGCCACCAACCAGGAAGGGCACCAACGGAGCGTGGAAATCCGCGACTTGGGCTCGCGTATCCACCAGTACATGACGCACGCCCTAAACCAGGCGGAAGCGCAGCGTGACACGACTAATCTTGCCCTGCAGGGCTTGAGCCGCTTTCGTATCGGGCGCGGGGCACTGGAGCCGGTCATCGAGTTGCTGCTGGAGCGCCGCGACATTCTGCAGCACGAGATGGAAAAGCTGCTGGATCAAAGCGTGAATCTTTTTGACCAAAACTATCGCCCGCTGCCTCAAAGCAAGCGACATTTCGAAACGAGCTACATAAAACCCCTGCGTCAGGCCTGCCAGAACCTGATCGACAACTGGAACGCTAATAGCCCGCAAGGCATCCTGTACACCGTTCCTTGCGACGATAACGGCTTCGTGGCTTTAGCGCGCAGCGAGGCGAGCCAGACACCGACGGGCGACCTGAAGACAGACATGCTCAAGAGCCAGGCGCTGAGTTTCGCTCAAGCCACCAAGATCGAGCTGGAGAATCTACGCAAAGCCCGGTTCGTCAGCATGGGGACCTACGTTATCGGCAACCAGATCATCTACGTGCTGTTCGCGCCGCTAACCCCGCACGGACGACGTTGGGGCACGCTTTCGATAGGCATCGCGCCGCAGCTTTTCGGGCTGGAACTGGCAAGCTGACTTTAGTCACGCGCGCGGAATATCAAAGTAAAAACAGCTGCCCTCGCCCGGCCGGCTTCGAACACCGAGGCGGCCGCCGTGCGCTTCTACCAGGCCGCGCGCGATGTACAAGCCCAGCCCCGTGCCGCCCTTGGCGCCGGCGGCGTGATAACGCTGAAAAATCTTCTCCTGTTGTTCGGTAGGAATACCGGGGCCGGTGTCCTCGACGGTGAATTCGACTCGGCCCGGCGTGGTATTCACGCCCAAACGCACCACGCCACCTTCCGGGGTAAAACGCAGCGCGTTGCTGAGCAAATTGGAGAAAACCTGCGCCAGCCGGCCCGCGTCGGCCAATACCATGGCCGCCTCCCCTGCGCTGCGCTCCAGCCGCACGCCCTTTTTTTCAGCCACAGGCGCCATGGCGTGAAAGGCCTCATCGACCAGTGCCTGCGCCGCCACCAAGGACTTCTCCAGCTCGAACCCGCCGGCATCGATGCGATGCGCCACCAGAAGATCCTCAATCAGAGCCTGCATGCGCTCGCCGGCGCGCTCCATGCGACCCAGCACTTGCGCGAGGCGCTCGGGTTCCAGCGCCTGTTGCTTGTCGAGGTCGCGCCGGATCAGTCCGGTATGGACTCGGATTACGCTGAGCGGCGTTCGCAAATCGTGCGATACCACACCCAGCAGTTCCTCGCGCGCGCGCACCGCTTCGCGCTCGCGGACAACTCTTCGCTCCAGATCCAGCTCAATCAAGGAGCGCCTGAGTTCGGCCGCCGCCCACAGCTCGGTCGGCGTCCATGCGCGCGAGCGGCCGCTCACGAAATCCTGCCACAGCTCGAAGGAGCGCCTCGGGTGGAGGCGAGGACCTTCAGGCCCTTGCTCGACCCGCTTGACCGGCTTACCCGCCCAATTCACGGTCTGCATTTGCTCCGGCAGAAACCACAGCACGACACGCCGCACCGGCGGAGGCGCGGCTATTGCCAGTACGCCCGCCGCCACATCGGTGTAGTGCGCAGCCGGCGGATGCAGCTCTTGCAGATGATCAGTGTGGAATACCCCGCGCTGTTGCAACTGCAGGACATGCTTGGCGAGAGCGTCGATTTCCACCACCGGCGGACAACGGCCGATGCTTTGTATCTCTTCATCCACTGCGATCGCCGCACCGGCCGCACCGACCAGCTCCAGCAAAGCCTGCGGCTCCCGCAACAACCCCATCGGCACATCGCGCCTGGATGCCCTCATGGCCACGGCCAAACGCTGCAACAGACTCTGCTTGGCCTCTCGCTGCGTACGCTTTTGAAACTCCTGCAGCGCCCCATGCTGTAGCGACATCAAACGGCCGATGCTTTCGCAAGCTCGCAGTACCGGCTGCGAGAGGCGCCGCGGCGTGCAGTGCACGCAACTGATCAGCCCCCAGAGCTCCCCGCGATCGAGCAGCGAGATGCTCATCGAGGCGGCAAAGCCGGCATTGGCCATGTACTCGCGATGTATAGGCGACACACTGCGCAGTACGGCATGACTCATGTCCAGGGCTTTTCCGGTATCCGGGCGGCGCTCCGGCACCAGAGGTACGGGCTCATAGGCGGCATCGGGAATGAGGCGCAACCAGTTGCTGCGGTAGAGTTCGCGCGCTTGAGCGGGGATGTCGGTCGCCGGGTAGCGCAACCCCAGGTAAGGCGGCAGGCGCTCGAGTTTGTCCTCGGCGATAACCTCGCCATGCCCGGCTTCATCGAAGCGATAGAGCATCACACGGTCGAAGCCGGTCAGCTCGCGCACTACCTGAACGACTGTCCGCCGCAATGCTTCGATGTCCGTAATGCTCTGCAGGGCGCGCACCGCGCGCAGCAGACCCGCCTCGACCTGCTGGGCACCCTCGTCGAACGGCAACAGCTCCAGCACGATCGCGTCTTCGCTCTCGTGGGCGGCAAGGTCGAAGGTGCGCCCGGCGATATGCAGCCGCTTCAGTTCGACCTCACCCAGGCGCGCGTCTTGAGCAGCTTCCCAAACTTGGCGCGCCAGCTCATCGTCCAGCTGTACCGCCAGCGTTTGCCCCAGCAGAGCCTCGGGCGAGCGCCCCAACAGCGCTTCCACATTTGCACTGACCTGCAGCAGCTTGAGCTTGGGCTTGCTGCACACGAAGAGATATCCGTAGGACTGGATCGCCCCCGGAATGTGGATAGGCTCCTGGGAGCAGTAAGCGAGATCTTCGTCCGTGATCGGCTGTTGCTCGCTGCTCATCGCAAACACTCCCGCAGCGCCAACCATCGCTCGAAGGTCTCGAATGTGGCGACCGCACTCGCGATTAGCCGTTGCTGATCCCGTTCGTCGCGATTCTGGAAATCGTTCAGACAAGACAGGAAGTTTCGCCACATGCGCCCGGTTTCAAGGCCATAGCCCTCCAGAAACCGAAAACCGCCCTCGCCATCGAAGCGCGGCTGTATGCTCCTGAGCAAGACCTGCCCGCCCAAGCAGGCGCCCTCCAGCACATAGAGGCACCCCATGGCTTCGCTTTCATCCCGCAACGGCGGCATGCCCTCGCAATGGGGTAAGGCCGCCAGCCCGCAGGCAGACAGGCCCAGCTCCTGAAGATCTTGAGCGAGCCATAAGCGCTTGTGTAGACGCGCCGCGTCCAACCCAGCCGGCCATACCCAAGCCAGCCGCGCTTCCAAGGGTCGGTAGAACCCATAGTAGGCCGCCAACACCTGCCGATAATCCGCTTTACTCAGGCGCGGGTCGGACAGCAGCAAGCCTCGCTCGAGGCGCCGGTGCACCGAATCGGTCGCTGTCCGCAGCGCGCTGCGCAGCGTTTCACGCGTCGCTAAAGTCCCGCTCACAGTGCCAGCCAGTATGGTGGCGGCTAGCCGTTGTAACAGCATTTAACCGTGCCGGCACACCTCGCAACTCCCCTAGGAGCCGTAGCCCTGGCCGAGAATGAGCAAGGCGCCCGTCACCGCCAGCAACGCGTAAACCAGCCGCCGAAACTGCTGCTCGTGTATGCGCCGGTGCAAGCACTCGCCCGCTACGATGCCGACACCGACTAGCGGTAGATAAACCAGCACCCGGGGCAAGGCCGGCACGAGACTGCCGTCGATCAGGAAGAACAGGGTAAGCAGACTGTTGAGGCTGAACCACACGGCGATGAGGGTTGCGCGCAAACCCGCCTTGCCCAGCTGGGTACCCGCTAGCGCATAGACTAGCAGCGGGCCGCCGGACGCGAACAAGCCGTGGGTCGCGCCGGCACCGAGCATGAGCAGACCGGTTTTGGCGGTTGATCGAGACACAGCGCCTCCACCCGCGGCACGCATGCGCCAGAGCTCGCGACAGGCAAACCAGATGATCAACAGGCCAAACAGCAGTTGCATGACGCCGCTGCCGAGCACGGGGCGCAGAAAATGCCCGATCACCGTGCCCGCGATCATCAGCGGCAGAATCAGCCGCAGCAGCGTCGGCCAGTGGATATGCGCTCGATGGCGCATACTCAGATAGCCGCTGAGTGCGATGTTGAGCGGCACCAAGGTGGGCAGCAGGTCGGCGATCGGCAGCAACAAGGCGCCCAGCGAGAGCGCGATAACGATGCTGCCGAAACCGGTCACCGCTTCCACGGTGTAGGCAAGCAGTATGCAGGCGCCGAGCCAGATCCAGGGAAGCATAGCGGCTAAAAAACCTGCGCAGACGACCGGGCCGCTTGCCCGCTACTCATAAAGCCCCCCGCGCTCGGGCGTGCTCGACGTAATAGCGGAACGTCTGTTCGGAGGTCTTCTGCGGCGTATAGCCGAACTCCTCCTTTAAGCGCCGATTGCTGAGCACCGGCCGATAACGCAGGAAATCCACCTGTTCCGGCCCATAGCGCCCCACTCCCAACCGCCGGCCGCACCAAAGCGCCGCGATAATCAGCCACGCTGGCAAGGCCCGCACCGGCTTGCCGAGTATGGCGGCGATCTCGTACACAGTCAGCGCGCCGTCGCCGGCCATGTTGTAAATACCGCTGCGGCTCTCGCGTATGCCGAGCTCCATCGCCCGCACCACGTCCTCATCCCAGATGAACACGAACGGCGAATCGCTGCCGCGCACGGCGAGCATGCGCTTGGCCTTAAACAGGTTCGTAATCAGATTATCCGTATGCGCACCCAGCACCGTACCCGGCCGGAATACGAGTTGCGCCAGCTCCGGGTGACGGCGGCGATAATCCGCCAGCATCTCCTCTACCCGCCGCTTGTGGTCGGCGTAGGCAAAGGTCGCGTTGCCGCGCAGCGGGGCGCCCTCGTCGATCCACTCGGGGTTATCGGCGTGATAGCCGTAGGCGGCGCCGGAACTGGTCACGATAATGTGGCGCACCCCGGCCGCCAAGCAGCATCCCAGTACGTTGCGCGTGCCGTTGACGTCGATATCGTAATCGCGCGCCGGATCGGCGCCGGCATCCAGCACCGAGGCCAGGTGCACAACGTGCGTGATCGCATTCTCTTCCAGCAGCGCCTTCAGCCCAGAATCGCGCACGTCCAGCGCTCGCACCGGAAACGGCAAATCCGTCCGCTCCCGCAAATCGGTGCCGATTACGAAAAAGTCCTCCGCGAGCCGGCTGCCAAGCAAACTACCGATATAGCCGGCAGCGCCGGTTATTAGAATTCTTTTGGACACGGATAAAACCTCAGTACAGTGGCCGAATTACTCAAGCGCTAGCGGAGCCTGCCACGGCCGTCTTCCGTAGGGTGCGTATCATGCACCCGGCGCTTTCAACGTGATGCTGGCCGCAGGTTCCCTGCGGCAGCGGCGCGCCTGATCGGCGCGCTTATGCGGCGTCCCGCCCCCGCAGGCGGCCTGTCTCCTCGCTCGAAATCCAGCGCTACACGCCGAATCGGCGTAGGGTGCGTATCACGCACCGTTCCAGCCGAGCAGACCGGCGATGGTGCGTGATACGCACCCTACGGAGAAATGCTCGCTAGGCGTCCTGTTTTTTCCTGCGAGGCGCGGCGGCATCAAGCCGATAGCCCAAGAACCAGGCCGCAGCGGCATGGATAACCCGCAGTAGCTCTTTCACAGCAATACGCATTAGGTACTGCCTTTCTCCGTGCCTCCGCGTCTCCGTGGTTCAATCACAGCCTTAAAGCCTTAGGCTTGGCTAAGACCACACCGGGTATGGCATCTCTTGCAATGAACCAGCGCAGTTGCAGCATTAGACAGACGTCCGCGAGACCGCCACCGGCCGCCCGCCGCTGCGGCGCGACCAGATGTGGGCCAGCGTCAGCCCTGAGATGAGGTGCCACACGCCCCAGAAAGACGTGATCAACATCATTCCGCCCGCTTCCGGCATGAAGGTGAACAGAATCACTAACCCCAGGCCGGAGTTCTGTATCCCGACCTCTAGCGTTACCGCGCGCCGATCCGCGACCGGCAGCCGCAGCGAGTAGCCCATGGCAGCACCCAGGCCCAAGGCCAGGCAGTTATGCGCAACGACCAGCCAGAAGAAGGTATGAAAGCGCTCTATGAAGAGCCCGCTGTTATTGGCGAAGGCAATGGCGACAAAGCCCAGGAACACGATCAAGGCGATCAAGCGAAACGGCTTCTCGCTGCGCGCCGCCAAGCGCGGGAAGCGGCCGCCTACCCACATGCCAAGCAGCAGCGGCACGCCCAGCACCAGCACCACCATCAGTAAAATCTGGGCCGGCTCGACGGCAATATCCGTCAGCAGCGCGCGCGTATGGGGGTTAAGCCAACCGTACAGCGCGAAGTTCAGCGGCGTCAGAACCGTGGCGGCAAGGCTGGATACCGCGGTCATGCTCACCGACACGGCGACGTTACCGCGCCCCAACCAAGTCATGACGTTGGAGAACGAACCACCCGGGCAGGCCGAAACCAGAATCATGCCCAGCGCCAGCTCGGGCTCAATGCCTAATAGCCAGGTGAACAGGCAGGTGAAGGCCGGCAGCAGCAGAAACTGCGCCACTAAGCCGGCTACGGGCGCCCGCGGCATGGCGAGCACGCGCTTGAAATCGACCGGGCGCAGGGTAAGCGAGACGCCGAACATCATGCACGCCAGGATGGCGTTGAGCATAAGCAGGCTCGCCGGGTCGAATTTTATCGGCAGTGCACCTTCCATAAATACGGCCTCAGGACACCAGACCCGGCGTTTCGGCCGGTTTGCCAGCCAATCCTCGTCGCAACTCCCGCACATGCCCCAGCACCGCACGGCGGTAGCTTTCCTTGTGTACGTAGTAAGCCATGCGGTCGAGCTTGAGGTAGCGATAGCCGCCGTCCACCGCGAGCGAAGCCTGCCGGCGCTTGATCTCCTGGAGCTTAGCCGCCGCGGGTGCTCCCGCAGCCAACTGTCGGAGGTAGAGCGCCACCAGTTCAGCCTGCTCATTGCGGCCTTCCCAGCCCAGCCCCGTCGCCTCGATCATGCCCATCATGAACAGATTGTCGTAGGTCGGATGGAACACGTTGAGGTAGAGCTGCGGTGCTGCGGCCGTCTCGGGCCAGTTGAGATGCTTGCGCTCGATAAAGGGGTAGTTCAGCTTATAGCCGGTCGCCAGCAGCAGCACGTCGTAGTCGCCGCGCTCGCCGTCGGTGAAGGTCACGGTGTGCCCGTCGATCGCGGCAATGTCGCGCCGCGGCGTGATATCGCCGTGGCCAAGGTGGTGCAGAATCAGCGAATTCATCACCGGGTGCGACTCGTACATACGGTAGTCGGGATCGGGCAGCCCGTAGTCGGAAGGCCGCCCCATTACGAAACGCACTAGCGAGCCGTCGAGCCACTGCTTGAGCCGCCGCGGCAGTTTGATCTTGCCGCCGATCGTGTCGATGGGCCGACCGAATAGAAACTTGGGCAGGAAGTAGTAGCCACGCCGCAGCGAAATATCGACGCTGCGCGCATGATGCACGGCGTCCACCGCGATGTCGGCGCCGGAGTTGCCGCAGCCGACCACCAGCACCCGCTGGCCGCTCAGCTGAGACGGCGTCTTGTATTCGCTCGAATGCATGACGCGGCCGGCGAACTCGCCCGGCAGCCGGGGCAGGTTCGGCGTATGCAAGGTGCCATTGGCGATCAGCACGCCGTCGAAGCGCTGACTGCTATGCTCGCCGCCGCTCTCGCTGGTGACGCACCAGCCATCGTCCTCGGGCTCGACTTTCAGCACCCGAGTGCTGAAACGATAGTGCCGGTAGAGATCGAAATGCCGCGCGTAATCGCGAAAGTAAGCGCGCATCTCGGCGTGGTGCGGGTAGTTCGCCGTCGACGCCGGCATGGGAAACTCGGCGAACTCGGTGGTGGTTTTCGAGGAAATCAGGTGGGCGGTTTCGTACATGGTGCTGTGGGGGTTGTCGATGTCCCACAGCCCGCCGACGTCGCTATGTAGCTCGAACCCGGTGAAGGGCACCCCGTATTTACTTAAATTGCGAGCCGCTGCAAGCCCCATCGGGCCGGCGCCAATCACCGCGTACATATCTCCTCCTCCACCCTGCCGTTCTTGTTATGCTTGTTCTGCTATTGTGATTAGCCTAGTGCACGGAAAACGAAAGGTAGCGGCTGAATCGGGACTCGCCCGCAGTTAATTCGAGACTTCCTCTTCATCCCGAAGCCGAACACCCATGCCCCAGACCCCGACCATTACTCTGCACTTCAGCCAAGCCATCCTCCAGGCCTGCGAGCGCCTGGGCATCGTGCTGCCGGCGCAATTGCTAACCGCCGTACGCTCACACCCGGCCCGGGTTCCCCTCCCCCTGCAGGACGAGATGTGGACGGCCATCGAGGCAGCACAGCGCAGCCCTCTGATCGGCCTACGCATAGGCTTAGAGGTGCAGGTCGGCCACCTCGACAGCGCTGGCCTGCTGCTCATGAGCTGCGAAACCCTGGGCGATGCGCTCGAGGCCTTGCTGGAGTACTTCCCCATCATCAGCGAAGGCAGCGTCATCGATACCGTCACTGACGAGCGATGCGTAAGAATCCGCTACACCCCCGGCTATGAGATCTGTCAGGCGACACGTGCCGAAGCGGCACTTGCCTGCATCTCGCACTTGACCCGCTGGATGACCGGGGATCGTGTACTGCCCGCCGAAATCTGCCTGCGCCACGAAGCTCGCACCGCGCCAGCCACCTACCGCGCGCTACTCGGCTGCCCGATTCGTTTCCAGGGCGATGCCTACAGCCTTACCTACACGCGAGACGCTCTGTCGAAGCCGCTCATTCAGGCCAACGCCGCTCTGCGCCAGCACCTGCAGCAGGTCGCCGACCGCATGCTGGCCTCGCTCTCAGCTCACGGCACGGCCTCCCAGGTGCAGGCGCTGCTGCGCCACCACCCGCGCTGGGGCAAGGAACGCGTCGCGGAGCTGCTGGGCATCAGCGGCCGGCACTTGAATCGGCGGCTGGCCGACGAAGGCAGCTCCTTCAAGCTGCTGCGCGACGCCACCCTTCATCAGATGGCCGTGGAAAGGTTGCAGAGTGAAGAGTCCCTACGCAGCATCGCCGTCGCCCTCGGCTTCTCGGATGAAAGCGCCTTCGCGAAGGCCTTTCGGCGCTGGACCGGACTTAGTCCGGCGCAGTATCGGCGGCAGCTGGAGCAGTCCCAGGACAAACCCTGAGACACCACCGTAGCTGTGCGCTGACATTCGACTACTATTCAAAGAAGGCCTTTTAGAAACATCGGCCAGGGTCGGCACAGCAATCAACGGCGTAGGCAGGCAAGCGAGGGGGCGATGGAACCGCAGCGCACGATCATCATCGCGGATGACCATCCCCTGTTTCGCGCCGCGCTGCACCAGGCTTTGTACCAGACGCTAGGTAACCTGCATTTCGTCGAGGCCGACGATTTCTCTGCCGCCGAAGAGCTTGCGGAAGCCTATCCCGATGCCGAATTGATGCTGCTCGACCTGATGATGCCGGGCGCGAGCGGGCTCTCCGGCTTGGCGTATTTACGCGGCCAATACCCCGACCTGCCGGTGGCCGTGATCTCCGCACATGACGACCCGACGCTGATTCACCGCACCCTCGAGCTCGGCGCCTCCGGTTTCATCCCCAAGTCTGCCACCCTACCGACACTGCTGAGCGCTCTGCAGACCATCTTCGCCGGCGATATCTGGCTACCCCCGGAACTGCCGCCGCCGACGCGGACCTTGTCCGAGTGGGAGCGCAATTGCGCCGAGCGGCTGGGGCACCTCACCCGCCAGCAGTTTCGGGTCCTGATGTTGATGACCGAAGGCCTGCTCAACAAGCAAATCGCCGACCGCCTGCAAATCAGCGAAGCAACCGCCAAGGCGCACGTCACCGCCGTCCTGCGCAAGCTCGGCGCCCACAGCCGCACCCAAGCCGCCGTCGCCTTCCAAAGCCTTGCCATCGAACAACGCGAGCAGCGCTCGTTGGATGGCTGAAAGACCAGCGGCACGTTCCAGGACGACGATGTGAACCGCGGAGGCACGGAGACACGGAGAAAGACAACGCTTAGGGCGTTTTGCCGTGGAGGGGCTACAGCTCCGTAGCGTGCGTATCACGCACCATCGCGCAGGAGGTTCAAGAAGCGGCGCGTGGTACGCACCCTACTACTACAGAAGATGAATGAACCACGGAAAGCACAGAAAGCACGGATGGGCCCTGAAACAGCTTCTTCCTTCCGTGTTCATCCGTGCTTTCCGTGGCTGAAAATTTGCCTTTCACGACAAGAGTGCGCGGGGCGCACCTGCAGAAACCACGACGTAAATAACTAAATGAGTGCAGGAGCGACGACCTCGCCGCGAATAGCCCGTCTGCGCCACAAAAACCAGAAAAATGGCAGCAGATCGCCCTATCCACAAAGAAACGGCGTGCCCAAAAAGGCTTTTGCCTTTCTTCGTGCCTCCGTGACTCAAAACCATCCTGGGCCGGCTGGAAATTAATCTGGATTCAACCTGATGTCCCTGTCGCCCTAATCGGAGCAAGGCGACTGAGCAGCGCGCGCAGTGTTGCGGGTTTGACCGGCTTGCCGAGGAAGCGATAGCCGGCGGCTAATACCTGCTCCTTTACGTCGCCGCTCTGATCGGCGGAGATGACGACGCCGGGCACATCGAGCCCGGCCTGCGCCCGGACGGCCGCCATCACGTCGAGGCCGTTTTCGGCGGCGTCGAGGTGATAATCGACCAGCATGACGTCGGGCACGCCGCCGGCGTTCAGCTCGGCAAGCGCTTCCTCCCCATTGAGCGCGATCGCAACGCGACACCCCCAGCCGCTGAGCAGCCGCTCCATGCCTTGCAGGATCGCCGGTTCATTGTCCACGCACAGCACGTGCAATCCCGCCAAGGAACCGGGCGGCGGCGCAATGGGTTCGGGCGTGGCGCACGCAGCCCTCTCGCCCAGGGGCAGCGAAATACTGAAAACACTGCCTCGCCCCGGCCACGAGCGAACATTGATGTCGTGTCCCAACATGCGCCCGATGCGCTCGGCAATGGCCAGCCCCAAGCCCTGACACTTCTCGCCGCTGCGGTCGTGGTGGTCCAGGCGATGGAACTCCTCGAAGATCTTCTGCCGTTGGTCGGATGGAATGCCGGGGCCGCTGTCCCAGACCTCGATGCGCAGAAACTCGCCGCGCCGACGCACGCCCAGCAGCACGCCGCCGCGCTCGGTGTAGCGTATGGCGTTGGAAAGGAAATTCTGCACCACGCGGCGCAGAAGCTTGCGGTCCGAGCGAGCATAAAGACCGCTGGATCGCAGGCGCAGCACCAAGCCCTCGCGCTGCGCCAGAACGGTGTACTCGCGCTGCAGCTCCCGCAGCAAGTCGTCGAGCGGAAAGTCCTCGATTTCGGGACGCAGCGCGCCTGCGTCAAGCTTGGAGATATCGAGCAGCTCGCTAAGCAAGCTCTCGGCGGACCTGAGCGCATTGGTAATATCGCCGACCAATTGTTTGTCGTCGCGGTCATTCAGGCGCTGCGCCAGCGCTTCACTGAACAAGCCGGCGGCGTTAAGCGGCTGCAGCAGGTCGTGGCTCGCCGCGGCCAAGAAGCGCGTTTTGGAGAGATTGGCACGCTCGGCTTCCAGCTTGGCCGCCTGCAGGGCGTCGTTGGCGCTGCGCAAGGCCCGGGTACGCTCCTCGACCCGACGCTCCAGATCGGCCTTCGCCTCCCGCAAGGCCCGCTCCGCCTCCACGCGCTCGGTGATGTCGTGCGTGAGCGCGTAGAAGCCGACCACCTCGCCGGACTCGTTACGGTCCGGAATATAGGTGGCGAAGGCATGACGGATCCGCCCTTCGGCGGTGCGCAGGTCCACCTGAAATTGCTGCGGCTCGCCGGCCAGCACCGCCTCCACGTAGGGCTCGCGCTGGAGCGCCGCGTCGGGTGGCAGCACCTCTTCCGGCAGCTTGCCGCAAATACTGTCGCGGTCGACGCCGAACAGGGTTTCATAGCCGCGGTTGGCAAACCGGAAACGCCTGGATTTATCCACATAGGCGATCAAGGCCGGCACGTTGTCGGTATAAACGCGGATGTTCTGCTCGCTTTCGCGCAGCGCTTCCTCGGTACGCTTGTGGGCGGTGATGTCCATGTAGGTGGTCACGAAGCCGCCGCCGGGCATGGGGTTGCCGCGCACTTCCAGCACGGTGCCGTCGGGCCGCACCCGTTCTTTGCTGTATGCGCGGTGCTGCCGCAACGGCGCCAGCGCCGTAGCGACCTTCAAGGTAATATCCCGCTCGTCCGCAACCGGGCCGTATTCGCCGCGCTCGACGTTGTAGCGCACGATGGCGGCGATACGCTTGCCGACCCGTAGAAAGCCTTCGTCATAGTCGAAGAGTTCGGCATAGCGCCGGTTCCAGGCAACCAGGCGCAGCTCACGGTCCACCACCATGATGCCCTGGCTCAGGCTTTCGAAGGTGACCTGCAGCAGTTCGCGATTGAACTGCAATACCTGCGAGGTCTCGCCGACAATGGTGGCCACCTCTTCCAGCTGCATGCGGCGACCATCCAGCGCCGATTCCATCACCACCCGCGCCGAGGACGCCCCCAACACGGCAGCCAGCATTCGCTCGATCTCTTCAACCAGCTCGGGCTCGGCTCGCTGCTCCGGCAGCAGACGCCGCCCGTGCCGCCGGCTGTAGGCCGCCAACACGGTCTGTGCCCGCGTCGCGCCTAGAAAGCGCTCGGCGACCAGTTGCAGATCCTCAACTAAGAAAGTACGCCGACGTCCCCCGGGGGCCAATTGCAGCGACGCTGACCGCTCTACGAATGCAGTGGCCTGAGTGCGCTCGATTAGGCGCTGCCGCCCGAGCAGGGATAGCGTCACGTAGCACAGCAGGTTGGTCGACAAACTCCAGAGCGCGCCGTGGCTGGCCGCATCCAGCTCCTCGACGCCGAACAGCGCCGTTGGCCGTAGCCAATCGACACCGAAAAGCCCTTGTTCGAGCAGGGACGAAGGCAATAGTCCGGCCTGTGCCAGCATCGGCACCAGCAGGCAGTAAATCCAGAAGGCAAACCCCACGGCCATGCCGGTAAAGGCGCCGAGGCGGCTGCCGCGCTTCCAGTACAATCCGCCGATCAAGGCCGGCGCGAACTGCGCCACGGCCACGAACGACAGCACGCCGAACGAAGCCAGCGCGACGTATTCGGCGGTCAGGCGGTAGTAGCCGTACGCGAGCAGCAGCAGTAAGGCGATCGCGCAGCGCCGGACCCACAGCACCAAAGGCCCCAAATCCTTGCGCCGGTTCAGCCCCAGGCGGCGCCAGCGCAGCAGCAGCGGCATGACGGCGTCGTTGCAGACCATGATGCTGAGCGCGAGACTGGAAACGATGACCATGCTGGTGCTGGCGGAAAATCCGCCAATGAAGGCAATGGTGGCGAGCCAGGGCCGCCCCTCTGCCATCGGTAAGGCCAGTACGAAAGTATCTGCATCCACGCTGCCGGGTGCGAAGTAAACCAGCCCCGCGGCTGCAATCGGCCAGACGAAAGCGCCCAACACCAACAGATAGAGCGGATACAGCCAGCGCGCGGTACGGATTTCGCTGGGGTCGGTATTCTCGACCACGGCGGCATGGAAGAGACGCGGCAGGCAGATGATCACCAGACCGCCCAGCAGGATCTGGGTGAAAAAGGCGCTGCCCGCGCCGGCCTCGGCCTCTACCACGCCGCGCGCCTGTATGCGGCTCGCCAAGTCGCCAAAGCCGTCGAACATGCCGAAGCTGACGAAAAGCCCGATGGCAAGAAAGGCCAGCAGCTTCACTACCGATTCGAAGGCTACCGCCAGCATCATGCCGTGATTGTGTTCGGTGGCATCGATCGTGCGGGTGCCGAACAACATCGCGAACAGGGCCATGAGCATCGCCACGTAGAGCGCGGTGTCCTGCCAGAACGAGAGGCCGGCGCCGTGCGCCGCGGAGCCGCTGAGCAGTTCGTAGGTAAGCGATACGCTTTTCAGCTGCAACGCAACGTATGGGATCACGCCCACCACCGCGATTAAGGTCACCAGCGCCGCCAGGCTCTGGCTCTTGCCGTAGCGGGCAGAGATGAAGTCAGCGATGGACGTGATCTTCTCGCGTGCGCCGACGCGAGCGAGCTTTTCGAAAAAGCGCCACAGCACGAGATACATCACGATCGGCAGCACGTAAGTCGGCACCAGCAGCAGGACCGAGCCCAGCGGCGGCGCGCTCACCCAACCGAAGCGGGCGGCCTGGCCGACGGTGCCGAAGAAACTCCAGGAGGTGCAGAACAGCGCCAGCGTCAGGCTGTACACCAAGGGACGGGGGCGCGGCCCGCGCTGGCGCGCGGCTTGGTCGCCGAAGTAGGCAACGCCGAACAAGACGCCGATATAGGCCAGGGCAATAGTGACGACCAGCCAAGCTTCCAGCATGCGGCACCCGACAGAAAGGATTTGGCCGCGCAACTCGCTGCTTCGGCCTTGTATTCGTGGCCGCAACTGCTGGCGGCATTCTCCACGGAGCGGGTAGGCAGCCGGTGCTTTCGCTCTGCCTCCAGATTGCGATTTGAACTACGGAGGCACAGAGAAAGACGAACACTGGAGCGTAGGGTGTAGGAACGGCGCCTTCGCCGCGACTCCCTTCGCGACCTAATGGCCGAACGTCAATCGCGGCCGGCGGCCGCTCCTACCCAACGCTGAAGCCCACCTGTGGGAGCGCCGACCGCGCCGCGATCTTTCTCGTCTGGCTGCTCACCCCTTCGCGGCTAAGGGCCGCTCCCACACGTTCGGCCCCTACCAATGCTTTCGCCTTTCTCCGTGCCTCCGTGGTTTCTTTCCATAGGAGCCAAAGCTAGCGCCCAGGCAG
>JAJUGG010000031.1 GCA_029268285.1 Ectothiorhodospiraceae bacterium | reverse complement strand
TTTGGGCAAGACGTCTTTCTCAACGTCGTCGGCGGCGTGCGCCTGTCGGAAACGGCCAGCGACTTGCCGGCCCTGATGGCCGCCTTGTCGAGCCTGCGAGACCGGCCTGTGCCGGCGGATTGGGTGGTTTTTGGCGAAATCGGGCTTGCCGGTGAAATACGACCCGTGCCGCACGGCGAAGAGCGCTTGCGCGAAGCCGCGAAGCACGGCTTCAAGCGCGCATTGGTGCCGCATAAGAACGCGCCCCGCGGTAGTGCGGGGCTCGGGGATATGCAAGTGGTGCCGGTGCGCCGCCTGAGCGACGCAATCGACGCCTTGTTCTAAAAGCCGGTTCGAATCATCCCGGTCGTCGCAGTAGCGCAGAGTTGTTCCGGATAGTCTTAACTATCGCGGGTCGCTCAGCTCAGCGACCTGCAGAGTGTTCGCCAGCAGCGTCGCAATGGTCATAGGGCCGACGCCGCCCGGCACCGGCGTAATCCAGCTGGCGCGCGCCGAGGCCGCCGCGAACTCCACGTCGCCGCGCAGCCCCGCATCGGTTCGGTTCATGCCGACATCAATCACCACCGCGCCGGGCCTGACCCACTCGCCGCGCACGAACTCGGCGCGGCCGATCGCCGCTACCAGGATGTCGGCGCGCGAGACCTCTTCCGCCAGGTTCTGGGTACGGCTGTGGCAGATAGTTACGGTGCAGTCGGCATTGAGCAGTTCCAGCGCCATGGGGCGGCCGACGATGTTGGAGCGGCCGACCACAACGGCGTGTTTGCCCGCGAGCGATACATCGGTGTGCTGCAGCAGGGTCATGCAGCCGTGCGGGGTGCAGGGCCGCAAGCCCGGTAGATTGAGAGCCAGCGCACCCAGGTTTACGGGGTGGAAACCGTCGACGTCCTTGCGGGGGTCGATGTGCTCGATCACGGCTTGCGGGTCGATGTGCGCGGGCAGCGGGAGCTGCACGAGGATGCCGTCGATGGCGGGATCGGCGTTGAGCTCGTCGACCAGTTCGAGCAGTTCGTCTTGCGTGATACTGGCATCGCGCCGGTAGCCTCGCGACACGAATCCGACCTCTTCGCAAGCTCGGTGCTTGTTGCGCACATAGATTTCCGAGGCCGGATTCTCCCCGACGAGCACGACGGCTAGGCCGGGGCGTCGTCCGCCTGCGGCGACCCGTGCCGCAACCTTTTCCTGTATGCCTTGGCGGACCTCCGCCGCAATCGCTTTGCCGTCAATGATGTTAGCCGTCATGGAGCGCATTACCGTATTGAGGTATAGTGAATAAGACGTGGCAGTTATTTCTCAGACGTGAAATAATCGCCGCCAGCCCAGGGCCGATAGCCCGGCGCTGCGTTCGAAATGGGTCGCGATTGTCGCATGCGGGTATAGACCCGACAAGCAAGGCGGAAATTACCGCCGCCGATGATTGACGCCGCGGCGCAGGGGCAGTATGATTGCCGCCCTCCGTGCCAGGCGGGAAGCGATATGCGCGGCGCGCACTGGGCGGCTTCACGGGGTGTAGCGCAGCCTGGTAGCGCTCCTGCTTTGGGAGCAGGAAGTCGGGGGTTCAAATCCCTCCACCCCGACCAAACGGCGCTGTCGCCGAGGCGGCCGCGAGAGGCTGCGCGGCACGGCAATGGGAAAAGCCCGGGTAGAGACTGTCGGTCAGGCGCCCGTAGCTCAATTGGATAGAGCATCGGCCTTCTAAGCCGGCGGTTGCAGGTTCGAGCCCTGCCGGGCGCGCCACTTCAGGCTTGGTCAGAAGTGGCTGTTGATTTACAATGGTGGGCGTAGCTCAGTTGGTAGAGCCCCGGATTGTGGCTCCGGTGGTCGTGGGTTCAAGTCCCATCGCTCACCCCATTTTTTAGTTTCGGGCCGTTAGCTCAATGGTAGAGCAGTTGACTCTTAATCAATTGGTTCGGGGTTCGAGTCCCTGACGGCCCACCAAATTAGACGGCCTGCTTGACGCAGGCCGTTTTCTTTTCTGGCGGAGACATTCGCGCTTCGCCGCGTTCGCTGTATAATGCGCGGCTGAGAATTTGTACCTGCGAAAGTGGCGGAACTGGTAGACGCGCTGGATTTAGGTTCCAGTGGGGCAACCCGTGGGAGTTCGAGTCTCCCCTTTCGCACCATTTTTCACCGGGGTCGGTGCCCGCGCGCATTGCCCGAAATCCTTTTGCCTTTGTTTGAGGTTCGCTAGATGCAAGTTTCCGTGGAAGCCACTCAGGGATTGCAACGCCGGATGACCGTACAGGTTCCGTCTGAGCGCGTCGATAAGGAAGTCGAAAACCGCTTGCGGTCGTTGGGTGGTCGGATCCGGATGGATGGCTTCCGCCCCGGCAAGGTTCCCTTTAAGGTCGTGCAGAAGCGGTACGGCGAGCAGGTGCGGGGCGAGGTGCTCAGCGAGGTGCTGCAGTCGAGCTACACCGAGGCGCTGAGCAAGGAAAACCTGCGCCCGGCCGGCGCGCCCGAGATCGAGCCCAAGCAGACTGAGGCCGGCAAGGATATCGAGTACACCGCGGTCTTCGAGGTGCTGCCCGACATCGAGCTGCAAGGCATCGAGGCCATGGAGCTCGAGCGCAAGACCGCCGAGGTCAGTGACGAGGACATCGATAAAGTGCTCGAGAATCTGCGCAAGCAGAACTCCGAGTACAAGGCCGTCAAGCGCGGCGCCAAAAAAGAAGACAAGGTCACTATCGATTTCGAAGGCGAGATCGACGGCCAGCCCTTCGAGGGCAACACGGGCGAAGACGTGCCGGTAGTGATCGGCGCCGGTCAGATGCCCCCTGAGTTCGAGAAGGGTCTCAAGGGCGTCAAGACCGACGAAGAGAAGGATATCGAGTACACCTTCCCGGAAAACTTCCCGGATGAGGCCGTAGCCAACAAGACGGCAGTGTTCCACGTCAAGGTGAAGGCCGTGGAAGGCCCCAAGCTGCCCAAGCTCGACGACGCCTTCGCCGAGAAAGTAGGTATTACAGAGGGCGGTCTTGAAGCGCTGCGCGAGATGATTCGCAAAAACCTTGAGCAGCAGCGCGATCAGGTTGTACTTGCGCAACTCAAGCGCCAAGTAATGGATAAATTGGTCGAAGCCAATCCGATTGAACTGCCGCAGGTTCTGGTCGACGGCGAGATCGAGTTTCTGCGCAACCAGGCCAAGCAGCGCGCGCAGCAGGCAGGCCAGGATGAACCCGAGGTAGAGTCCGGGCAGTTCGAGGAAGACGCCCGCCGTCGGGTTGCGCTAGGCTTGTTGATCAACGAGATCATCCGCAAGAACGAGATTAAGTTGGATCAGAACCGGCTGCGCAAAGCGCTCGAAGAGATCGCTTCCGGCTATGATCAGCCCCAGCAGATCATGCAGTTCTATCTCCAGAACCGTAAGCTCATGGAGGGGTTGGAGGTCTCCGTGCTGGAAGACCAGGTCACGGAATGGGTCGTCGAGCACGCCAAAGTGAAGGACACAACCGTCGGCTTTCAGGAGCTGATGGGACAGACTGCCGCCGAGGAAGGCGAACAGGACGAGGAATGATGCTGATGAACGAATACGAGCGGTTCAGGGAGTTTGCGCAGGGCCTGGTGCCCATGGTGGTCGAGCAGACGGCGCGCGGCGAACGCGCGTTCGATATCTACTCGCGCCTGCTCAAGGAGCGCGTAATCTTCCTGGTGGGCCAGGTTGAGGATCACATGGCGAACCTCATCGTGGCTCAGCTCCTGTTCCTCGAGTCAGAGAACCCGGATAAGGATATCCATCTCTATATCAATTCGCCCGGCGGCGTGGTGACTTCCGGGCTCGCGATCTACGACACCATGCAGTTCGTCAAGTGCGACGTCAGCACCATGTGCATTGGCCAGGCGGCCAGCATGGGCGCCTTCCTCCTTGCGGGCGGGGCTGCTGGCAAGCGCTATTGCCTGCCGAATTCGCGCGTGATGATCCACCAGCCGCTGGGAGGCTTTCAGGGACAGGCTACCGACATCGACATTCACGCGCGTGAGATCCTCAAGATGCGCGAGCGCCTGAACAAGATTCTCGCGCAACATACCGGCCGCACGCTCGAGGACATCGAGCGCGACACCGAGCGCGATTACTTCATGGGCGCCGAGGAGTCGGTGGAGTACGGTATCGTCGATGCGGTGATCAAGAGCCGCGAGAGTCAGGCGTAACGACAAGGTGGGGCGGGTGCTTGGCACTCGCCCCGGTTGCGTGCAGCGGGTGGCAAGCAGCCGCTGCAATCTAGGGCGAGCACGGCAGTGCAAAGGGATTGGTCGTCGCCCGAAGGGTAGTAGCTGAGCCGGAGCAACGCTCGGGCGGGAAAACAAGCCCCGCGACCCTCTGGCACTCCCCAAGGGAACCTTTCCCGAACAGCGCCCTCCAAACCTTTAAACGACGTGTCAGTAAACTTAATTCCTGTCCACCAGGGACCGGCGCGGGGGACGCGTCGAAAGACCGGTCCTTCCCCATACGGCGGAGCTTTGATCCGCTTGCGCGCTTGCCGAAAAGCAGGCAAGGTTTTGAATAGATACTCCCTGAGTCGAGGGTAGGCCATGACCGACAGAGATAAAGGCAGAGGTGACGACGGCGGGAAGCTGCTCTACTGCTCCTTCTGCGGCAAGAGTCAGCACGAAGTGCGGAAGCTGATTGCCGGGCCGTCTGTTTTCGTCTGCGACGAATGTGTCGAGCTGTGCAACGACATCATTCGAGAGGAAATGCAGGAGAAGTCGGCGTCGGCCGGCTCCAAGCTGCCGAAGCCGCACGAGATCAACGCCGTGCTCAACGAGTACGTGATCGGTCAGGAGCAGGCCAAGAAGGTGCTCTCGGTAGCGGTGTACAACCACTACAAGCGGCTGGAAGCGGGTCAGGGCAAGGATCAGGTCGAATTGGCTAAGAGCAACATTCTGCTCATTGGTCCGACCGGTTCCGGTAAGACGCTGCTGGCCGAGACCCTTGCGCGCCTGTTGGACGTGCCGTTCACCATTGCCGACGCCACCACGCTGACAGAGGCGGGTTATGTCGGTGAGGATGTCGAGAACATCATCCAGAAGCTGCTGCAGAAGTGCGACTACGATGTGGAGAAGGCCCAGAACGGCATCGTCTACATCGACGAGATCGATAAGATCTCTCGCAAGGCCGACAATCCGTCCATTACCCGGGACGTCTCGGGCGAAGGCGTGCAGCAGGCTTTGCTGAAGCTTATCGAGGGCACGGTCGCTTCGGTGCCGCCGCAAGGCGGGCGCAAGCACCCGCAGCAGGAATTCCTGCAAGTGCATACGCACAACATTCTCTTCATCTGCGGCGGCGCCTTTGCGGGCCTCGAGAAGGTCATCCAGGCACGCTCCGAGGCTGGCGGTATCGGCTTCTCGGCCGAAATCAAAGGCAAGGAGCAGAAGAAGAGCGTCGGCGATCTGTTGCTCGACGTCGAGCCGGAGGATCTAGTCAAGTACGGCTTGATTCCGGAGTTCGTCGGGCGTCTGCCGGTGGTGGCGACGCTGTCCGAGCTCGACGAGGAAGCGCTGATGCGCATTCTGCAAGAGCCGAAGAACGCCATTACCAAGCAGTATCAGAAGCTGTTCGAGATGGAGGGCGTTGAGCTCGAATTCCGCGAGGACGCGTTGCGCGCGATTGCCCGCAAGGCGCTGGAACGCAAGACCGGCGCGCGCGGCCTGCGGACCATCATGGAGCAGACGCTGCTCGATACCATGTACGACCTACCGTCCATGGAGAACGTTGCCAAGGTGGTGGTCGATGACGCCGTGATTCGCGGCGAGGCCAAGCCTTACATCATCTACAACGGTGCCGAGCAGTCGAAAGCAGCTTCCGACTGATAAACGAGTCGGCGTGCGTCCGCAGGGGCGCGCGCCGGCTTCCTGCCTTCTTGGTCCCGTCCGCCCTTGATAGTATTACACGCAGTCCCCTAGTCCGACTGTGCTGAACGCGTACGTCGCTGCCGGGGCGGTAGCCAACTCGATACATTGCGAGGATCTCCTTCATGGAGCGAAATGATCAGCCTTCGGAATTCGCCACCACGCCACTGACGGCCGCGCCGGTGCTCCCGCTGCGGGATGTCGTGGTTTATCCGCACATGGTCATTCCGCTGTTCGTAGGGCGCGACAAGTCCATACGCGCCCTCGATGCGGCGATGGAAGAAGACAAGCGCATACTGCTGGTCGCGCAGAAGAGCGCGGAAGTCGATGACCCTGCCGAGAAGGAGCTGTACCGGATTGGCACGATGGCGTCGATTCTGCAGATGCTCAAGCTGCCGGACGGCACGGTGAAAGTGCTGGTCGAAGGCGTTCAGCGCGCCCGTGCGGTTGCGTTCTCCGAAGAAGCCGGCTATTTCACGGCCCAAGTGAGCCTGCAGGAGGAGCCCGACCTATCCGAGGATCGCGAGCTCGAGGTGCTGGGGCGTTCGGTGGTGGGTCTGTTCGAGCAGTATGTCAAGCTCAACAAGAAGGTACCGCCGGAGATTCTCGCCTCGCTTGCGGGCATCGATGATCCCGGCCGTTTGGCCGACACCATTGCCGCGCATATGGCGCTGAAGGTCGAGGAAAAGCAGAAGATCCTCGAAATCGAAGGCGTCACGGAACGACTCGAGCACCTGATGGGCCTGATCGAGGGCGAAATCGACGTCCTGCAGATCGAGAAGCGCATCCGTGGCCGCGTCAAGCAGCAAATGGAGAAGAGCCAGCGCGAGTACTACCTCAACGAGCAAATGAAGGCCATCCAGAAGGAGCTCGGCGAGCTCGAGGATGTGCCGAATGAGATCGAGGACCTCGAGCAGAAGATCGAGAAGGCGCGCATGCCGAAGGAAGCGCGGCAGAAAGCCGAGGCCGAGCTCAATAAGCTGAAGCTCATGTCTCCCATGTCGGCCGAAGCGACCGTCGTGCGCAATTACCTCGACTGGATGGTCAGCCTGCCCTGGCGCAAGCGCACGCGTGTGCGCCATGACT
This sequence comes from Ectothiorhodospiraceae bacterium, assembly GCA_029268285.1. Taxonomy (GTDB): domain Bacteria; phylum Pseudomonadota; class Gammaproteobacteria; order Nitrococcales; family AK92; genus JAJUGG01. The sequence continues at coordinate 14,394 of JAJUGG010000031.1, read as the reverse complement.
TGGCGAATGCCGAACAGATCCTCGAAGCCGATCATTACGGGCTCGAGAAGGTCAAGGAACGCATTCTTGAGTTCTTGGCGGTGCAGGAGCGTGTCGGGAAGGTCAAGGGGCCGATCCTCTGCTTGGTAGGTCCGCCCGGCGTGGGTAAAACCTCGCTCGGGCAGTCCATCGCCCGTGCCACCAATCGCAAGTTCGTACGCATGGCCCTGGGCGGCGTGCGCGACGAGGCGGAAATTCGCGGCCATCGCCGCACTTACATCGGTTCCTTGCCAGGCAAGATCATCCAGAACTTAGCCAAGGTCGAGACGCGTAATCCGCTGTTCCTGCTCGACGAGATCGACAAGATGGCGATGGATTTCCGCGGCGATCCGGCTTCGGCGCTGCTGGAGGTCCTGGACCCCGAACAGAACAGCACCTTTGCCGATCATTACCTGGAAGTCGACTTCGACCTCTCGGACGTGATGTTCGTGGCGACAGCGAACACCATGAACATCCCCGGGCCGCTGCTCGACCGCATGGAAGTTATCCGCCTTCCAGGCTATACCGAGGAAGAGAAGGTCAATATTGCCGAGCGTTACCTGATTCCGAAGCAGCGTAAGCTGAACGGCGTGAAGGAGAACGAGCTCGACCTCGAACCCAGTGCCGTGCGGGACACCATACGGTTCTACACCCGCGAGGCGGGTGTGCGCGGGCTGGAACGTGAGATCGCGAAGATCTGCCGCAAGGTCGTCACCAAGCTTACCTTGCACCCGACCGAACAGCAGGTCGTGGTTAGTTCCGATAACCTCGATGACTTCCTCGGCGTACGCCGCTTCCGCTACGGCGTCGCCGACGAGAACGACCGCGTCGGTCAGGTTACCGGGTTGGCGTGGACCGAGGTCGGCGGCGAGTTGCTCACCATCGAGTCGGCGGTAATGCCCGGCAAGGGCAAGCTCACCTACACCGGTCAGCTCGGCGACGTGATGAAGGAATCGATCGAAGCCGCGCGTACCGTAGTGCGCAGCCGCGCCGCCGTTCTCGGCATCGAGCCGGAGTTCTTCGACAAGCACGACCTGCACGTGCACGTCCCGGAGGGGGCGATTCCCAAGGACGGCCCCAGCGCAGGCATCGGCATGTGCACTGCGTTGGTCTCGGCGGCCACCAGCATCCCCGTCAAGGCCAGCGTGGCGATGACGGGCGAGATCACGCTGCGGGGCGAGGTGCTGCCCATCGGCGGTCTCAAGGAGAAGATGCTGGCCGCTCACCGAGGCGGCATTGCCACCGTGATCATTCCCGAGGAGAATCGCAAGGATCTTGCCGAAATTCCTAGCGATATCAAGGACAAACTGGATATCAGGCCGGTGCGCTGGATCGACGAAGTGCTCGAAGTCGCGCTCGTCGCGCAGCCGACACCGCGATCCAAGGAAGAGAATGGCGAGACCGTGGAAAAGAAAACCGCGAAACGGGGAAAGAAAAACCCGGAGGTTAGGCCGCACTGATGCGTTGACACGGAAGAATTCGCCCTGCTATAAAACCAGCAACGGCAGGCCGCTAAGCTAGGCGGTCTGCCGGCTAGGGCTAAGGTAACCCGCTCGGAATCGATAACTCGTTATCGAATTGGGATGCTTTTTTTAGGGAATGTTTTTTCCAGCTTGAGAACGAAAATCGTAATGCTTGTTCTCGAGTTCGGGGAAAGCTAGGATACCCAAAGCTTCTAGAGCGCGTTATTGACCGACGTTCATAGGCAGTTGCGGTACGCTGTTGAGGAAGGTCGGGGTTGAGAGAACAACACCAAGGGGACTAACGGTAATGAACAAGTCGGAACTGATCGAAGCTGTAGCGCAATCCGCTGATATCTCCAAGGCTGCTGCCAGCCGTGCCGTCGACGGCCTCGTCGATGCCATCACCGCTGCGCTGAAGGAAGGTGATCAGGTCACCCTCGTCGGCTTCGGAACGTTCTCCGTGCGTGAGCGTGCTGCTCGCTCCGGCCGTAACCCGCGCACCGGCGAGACCATCAACATCGCTGCTTCCAAGGTACCTGGCTTCAAGGCTGGTAAAGCGCTCAAGGACGCTGTACAATAAGCGGCTTCTGGGTGGTTAGCTCAGCTGGGAGAGCGTCGCCCTTACAAGGCGAATGTCGGGGGTTCGATCCCCTCACCACCCACCAAAGAAACCGGAGCGGTAGTTCAGTTGGTTAGAATACCGGCCTGTCACGCCGGGGGTCGCGGGTTCGAGTCCCGTCCGCTCCGCCATATTCGATGAAAAAGGGCGCCCTCTCGGGCGCCCTTTTGTTTTACTGCGCCTGTTCCTGCCGTTACGTGCCTTCTCGGCGCGAAATGCATACGATATGCCTCGGTCCCTGGAGAGGGGCAGGTGTTCTCTATCCACTGGTAACGGATTCACTTTCATGTTGACTGCAATCCGAGAGCGAACCCAAGGTTGGATCGCCTATGTGGTGGTCGGGCTGATCGTCATCGTCATGGCCCTGTTCGGGCTGTATAGCTACTTCGAGGGCCCACCGCCCAACGAGATCGCCGTGGTCAACGGCGAGGAGATCTCGTTGCAGCAGCTGGACAACGTATACCGCCAACAGCGCCAGCAGCTCGAGCAGATGTTCGGGGGCGAGCTGGACCCGCGGATGTTCGAAGAGCGCATGCTGCGCCGCCGAGCCCTGGACCAGCTGATCGATGAGACCCTATTGCGTCAGTTCGTGCAGGCGGAAAATTTCCGGGTGAATAACGTCGCGCTGGCGGCGCAGATTCGTGCTCAGGAAATCTTCCACGAGGACGGGCGGTTTTCGCCAGAGCTCTACCGTGTCCTGCTGCGCAACAACGGCCTGACGCCGCAGGCTTACGAGGCGAGCATGCGCGTGCAGCATGCGCTGGGCCAGTTGCAGCAGGGCTTGGGTGGCAGCGCGTTCGTCACCGACTGGGAAGCTTCGCGACTGCTCGCGCTGCAGAACCAGGAGCGGGAGTTGAGCTATCTGCGCATCCCTGCGGCGGCTTTTGAGGATGAGGTTTCCGTGAGCGACGAAGACATCGCTCAGTATTACGAAGCCAACCCCGAGGCATTTATGCGTCCGGAGCAGGTTCGGCTCGAGTACGTGATGCTCGATCCCGACAGTATCGTGTCGCAGTTGGAGGTCAGCGAGGATGAGCTGCGCACTCGTTACGAGGCGCTCAAGGACTCACGCTACACCGAAGACGGGCAGCGTCGCTTGCGTCACATCCTGCTAAGCCTGCCGGAAGACGCGAATCAGACCCAGGTCGAGGAAGCCCGCCGGCAGCTGCAGCAGTGGCGCGAACAGATTGCCGCTGGCGAGGTGAGCTTCGAGGCGCTGGCCGAAGCCGAATCCGATGATCCGGGCTCGGCGACCCAAGGCGGCGATCTCGGCTGGGTGACGCCCGGCATCATGGTCGAACCCTTCGAAGATGCAGCGTTCGCGCTAGAGGAGGGCGAACTGAGTGAGCCGGTACGGACGGATTTCGGTCTGCACCTCATCCAGGCGGTAGAAATCGAGCCGGCGCAGGTTCAGTCCTTCGAGGGCGTGCGCGAGGAGCTGCGTCGGGAAGTGGCCGCCGAGCGCGTGCAACAGGAAATCATCGCTCGGGCTAACCGCTTGGCTAACCTGAGTTACGAAGAGCCGGATACCCTGCAGCCCGCCGCCGACGCGTTGGGGCTCGAGGTCCAGCAGACGGACTGGATCCCGCGACAGGGCGGGGAGGAAGGCCTTGCCGCGGAGCCTCAAGTCGTAGAGGCCGCCTATGCGCGCGATGTGCTCGAGAGCGGCTACAACAGCGAGCTGATCGAGTTGGACGACGGACGGCGCCTGGTCGTGCGGCTGGCCGAGCATCAACCGGCCGAGCGGGAGCCGCTGGAAGAGGTCGCCGACGAGGTGCGGAGTCGCCTGCTGGCTGAGCGCACGCAGCAGATGGCTCAGGCGCAAGCCGAAGAGATCAATGAGCGCTTGGCCGAGGGGCAATCGCTGCAGACGCTGGTCAAGGAGCCGTTCGTGCTCGAGCAGCCGGGCTACGTCCAACGCGGCACCGAAGGCGTGCCCGTCGCGGTGCTGCAACGAGCCTTCGAGCTGCCCAAGCCGTCGTCTGAGACCGGTTCCAGCCACGATGTCGTCAGTCTTCCGGGCGGTGACGTCTTCGTGCTTCAGGTCAGCGACGTGCGCCAGGGCGAGAGCGAGGATGCCGAGGCCGAACGCGATCAGATCCTCTCGGGTTTAGCGCAGATGCAGGGCATGGCGGATATCGAGAGCGCCGTGGAGTTGCTGCGTACCGAGGCCGATATCGAGATCTACGAGGATCGGCTCTGATCACTGGCGTCTGAGTAGCGCATAAAAAACGGCCCCTTTTCAGGGGCCGTTTTTTCGTCTTGGGTGTCGTGCTTTACTCGAGCTCGGCACCGCTCAGGCCCACCATGTGAAAGCCGCTGTCTACATGGACGACTTCACCGGTAATGCCGGAGGCGAGGTCGGAGCACAGGAAGGCGCTGACGTTGCCGACTTCGTCGATGGTGACGTTGCGCCGCAGCGGTGCCACCTTGGCGTTGTAGTCCAGCATCTTACGGAAGTTGCCGATGCCGGAGGCGGCCAGCGTCCGGATCGGACCGGCGGAAATCGCATTGACACGGGTGCCTTCCGGGCCGAGGTCGAACGCCATATAGCGCACGTTGGCTTCCAGGCTGGCCTTGGCAGGACCCATGGTGTTGTAGTTGAGCAGCGCGCGTTCGGCGCCGAGATAGCTCAAGGTCAGCAGCGAACCGTTGCGGCCCTGCATCATCTTGCGGCCGTACTTGGCCAGCGCGACGAAACTGTAGCTGCTGATGTCTTGCGCCATGGCAAAACCGTCACGAGTGACGTTGTCCACATAGGAGCCGGCCAGCTCTTCGCGAGGGGCGAAGGCGACGGCGTGAACGATGATGTCCAGCCCGTCCCAGTGCTGGCCCAGCTCGGCAAAGACGTTTTCGAGCTGCTGGTCGCTCGTCACGTCCAGGGGGAGGGTGATCTTGCTGCCGAGCTGCCCGGCGAACTTTTCCACTCGCGGCTTGAGCTTGTCGTTCTGGTAGGTCAGCGCAAGCTCGGCGCCTTCGCGCGCCATGGCTTGAGCAATACCGTAGGCGATGGACCGGTCGCTGGCGATGCCGACGATGAGCGCGCGTTTGTTTTCAAGAAATCCCATGGTACTCCCCGCTTGCTATGAGTCGTGGGTATTATCGTTTAGGCTCGTGTCTATAATGCGTGGATCGAGCGCCGGCGCGTTGCCGGCTCCTCAAGGAATCCGCATAACGCTAGGTTCAACCGGCCAATAGTATACAGGGACACGTGACAGTTCACCGCCGCAAGCCTCAATTTCCGTCCTCGCGCATTCCGCTGCTTGGTGTCGGCCTTGTACTGCTGGCCCTGCTGGGTGTCAGCATGGCCCAGGCTGCCGGCGGCTATGCGCTCGCTATGTACGGCGAGCCGAAGTACGGCCCGGACTTCGAACACTTCGATTATGTCAATCCCGAGGCGCCCAAGGGCGGCATGCTGCGCTTGGCGGCGCTGGGCACTTACGACAGCTTCAACGGCTTTATCCTCAAGGGTACTGCCGCCGACGGCATCGGCATGATTTACGACTCCTTGACCGTGGCATCATCCGACGAGCCCTTCACCCGCTATGGCTTGGTGGCCGAGACCATAGAAACGCCGGAGGATCGTGCCTGGGTGCGTTTCAAGCTGCGCGAAGAGGCGCGTTTTCACGACGGCGAGCCGATTACCGTCGAAGACGTCATCTTCACCTTCGAGACGCTGAAGGAAAAAGGCCATCCGCAGCTCCGTGTCTATTGGGCCGATGTGATCGCGGCCGAGCAGACCGGGCCGCGCGAAGTGACCTTTCGCTTTCGTGAGGCCGGCAACCGTGAGCTTCCGTTGATTGTCGGCGAGATGCCGGTGTTGCCCAAGCATTACTGGGAAGGGCGGGATTTCGAGCGCAGCACGCTGGAGCCGCCCCTCGGCAGCGGCCCGTATCGCATCCAAGCCTTCGACGCGGGCCGCTCGGTGCTCTACGCGCGGGTGGAGGATTACTGGGCCAAGGACCTGCCGGTCAACCGCGGCCGCTACAACTTTGACCGCATTCGCTACGACTACTACCGCGACGGCACGGTCGCGCTGGAGGCGTTCAAATCCGGAGCATTCGATGTGCGCCTGGAAAACGTGGCGAAGAACTGGGCCCGCGCTTACGACATTCCTGCGGTTCGGGAGGGGCGCATCAAGATGATCGAGATGTCGCACCAGAACGCCGCGGGCATGCAGGGCTTCTTCTACAATTTGCGCCGGCCTATTTTCGAGGATGTGCGGGTGCGAGAGGCCCTCGGCCTGGCCTTCGATTTCGAGTGGACCAACCGGAACATTTTCTACGGCGCCTACACCCGTACCGACAGCTTCTTTGCCAACTCCGAGCTAGCGGCGCGCGAATTGCCGGACGAGCAAGAGCTCGAGCTGCTCGAGCCCTATCGCGATCAACTGCCGCCGGAGGTCTTTACGGAGGTCTATCAACCGCCGCGGACCGACGGCGTCGGGCTTGCGCGCGAGAATCTGCGCAAGGCCGCGCGGCTGCTCAACGAGGCCGGATGGGTCGTGCGCAATGGGCGTCGGGTGCACGAAGAAACCGGGCGCGCGCTGCGTTTCGAGATCCTGCTCTACAACCCGACTTTCGAACGCATGGTGCTGCCCTTCGTGCGTAATCTAGAGCGCCTGGGAGTGCGGCCTTCGGTGCGCACCGTGGATGTCGCGCAGTACATCGAGCGCGTGAAGAATTTCGATTTCGACATCACCGTGATGGTGATCGGGCAGTCCTTGTCGCCTGGCAACGAACAGCGCTACTACTGGGGCTCGGAGGCTGCCGACACGCCCGGCAGCCGAAACTACGCCGGCATCAAGAATCCGGTCGTCGACGCGTTGGTGGAGAAACTCATTAATGCTCCCGACCGCGAGAGCCTGATTCGGCGCACGCGCGCGCTGGACCGGGTGCTGCTCTGGAATCACTATGTGATTCCGCACTACTACGCGGACAGCTGGCGGGTCGCCTATTGGAACACCCTCGCTAAGCCAGAGGTGGACCCGCCCTACGGCATGCCGCAGTTCGAATCGCTTTGGTGGTCGCGCGCCGCGGAGTAGCCCATGGGAGCCTATGTAATAAGACGACTGCTACTCATGATCCCGACGCTGCTCGGCATCATGGTGCTCAATTTCGCCATTGTGCAGTTCGCCCCCGGCGGCCCGGTCGAGCAAATCCTGGCGCAGATCGAAGGGCAGGACGTAGGGGCCACCGCGCGCATAGCCGGCAGCGGGGGCGACCTGGGCGCGACCGGCGAGTATCGCGGCGCCCGCGGCCTGGACCCCGAGCTGATCGCCGAACTCGAGGCGCAGTTCGGCTTCGATCGCCCGCTGCACGAGCGCTTTCTCGGCATGATCGGCAATTACCTGCGCTTCGACTTCGGCGAGAGCTTCTACAGCAACCGCTCGGTTGGCGAGCTGGTGTTGGACAAACTGCCGGTATCCATCTCGCTGGGGCTATGGACGACCTTACTGATCTACCTAATTTCGATCCCGCTCGGCATCAAGAAGGCCGTGCGCGACGGCACACCCTTCGACTTCTGGACTAGCACCGTCGTCATCATCGGCAATGCCGTGCCGAGCTTTTTGTTCGCCATCCTGTTGGTGGTGCTGTTCGCGGGCGGCAGTTTCCTGGACTTGTTCCCGCTGCGCGGGCTGGTCTCGGAGCACTGGGAAGAGCTCTCCTGGCCGATGAAGATCCTCGACTATTTATGGCATATCACTTTGCCGGTGCTGGCGATGGTCATCGGCGGCTTCGCCGGGCTGACCATGCTGACCAAGAACTCCTTCCTCGAAGAGATCAACAAGCAATACGTGCTGACGGCGCGCGCCAAGGGGCTCACCGAGAATCGCGTGCTGTACGGCCATGTGTTCCGCAATGCCATGCTCGTGGTCATCGCCGGATTCCCTGCCGCTTTCGTGAGCATACTGTTCACCGGTGCGCTGCTGATCGAGATCATTTTCTCGTTGGACGGGTTGGGGCTGCTTGGCTACGAGGCTGTCATCAACCGCGACTATCCGGTGATCTTCGGCACCCTGTTCATGTTCACGCTGCTCGGGCTGGTGCTGAACTTGGTGGGCGATCTCGCTTACGTGGCGGTGGACCCGCGCATCGACTTCGAAGCGAGGGGGGGCTGAGGTGGCTTTGAGTCCGATCAATCGCCGGCGCTGGCAGCAGTTCAAGGCCAACCGGCGCGGCTGGTGGTCTTTGTGGATCTTTATCGTTCTGTTCGGGCTGAGCCTGTTCGCCGAGCTCATCGCCAATGACAAGCCCCTGCTCGTGCGCTTCGCCGGCGAGTGGTATTTCCCCGTCCTCCAGGAGTACCCGGAAACCACCTTCGGCGGCGACTTTGCGACCGAGGCGGAATACCGAGACCCATACATTCAGGGCTTAATCGATGCCCAGGGCTGGGCGATCTGGCCGCCGATCCGCTACAGCTACGACACCATCAACTACTATCTCGTAACACCGGCGCCCGCACCGCCCAGCGCAGCCAACTGGCTCGGTACTGACGATCAGGCGCGCGACGTGTTGGCACGCCTGATCTACGGCTTCCGCATCTCCGTCTTGTTCGGTGTGGTGCTCACCGTGTTGAGCTCCATCGTCGGCGTGGCAGTCGGTGCCATCCAAGGCTACTTCGGCGGCTGGCTGGATCTGCTCGGGCAGCGCGCCATCGAGATCTGGTCGGGGCTGCCGGTGCTGTTCGTGTTGATCATCCTCTCCAGCGTGGTCGAGCCGACCTTCTGGTGGCTGCTCGGCATCATGCTGCTGTTTAGCTGGACGACGCTGGTCGGCGTGGTGCGCGCCGAGTTCCTGCGCGCGCGCAACTTCGACTACGTGCGGGCAGCGCGGGCGCTCGGCGTGGCGGACCGCGTCATCATCGTGCGCCATGTGCTGCCCAACGCCATGGTGGCCACGCTCACCTTCCTGCCCTTCATCCTCACCGGCGGCATCGTGTCGCTGGCGGCCTTGGATTTCCTCGGCCTCGGCTTGCCGCCGGGCTCCCCGTCGCTCGGCGAACTGCTGGCCCAGGGCAAGAACAATCTCGACGCGCCTTGGCTGGGCATTACGGCCTTTCTCGCGCTGGCGGTAAGTCTGAGCCTGCTGATCTTCATCGGCGAGGCCGCGCGTGATGCCTTCGACCCGCGCAAGACTATGGCGCTAGAACAGCCGCTGCAGGAGGGCGTATGAGCGAGGTGCTGCTCGAGGTCGAAGACCTGCGGGTGCGTTTCGGCTACGGCGCCGATGCGGTCGATGCCGTCAAGGGCGTCAGCTTCTCGCTGCGCGAGGGCGAGACCCTGGCGCTGGTCGGGGAGAGCGGCTCGGGGAAATCGGTTTCCGCCATGTCGATCCTGCAGTTGCTGCCGTATCCGCGCGCCCACCACCCCGGCGGCAGCATACGCTTTCGCGGCGAGGAGCTGCTCGGCGCGCCGGAGCCGGTGCTGCGGCGTATTCGCGGCAACCGCATCGGCATCGTGTTCCAAGAGCCCATGACCTCGCTCAACCCGCTGCACAGCATCGAGAAACAGGTCGGCGAGGTGCTGCGTCTGCACAAGGGCCTGAGCGGCGAGGCGCTGCGTGCGCGCATTCTAGAGTTGCTGCGGCTGGTTCGCTTGCCGGAGCCGGAAAAACGGCTCGACGCCCTACCGCACGAGCTGTCCGGCGGTCAGCGTCAGCGCGTGATGATCGCGATGGCGCTGGCGAACGAGCCCGACCTGCTCATTGCGGACGAACCGACCACAGCACTGGACGTCACCATCCAGGCGCAGATCCTCGACCTCATCAAGGACCTGCAGCGCCGCTTCGGCATGGCTCTGTTACTGATCACGCACGACCTCAATGTAGTGCGAAAAATGGCCGACCATGTCTGCGTCATGCGCGGCGGCGAGCTGGTGGAAGAGAACAGCACCCGTGCGCTGTTCGAGCGCCCACAGCATCCCTACACCCGCATGCTGATCAATGCAGAGCCGGCAGGGCAGCCAGCTCCCGTGCCCGCGGATGCGCGGGAGCTGCTACGCGGCGACGAGCTGCGGGTCTGGTTCCCGATCAAGGGTGGCGTGATGCGCCGCACCCGCGACTACGTCAAAGCCGTCAACGGGATCTCGCTCACGGTGCGCGCCGGCGAAACCTTGGGGGTGGTCGGCGAAAGCGGCTCCGGTAAGTCGACCTTAGGCTTTGCCCTGCTGCGCTTGCTCGCCAGCAAGGGCGGGATTTACTTCGACGGTCGCAATATCGCCCGGCTCAAAGGGCGTGCCTTGCGTCCGCTGCGTCGCGAGCTGCAGGTGGTGTTCCAGGATCCCTTCGGCAGCCTCAGCCCGCGCTTGTCTATCGGCCAGATCGTCGAAGAAGGGCTGCTTGTGCACAAGCTGGCGCGCAGCAAGGCCGAACGTGACAAGATGATCGCCCAGGCCTTGTCGGAGGTCGGGCTGGATCCGGCGCTGCGGCACCGCTATCCGCACGAGCTCTCCGGCGGCCAGCGCCAACGCGTGGCGTTTGCCCGGGCGCTGGTGCTCAAGCCGCGGCTGATCGTGCTTGATGAGCCGACCTCGGCGTTGGATCGCTCGGTGCAGGCCCAGGTCGTGGAGCTGCTGCGCGAGCTGCAGGCGCGGCATGGATTGGCCTACGTGTTCATCAGCCATGATCTGAAAGTGGTGCGGGCGGTCAGCCACCGCATCATGGTCATGCGCGGCGGCGAGGTGGTGGAAGCCGGCGATGCGGAAACCGTTTTCCAACAGCCGCAGCACGCTTACACGCGCGATCTGCTCAAAGCCGCATTGGATGTGGAGCTGTCCGCGCCTGCGTGAATCGAGCGCGTAGCGCCGCGCGCTCTGATATAGTCTGGCCCCGACCGATTTTCACTCGGACTTCGAGCATGGAACCCGTAATCGCTTTGGTAGGCCGCCCCAACGTGGGCAAGTCCACCCTGTTCAACTACCTGACCCGCAGTCGCGACGCGTTGGTGGCAAACTTCCCGGGCTTAACCCGTGACCGCCAGTACGGCCGCGGCAAGGTGGGCGAGCGCCCGTACATCGTCGTCGATACCGGCGGCTTGGGCGAAGTCACCGACGGCGTCGAGGCCGGCATGCAGGAGCAGGCTCTGAAAGCGGTGGGCGAGGCCGATGCTATCCTGTTTCTGGTGGATGCGCAGGCCGGTGTCTCCGCTGCCGACGAGAACTTGGCCGATATCCTCCGTCGTACCGGCAAGTCCGTGTTTCTGGTCGTCAACAAAGTCGACGGCATGGACCGTAATCTCGCGACCGCGGATTTCCACACCCTTGGGCTGGGCCAGCCGCAGCCGATAGCGGCTGTACACGGCCGCGGTGTCGAGCGACTCATCAACGAGGTGCTGGCAGCCTTGCCCGAGGTCGGCGAGCGCGTGCCGCCTGTGGCCGAGGAGGAAGGGCGCCTGCGCGTGGCGGTCATCGGCCGCCCCAACGTCGGCAAGAGTACGCTGGTCAACCGCATCCTCGGCGAGGAGCGGGTGCTGGTCTACGATATGCCCGGTACCACGCGAGACAGCATCTTTATTCCGTTCGAGCGAGACGGGGTCGAGTACACCTTGATCGACACCGCCGGTGTGCGCCGACGCGCCAAAGTCAATTTGGCGGTGGAAAAGTTTAGCGTGGTGAAAACCCTGCAGGCGATCGAGGCCGCCCATGTAGTTGTTGCCGTGGTGGACGGCAGCGAAGGCATCACGGACCAGGACGCGCATCTGATCGGCCACGTCATCGAAGCCGGGCGGGCCATGGTGCTGGCGGTCAACAAATGGGACGGGCTGGAACCCTCGCAACGCGAGCACGTGCGCCGGCAGCTCGACGTCAAACTGGGCTTTCTCGACTTTGCCCGCGTGCATTTCATCTCCGCCTTGCACGGCTCCGGCGTCGGCCTGTTGTTCGACAGCGTGCGCAAGGCTTATGCCGCGGCCATGCGCGACCTTCCGACGCCGGCGCTCAACAAGGTGCTCACCGATGCCGTCACGGCGCATCAGCCGCCCCTGGTCAACGGCCGCCGCATCAAGCTGCGTTACGCGCACCAAGGCGGGCAGAACCCTCCCATCATCGTGATTCACGGCAATCAGGTAGACAAGGTACCGGCTGCGTATCGGCGCTACCTTACCAACGCCTTTCGGCGCGAGTTCGATCTCGCCGGCACCCCGGTGCGCATCGAGTTCAAGGGCGGCGAGAACCCTTACGAGGGCAAGCGCAACACTCTTTCGCCGCGACAGCTCGCTCGCCGCAAGCGCCTGATGCGGTTCGTGAAAAAGAAACGCTAGCGCTTTATTAAACTAGCAGGCCTGACTTGGTCGGGTACTAGACGCTGACCACGACCGCCGAGGCGTTGTCGTGCCCACCAGCGGCAATCGCCGCCTGTACCAGCGCTTGTGCCGCGGCGCTCGGGTCGTGCGCATGCGTGGCTAGCACCTGGGCGATCTCCGGATCTTCCAGTTCGTCCGTAATACCGTCTGAGCACAATAGATAGAGGTCGCCCGGCTTGCGCGGCCATTCCGTATAATCGCACTGCACCTGCTCATACAGGCCCAGGGCCTGCGTCAGTATATGGCGCTGCGGCGCCTGGCGCGCCTCGTCGACTGTAAGAAGCCGGTGTTCTACAGCTTCCTGCGCGACATTATGGTCGCGCGTCAGGCAAAGCAGGAATTGGCTATGCCAGCGGTAGGCACGGGAATCGCCGCAGTGAACGACGCCGACGCGATCATCCTCGACGCCGACGACCACGATGGTCGAGGCCATGCCGCGGTAGGCTGGGTTGGCTTCTGCATGCGCGAGCACAGCCGTGTTGGCGCTTTCCACCAATGAGCAGAGGTGGTCCTGAAGATCCAGCGCTCCGCTTTGCGCGGCGCGCTCCACTACGGCTTCTACGGTGATTCGCGAGGCGACATCGCCGGCCGGGTGTCCGCCGAGCCCATCGGCCAGCACCGCGATTTGCGCATGCTCGTCCCAGGCGATCGCATCCTCATTGCGCAATCGCAACCTGCCGGTATCGGACAGGCCTCCAACCCGAATCGCCATTTCGCCACCTTCATGTCCCGCTTTGCGGTATCTTCCGAATATCCGCGCCAGGCCTTTGATCAGCAGGCCCTAATCTGGGGATAGGGACGTTGTGGCAATGACGGTAGAGCAGGATGTAAATGAGCGCCGCTTACTGAAGCATTCAGCTTGGCTGGTGGCGCGCTCCTGAAATAGCCTGTTCGAATAACTCTGCGGTGACCGAGGCGAGCCGCTGCATACGCTGCCGAATATCGCCAAGATTACGCCCGGGGTAATGCCGGAACGTAACGAGTATACCGTTCAGGGCGGCGAAGAACGCATGGGCGTAGAGTCGGGCTTCTTCCTGAGCGCCTTGCTTGCGGAACGCGGTCTCCAAGGCGTCGACGAAGGAGCGCATCGTCTTGTCGAAACGGGCTTGCACCGAAGGCGCGAGGCGTCCACTGCCCATGAAGTGGGTCATCATTTGGAAAAAGGTGTCGTGAGTCGACAGGTAGTCGATGAAGCCCTGCGCGATAGTCTTGATCGACATGCGGCTGCGGCGATGCAGCGCGTGTTCGAAGCCGTGCACGATGCGGTCGATCTCCCGCGCGAGCGCGGCGACGAAGAGATCGTTCTTATCGGAAAAATAACGATACATGGAGGCCGCCGAAAGACCGGCAGCGGCCGCGACGTCGCGTATGCCGATCTCGTCGAACGGGCGCTGGGCGAACAGGTCTATGGCGGCATCGATGATGCGGTCGCGGCGAACCGCGCGGCCTTCGTCCCGGGGGAATTCAATAAGCGGCGTATCGTTGCTCATATCCGAGCCTCTGCGGGCGCTTCATAGTCGACGGAGGGTGGTGCCCCGAGCAGGATTCGAACCTGCGACCTATCGCTTAGGAGGCGATTGCTCTATCCGACTGAGCTACCGGGGCATCGCAGAATCAATGACTAACACGGCGACGGTGCGCGCATAGTGTAAAGTTTGTGCTGTGGTTGTGCCACAAGTGTACCAGACGAGATGTAGCAATCTCGGTGGCATTCCCCAGTTCTGGATACGCTCGACGCATTCGAGAGCCTCAGAAGCAGCTCTTGTTCAAATGCGGGTGCTTAGACGCTGGCTTCTGGCCCTAGCGGTGCCAGTACATAAATAAAAAGGCCGCTAAAAGCGGCCTTTGAGGTATCTGGTGGAGCCGAGGGGAGTCGAACCCCTGACCTCAGCAGTGCGATTGCTGCGCTCTCCCAACTGAGCTACGGCCCCAGACGCGGCGTAGATTAGCATCGCGAAGGCGGCTTGTCACTATCCTCCCTGGCTCTCAGGAGGC
>JAJUGG010000030.1 GCA_029268285.1 Ectothiorhodospiraceae bacterium | reverse complement strand
GCCATCACCTCGTCGGCGAAGTTTTCCTGCTTCTTCTCGATGCCCTCGCCCACTTCAAAACGGGCGAAGCGAACGACCTTGGCGCCGGCGTTCTTGAGCAGCTTCTCGACGGTGAGGTCGGGGTCCTTGACGAAGGCCTGACCCAGCAGCGTGACTTCGGACAGGTACTTCTTGATGCGGCCCTGAACCATCTTCTCGATGATTTCTTCCGGCTTGCCGCTGTCCTTCGCCTGCGCGATCAGGATCTCGCGCTCCTTCTCGAGCACGTCGGCAGGAACCTCGTCCTCGTTGACGCACAGCGGCTTGGAGGCTGCAATGTGCATCGCCACATCGCGACCCAACTCTTCGTTGCCGTTCTCGAGCTCGACCAGAACACCGATGCGGTTACCATGCAGATAGCTGGTCACTAGGCCATTGGCGCTTTCGAAGCGCACGAAACGGCGCACCTGGATGTTCTCGCCGATCTTGGCGACCAGCTCCTGACGCACCGTGTTGACCTCGCCGCCTTCGATGTTCAGCGCAAGGGCGGCATCGAGATCGGCCGGGTTCTCAGTGCGCACGGCATCGGCCACAGCCTTGGAAAAGCTCTGGAAGTCATCGCCGCCGGAGACGAAGTCGGTTTCGCAGTTCACCTCGACCATCGAAGCCACGCGCTGATCGTCGGAACGCGAGACCACAATGGCGCCTTCGGCCGCCACGCGATCGGACTTTTTGTCGGCCTTGGCCAAGCCGCGCTTGCGCATGAGCTCGACTGCCGCGTCGATATCACCGTTGGTTTCCACCAACGCGTTCTTGCATTCCATCATTCCGGAGCCCGTGCGCTCACGGAGCTCCTTAACTTGCGCCGCGGTAATCGCCATGACAGTTCACCTCTACAAATCGTTCTAAGCGGGATGCCGGGTAAAAGAATCCGGGGTTATTCCCCGGATTCCTCGGCAGCCTTCTCGGAGTCGGCCGCGGCCTGCTCGCCACCGGCCGGAGCGTTCTCGCGCACTTCGACGAAGTCGTCGTTGCCGCCGCCCTGGGCCAACGCAGCGCGCGCATTCTGCACGGCGTCGGCGACGCCTTCGAGATACAGCTGCACGGCGCGGATGGCGTCATCATTGCCGGGGATGACATAGTCGATGCCCACCGGCGAGTTGTTGGTGTCGACCACCGCCACCACCGGAATGCCAAGCTTCTTGGCTTCCTGAACGGCGATCTTTTCGTAGCCGACGTCGATGATGAACATGGCGTCCGGGAGGCGCTCCATGTTCTTGATGCCGCCGAGGCTGCGGTTGAGCTTGTCCATCTCACGGCGCAGCAGCAGCGCTTCTTTCTTGCCGAGCTTCTGGAAGGTGCCGTCCTGCTCTTGGGCCTCGAGGTCCTTGAGCCGGCGAATGGACTGCTTGACCGTGCGGAAGTTGGTCAGCATGCCGCCGAGCCAGCGGTGGTCGACGTAAGGCATGCCGCAGCGCTCGGCCGCCTGGGCCACGGCCTCACGGGCGGCGCGCTTGGTACCCACGAACAGAATGGTGCCGCCGTTGCTCACCAACTGCCCCATGAAGTTCAGGGCGTCGTTGTAGAGGGGCACCGTCTTCTCGAGGTTGACGATGTGAATCTTGTTGCGCTCCCCGAAGATGTAGGGAGCCATTTTGGGGTTCCAGTAACGAGTCTGGTGTCCGAAGTGAACACCGGCCTCCAGCATTTGACGCATGGAGATGTTGGCCATGATTGTCTCCTGAGAGGGTTAAGCCTCCATGCACCCCATACGACAACCCCGCAGGGCACCCAGCCGCATGTGTCGGTGCATGTGTGTAATTCGCCTTGGGCCCGACCATCGGGCTTCGGCCGTTTGCCTAGAAGGCGCGCGATTTATACCATACTCCTCCACGACCGACAATTTTGCGCAGCGTCCGCAACCCTCTCCTCGCGCAACTCGACAGGCCCCCCATGCTGAATACGCCCCCCTTTTCCGACGACCGCGAACTCTTCGACGCCGATCAAGTCGCGCGCGACCTGGCTGGAGAGGCACCGCCCGCGAAGGTGCTGCGCGAAACCCTGCGCCGCGGCGATGAAGTACTCAGGGAGCGCTTCATGCACGGCGTGCCGGCAGCGCAACTGGTGCCGGCACGCGCTTGGCTGGTGGATCAGATTCTGGCGCAGGCCTGGCGGCTTTTGCTGGCCAACGAAGACATCTGTGCCGCCCTGATTGCAGTCGGCGGCTACGGCCGCGGTGAACTGCACCCCTGCTCCGACATCGACATCATGGTGCTCCTGGAAGAGGATCCAAGCGCTAAAACCGCTCCGCTGCTGGAGCGTTTCGTCACCTTCCTCTGGGATGCCGGGCTGGAAGTCGGACACAGTGTGCGCAGCCTCGAGGATTGCGTGCGCGAGGCGGCAGCGGACATCACGGTAGCCACGAACCTGATGGAATCTCGCCTGCTGGCCGGCCCGGTCGTGCTTTACGAGCGCATGACCGAGACCACCGGCCCCAGGCGACTCTGGCCCAGCCGCGCATTTTTCGAAGCCAAGTGGAAAGAGCAACAGGAGCGGCACTTCAAATACAACGATACGGCCTACAACCTCGAACCCAACATCAAGGAAGGCCCCGGCGGGCTGCGCGATATACATATGGTGGGCTGGGTAGCGAAACGCCACTTCGGTACCGAGACGCTGCACGATCTGGTCGGCAAGGGGTTCCTGACCGAGGCTGAATACGTCGAACTGGTCCGCGCCCAGTCCTTCCTGTGGGATGTGCGCTTTGCGCTGCACATTCTGACCAAGCGTCGCGAAGACCGCCTGTTGTTCGACTATCAGACCACACTTGCGAAGCAGTTCGGCCACCAGGACAAGGAGAACAACCTGGCGGTCGAGCAATTCATGCAGCGCTACTTCCGAACCGTGATCGAACTTGCACGGCTCAACGAGATGCTGCTGCAGCTATTCCAGGAAGCGATTCTGTATGCCGACGACGACGAATCGCCGGTGCTTCTGAACAAGCGCTTCCAGGTCCGCAAGGGCTTTCTTGAAGTCACGCATCGCAACGTCTTCAAGCGCTACCCCTTCGCCATGCTGGAGCTGTTCCTGCTCATGCAGCAGCACCCTGAACTAAAGGGCGTGCGCGCGTCCACCGTTCGCTTGGTCCGGCGCTATCGTACGCTGATCGACGACAGTTTCCGGCGCGATCTGCGGGCACGCAGTTTGTTCATGGAAATCCTGCGTCAGCCGCGTGGGATCACGCACGAACTTCGGCGCATGCACCTCTACGGCGTGCTCGGCCGCTACCTGCCCGCCTTCGGCAAGATTACCGGGCGCATGCAGTACGATCTGTTCCACACCTATACGGTGGACTCCCACACCCTCACCGTGGTGCGCAACCTACGCCGCTTTGCGGTACCGGAGCACCACCATGAGTTCCCGCTCTGCAGCAAGTTGATCGCCACCCTACCCAAGCCGGAGCTGCTTTATCTGGCCGGACTGTTCCACGACATCGCCAAGGGGCGCGGCGGAGACCACTCGGAACTCGGCGCGGAAGACGCGTACACCTTCTGCATGGAACACGGCCTCGGCCAGTACGACGCGCGGCTGGTGGAGTGGCTGGTGCGCCACCACCTGCTGATGTCGATGACGGCCCAGCGCAAGGACATCAGCGACCCGCAGGTGATCAACGATTTCGCGCAGCAGGTGGGCGACCATATTCACCTGGATTACCTGTACCTGCTGACGGTAGCCGACATCCGCGCCACCAACCCGTCGCTGTGGAACTCCTGGCGCGACACCTTGCTGGCAGAGCTCTATGCGCTCACCAAGCGCGCTCTACGTCGCGGCCTGGGCAACCCCATTGATCAGGACGAATTGATTCGCAAGACACAGCATCAGGCGCGCCGGCTGCTCAAGAAAGAAGGCCTGCACCACATGACGGTGCGTTCGATCTGGCGACGCTTCAGCGACGACTACTTCATGCGCTACAACGCTGAGGAAATCGTCTGGCATACCGCGGCCATTGCTCGCAGCAAGCCGGAAGACCTGCCGCTGGTGCTGATCAACCCGCTCGGCCCACGCGGCGGCACCGAGATCTTCGTCTACGCCGAGGACAAGGACCTCGTCTTCGCGCTCACGGTGACCGCGCTCGATCAGTTGAACCTCGACATTCAGGACGCCCGCATCATCAGCACCGAGAGCGGTCACACCCTGGATAGCTATCTGGTGCTAGAAGAAGACGGCGTGCCCGTACAATCCGAGGCGCGAGCACTGGAAATCGTCTCCCGCCTGCGCGCCGCCTTATGCGACACCCGTGAACTCACCGCGCCGCCGCGGCGGCTTACCCCGCGCCGGCTGCGCCACTTTCACACCCCGACTTCGATCCAGTTCAGCAACGATCCGCGTCACCGGCATACCGTGCTCGAACTCATCACCGCCGACCAACCGGGAATGCTAGCCAGGGTCGGCTACGGCTTCACCAAGTGCGGCATCCGGCTCAAGAACGCGAAAATCGCCACCATCGGCGAACGGGCCGAGGACGTCTTCTTCATCGTCGACACCGACAACGAGCCGCTATCCGATCCGGCGCAGCTCGAGCACCTCAAAACCACGTTGGAAGCCTTGCTGGCGGACCCCGCGCAGCGGGCTTCCGCAACCGCCTGAATCAGCACAAGGGGGGGCAGAGAAAAACCCGCTTCTTGTATGGTTGATGGCCTTCCCGCAGCTTCGCCTATAATACCGGCCCAACTGCGGCGAGGCTTTTAAAGCATGAATCCCGATCTGGACCGCCTGCAACCCTATCCTTTCGAGCGTCTTGCGGCCTTGAATCGGGAGGCGGCCCCACCGAACGCCCTGGCGCACGTCAGCTTAGCCATCGGTGAGCCGCGCCACCCGACTCCGCATTTCGTAACGGAGGCCTTGCTCGCGCACGCCCACGGCCTGGCGAGCTACCCCAACAGCAAGGGCGGCGAAGAGCTGCGGGCCACGGTCTGCGATTGGCTCTCCACCCGCTTCGACGTCCCGCGCCACTGGCTGGACGCCGACCGTCACGTCCTACCGGTGAACGGTACCCGTGAGGCGCTGTTCGCTTTTGCGCAAGCCGTCGTCGATCGTAGCCAACCGGCTTACGTGCTGATGCCGAACCCTTTTTATCAGATCTATGAAGGCGCAGCGCTCTTGGCCGGCGGCATGCCTTATTTTCTGAACCTGGCGGCCGAGAATGGCTATCAGCCCGATTTCGATACTGTTCCGGAAGAAATCTGGCGCGATTGCCAGCTCATTTACATCTGCACTCCGGGCAATCCGACCGGCGCAGTCATGCCGCTGGAATCGCTCACTCAGCTAATCGAACTGGCCGACCGCTACGACTTCGTGATCGCCTCCGACGAATGCTACTCCGAGCTTTACCGCGATCGCCCCTCGCCCGGGCTGTTGCAGGCCTGCGTTGAGCTGGGCCGCCGCGACTTCGGCCGCTGCGTGGTATTTCATAGCCTCTCCAAGCGATCCAACGCTCCGGGGCTCCGTTCCGGCTTCGTTGCCGGCGATCCTGACTTGCTACGGCGCTTCCTGCTTTATCGCACCTATCACGGCTGCGCCATGCCGCTGCAGGTGCAGGCGGCAAGCGTCGCTGCTTGGCGCGACGAAACGCATGTGGAGAAGAACCGGGCCTTGTACCGGGAGAAGTTCGACGCCGCAGCTGACATCCTGAGCCCGGTGCTCGACGTCGCCCTCCCCAAGGCGGGCTTTTACCTTTGGCCGCAAGTTCCGTTGGACGATGTCGAGTTCGCACGCCGCCTGTTCGCCGAGGAGAACGTGACGGTCCTGCCCGGCAGCTTCCTTTCACGCACCGCGCACGGTCTCAACCCCGGCGCCGGCCACATTCGGATTGCGCTAGTGGCTGAACCCGAGCAGTGCATCGAGGCGCTGCAACGGATGCGCCGCTTCATCGAACGACTTTGAACCCTCAAAAGGAGAAACCTTTAATGAAGGACATACAGGCCGTGATCGAGTGCGCGTTCGAGCAGCGGGCAGATATCGCACCCGATCGAGCCGATAAGCAAGTCCGCGACGCGGTCGAGACCGCCATTGCCATGCTGGATAGCGGGCAAGCTCGCGTTGCCGAAAAGCGCGACGGCGAGTGGCAGGTTAACCAATGGCTGAAAAAAGCCGTGCTGCTGTCCTTTCGCCTCAGCGACAACACCCTAATGCGCGGCGGCGTCACCAACTACTACGACAAGGTGCCGCTCAAATACGGCGATTACAGCAGCCGCGAACTACGCGAGAGCGGCGTGCGCGTGGTGCCGCCGGCCACAGCGCGACGCGGCGCCTACATCGCGCCTGGCGCGGTGCTGATGCCCTCTTACGTAAACATCGGCGCCTACGTAGACTCCGGCACCATGGTCGACACCTGGGCCACGGTCGGCTCCTGCGCTCAGATCGGCAAGAACGTGCACATTTCCGGCGGCGCCGGCATCGGCGGCGTGCTCGAGCCTCTGCAGGCCGGCCCCTGCATCATCGAGGACAACTGTTTCATCGGCGCGCGCTCCGAGATTGTGGAAGGCGTGATCGTCGAGGAAGGCGCCGTGATCTCCATGGGCGTCTTCATCGGCCAGAGCACCAAAATCTACAACCGCGAGACCGGCGAAATCACCTACGGCCGCGTCCCCAAGGGCGCCGTGGTGGTCCCGGGCAGCTTACCGGCACAAGACGGTAGCCACAGCCTGTACTGCGCGGTCATCATCAAGCAAGTGGACGAAAAGACCCGCGGCAAGGTGGGCTTGAACGAGCTGCTGCGCGCGTAGAGAAGCTCACCACAGAGACACTGAGGGCCTAGAGGCTCACAACGAGAACGAAGACACTTGTCATGCTCTCCCCTGTGAGGCTTTATGCCCTTGTGTGCGAGTGGTGGGTTGGCAGTTTCACAGCGAGGGCAAGAGCCCTATGAAGCAACCCTCGCTACCTCTGGGGATCACAATCGGTTCGAACAAAATGATTACGCTCTACGGCATCAAGAATTGCGACACGGTAAAAAAAGCCCAGCACTGGCTAGACGAGCAAGGCGTAGACTACAACTTCCACGACCTGCGCAACGACGGCATCAATGAGGCGACCATTCGCGGCTGGTGCGAGCAACTCGGTTGGGACAAGGTGCTTAACAAGCGCAGCACCACCTATCGGCAGCTCTCGGAGACCGATAAGGCCGGCTTGGATGCGAATACAGCGCCCGCCCTCATGGCCGCCCAGCCGACACTCATCAAGCGCCCCGTTTTCGTTCGCGCGGGCACTGTGCACGTCGGCTTCAGCGAAACTGCCTATCGTGAACTGACTGCCTAGGAGCCTCCATGTCCGACACGCTCGAGCTGGCCTGCGACTTGATCCGACGCGCTTCCATCACACCGGACGACGCCGGCTGTCAGGACCTGTTGCAGCAACGACTCGGCGCGCTTGGCTTCCAGAACGAGTCACTGCGCTTCGGCGAAGTGGATAACCTCTGGTCGCGGCGTGGCAGTGAAGGGCCGCTACTCGTTTTTGCCGGTCATACCGATGTCGTACCGACCGGCCCGCTGGACAGCTGGCGCTCCCCACCCTTCGAGCCGACCCTAAACCAAGGCAAGCTCTATGGGCGCGGCGCCGCCGACATGAAAAGCAGCATCGCGGCCTTCGTCACAGCCTGCGAGCGCTTCGTGGCCGCACACCCCGAGCACAAGGGATCCATCGCCTTCCTCATTACCAGCGATGAGGAGGGCCCGGCCGTCAACGGCACGGCCAAGGTGGTCGAAACGCTGATCGCGCGTGGCGAGCGCATCGACTACTGCATTGTCGGCGAGCCCACCAGCACCTCGAGCTGCGCGGATACAGTAAAGAACGGCCGCCGCGGATCGCTGAACGGCTTCCTACGCGTGCACGGCGAGCAGGGGCATGTGGCCTATCCGCATCTCGCGCGCAATCCGCTGCACGCGTTCGCGCCGGTGCTACAGGAGCTGGTCGCCACAAACTGGGATGAAGGCAACGAGCACTTTCCTCCCACCACCTTTCAGATCTCCAACATCCACGCTGGCACCGGAGCGACCAACGTGATTCCCGGCGACCTTGAGGTATGGCTAAACTTCCGCTTCTCCACCGAGCAAAGCGCGGCCGGCCTGGAGCAGCACGTAGAGGCCATGCTGAAGCGCCACGGCGTGGACTACAGCATCGAGTGGCAGCGCTCGGCCGAGCCCTTTCTCACGGCGGGCGGCGCCTTGGTCGAAGCCGCGCAGGCCGCCATCGAAGAGGTTGCCGGCTCACGCCCTGAGCTTTCGACGACGGGCGGCACCTCGGACGGGCGCTTCATCGCGCCCACCGGCGCACAAGTGATCGAGCTCGGACCCGTGAACGCGACTATTCATAAGATCGACGAACACGTAGGCGTAGACGAGTTGGATACGCTTTCTGCGGTTTACGAAGGAATTCTGCGCCGCCTGCTCGCGGCCGAGTAGCGTGGACAGCTGAAGCAGAACGCATGCGCGGCGGGGTTGCCGCTCCCACGGACATTTTCGGCCCTATCGGAGCGGCGACCCCGCCGTGAATCTTCTAATCGACTTCAATCAGCGGGCGGCCGCTGTGTCTGCCGGCTCAGCGTAGACCAAGCACGTCGGACATGTCGTAGAGCCCCGCACCCTGCCCGCTCAGCCAGTTCGCCGCGCGCACCGCACCCTTGGCAAAGGTCATGCGGCTGGAGGCGCGGTGGGTGATTTCGATGCGCTCACCGATTCCCCCGAACAGCACAGTGTGCTCGCCGACGATGTCGCCGGCACGGATGGTCTCGAAACCGATGGTCTTGCGCTCGCGCTCCCCGGTCTGTCCCTGACGCCCATAGATCGCGTTACGCTTGAGGTCGCGCCCTAGCGCCTCGGCCAGCACTTCGCCCATGCGCAGCGCGGTTCCTGAGGGCGCATCGATCTTGTAGCGATGGTGCGCCTCGATGACTTCCACGTCAAAATCGTCGCCCAGCGCGCGCGCCGCCATATCAATGAGCTTCAGCGTAAGCGTCACGCCCGCGCTGTAGTTCGCCGCGAACACGATCGGGATCTCGCCCGCCGCTTCGACGATAACGCCGCGCTGCGCCTCGCTGAGGCCGGTGGTTCCGATGACCATGCGTTTACCCGCGCGACGGCAAAGCTCAACGTTGGCAACGGTGGCATCCGGCACGGTGAAATCGATCAGCACGTCGAAGTCGTCCAAGGCCTCTTCGAGGCCGCCGCCGATGGCCACACCCAAGGTGCCCTGCCCGACCAGATCGCCGGCATCGGCGCCGATCAGGCTGTTGCCGGGCCGATCGACCGCGACGGCCAGCTCGCTACCTTCGGCCTGCAGCGTCGCTTCAATGAGATGGCGCCCCATTCGCCCGGCCGCGCCGGCAATCGCAATCCTGGTCATGGTTCCTTTCCTTGTCGTTTAGAATCTTAGGTCTTCGAAAAAGCGCTTGACCCCGTCCAGCCAGGAGCTGGCTTTCGGGTTGTGCTTCTCGCCGCCGGCATCCAGCGTTTCACCGAACTGCTCGAGCAGCTCGCGCTGCTTTTCAGTCAGGTTAACCGGGGTTTCCACGCTCACCCGGCACAATAGGTCGCCCGCTGGGCCGCCACGCACCGGGACGACGCCCTTGCCGCGGATACGGAACACCTTTCCGCTCTGGGTTCCCGCCGGGATGCGCAGCGTCACCCGCCCATCGAGCGTCGGCACCTCCAGCTCGCCGCCCAGGGAGGCGATGACAATGCTGATCGGCACCTCACAGCGCAGATCGCTACCTTCACGCACGAAGATGGGATGCGGCCTGACCGCAATCTGCACGTAGAGGTCGCCCGGCGGGCCGCCGTTCTCTCCAGGCTCGCCCTCGCCGGCAAGGCGAATCCGGTCGCCGGTGTCCACGCCCGCGGGCACCTTGACCGAGAGCGTCTTGCGCTCCTGGGTTCGGCCGCGACCGTGGCATTTCTCGCAGGGGTCGGTGACGATGGTGCCTGTCCCCTGACAACGCGGGCAGGTCTGCTGGATCGAGAAAAAACCCTGCTGGACGCGCACATCGCCGTGCCCATGGCAGGTCGGGCACGTATCAGGCTTGCCGCCATCCCGAGTGCCGGTGCCCTCGCAAGCCTCGCAAAGCTCCAGGGTCGGCACCTGGATCTGCACCTCCTTGCCGCGTACAGCCTCTTCCAGCGACAGCTCCAGCGTGTACCGTAGATCCGCGCCGCGGAAAACGCGCGCTCCCCCGCGCGCACCGGCCGCGCCGCCAAAAATGTCACCGAACACATCGGAGAAAATATCCGCGAAATCGGGCCCGGGGCCGCCGCGGCCGCGCCCGCCCATTCCCGCCGCGCCCTCGACCCCAGCGTGACCGAACTGATCATAAGCCGCACGCTTGCGAGGATCAGAGAGCACTTCATAAGCCTCTTTCGCCTCTTTGAAGCGGTTCTCTGCGTCGGCATCCCCCGGATTGCGGTCGGGGTGATACTTCATCGCGAGCCGGCGGTAGGCCTTCTTCAGCTCGGCCTCGGAGGCATTCTTCGCAACTTCTAGTACTTCGTAATAATCTCGTTTAGCCATCTCGCTCGCTAGTCCTGGCAGTGCCGGCGCCGGCGCCGCGCATTATAACCGATGCCCAGGCATCCTGCGGCGGCACCCGGCGATGGGATAAAAAACAAAGGCGCAGGTGATTCCCGCGCCTTTGTAGCGCCCGTCGGACAAACCGGCGGGCGCTTCCCGATCGCTCCGGCGACGGGCTATTTCTTGTCGTCGTCCTTGACCTCTTCGAACTCGGCATCGACCACATCGTCCTGCGGAGCGCCCGCCGTGCCGCCCGTCTGCTGCGTGCCGCCTTCGGCCCCGCTTTGCTGCTGGTAGACACGTTCGGCGAGCTTACCGGCCTTCTCCGCCAGCGTCTGGGTCTTCTGCTCGATGGCGCCCTTGTCGTCGCCCTTCATGGCAGCTTCCAGATCAGAGATCGCATCGTCGATCTCCTTGCGCTCGTCGTCGGTGAGCTTATCGCCCAGATCGGTCATCGACTTGCGGGTCGCGTGCACGAGGTTATCCGCCTGGTTACGCGCCTCGACCAGCTCGCGCGCCTTGCGGTCCTCTTCCTTATGGGCCTCGGCGTCGCGCACCATGTTCTCGATCTCTTCATCCGTCAGACCGCTGGAGGCCTTGATCTGGATGGACTGCTCCTTACCGGTCGCCTTGTCCTTCGCCGACACGTGCAGAATGCCGTTGGCGTCGATGTCAAAGGTTACCTCGATCTGCGGCACGCCGCGCGGCGCCGGCGGAATGTCCGAGAGGTCGAAACGGCCCAGCGATTTGTTGGCGCTGGCCATCTCGCGCTCGCCCTGCAGCACGTGCACGGTCACCGCGGTCTGGTTGTCCTCGGCGGTGGAGAACACCTGATTCGCCTTGGTCGGGATCGTGGTGTTCTTCTCGATGATCTTGGTCATCACGCCGCCCAGGGTTTCGATGCCCAGGCTCAGCGGGGTCACGTCAAGCAGCAGCACGTCCTTGACCTCGCCGCCAAGCACGCCGCCCTGCACCGCCGCACCAATAGCCACGGCTTCGTCCGGGTTGACGTCCTTGCGCGGCTCCTTGCCGAAGAACTCCTTCACCGCCTCCTGCACCTTAGGCATGCGGGTCTGGCCACCGACCAGGATCACGTCATCGATCTCCGAGGCCGACAGGCCGGCGTCCTTGAGCGCGGTACGGCAGGGCTCGATGGTGCGGCGAATCAGATCTTCGACCAGCGACTCGAGCTTGGCACGGGTCAGCTTCAGGGCCAAGTGCTTGGGACCGGTCTGGTCCGCCGTGATGTACGGCAGGTTGATTTCGGTCTGCTGAGCCGAAGACAGCTCGATCTTGGCCTTCTCGGCCGCTTCCTTGAGGCGCTGCATGGCCAGCGGATCGCCGCTGAGATCGATGCCCTGGTCCTTTTTGAACTCGGCCGCGATGTAGTCGATGATCTTGCGGTCGAAGTCCTCGCCGCCCAGGAAGGTATCACCGTTGGTGGAGAGCACCTCGAACTGATGCTCGCCGTCGATTTCAGCAATCTCGATAATGGAGACGTCAAAGGTGCCGCCGCCGAGGTCGTACACCGCGACCTTCGTGTCGCCACGCTTCTTGTCAAGACCGTAGGCCAACGCCGCCGCGGTCGGCTCATTGATGATGCGCTTGACCTCCAGGCCCGCAATGCGGCCGGCATCCTTGGTGGCTTGCCGCTGCGAGTCGTTGAAGTAGGCCGGAACCGTAATGACGGCTTCCTTGACCTCTTCGCCGAGATAGTCTTCAGCGGTCTTCTTCATCTTCATGAGCACGCGCGCGGAAATTTCCGGCGGTGCCATCCTCTTGCCGCGCACCTCCACCCAGGCGTCGCCGTTGTCGGCCTTGACGATGGAGTACGGCATTTCCTTGACGTCGCGCTGCACGACGTCTTCCTCAAAGCGGCGGCCGATCAGGCGCTTGACCGCAAACAAGGTGTTCTGCGGGTTGGTCACCGCCTGGCGCTTGGCGGGCGCGCCGACCAGCACCTCATTGTCTTCGGTGAACGCGACCACGGACGGGGTGGTACGGTCGCCTTCGCTATTCTCGATAACCCGCGGCTTGCCGCCGTCCATTACAGCGACGCAAGAGTTGGTCGTACCGAGGTCGATTCCGATGATTCTCGCCATGCTTGACTCCTAAAGTTTGCTCGGCTGCCTATCCGATCGGCTAGCGTAAATTTTCGTTGGTTGCGATTAAGGGGTCAGGCCTGCTCGTCGATGCTGCCGCTCGCGTTTCCACCGCTCGGCGCCTTAGCGACGATGACCATGGCCGGACGTAGCAGCCGGTCGTGCAGCATGTAGCCTTTTTGCACTACGTGCAGCACCGTGTTCGCTTCCTGCTCCTGGGACTCCTGAGCCGCCATCGCCTCATGCCGCGCCGGATCGAAGCGCTCGCCCAGCGGGTTCACTTCGACCACTTCGAAACGCTCCAGCGCCTGCCGGAGCATCTTCAGGGTCAACTCCAAGCCCTCGCGAACCTTAACGATGTCGGCGTCAGCCTCCTGAGAGGCGGCCACCCCCATTTCCAAGCTGTCCTTGACGGACAGCATCTCATTGGCGAATTTTTCGACGGCGTACTTCTGCGCCTGCTCCAGCTCCCGCTCGGCCCGACGACGGGTGTTATCGAGCTCCGCGCGCGCGCGCAGAAACTGGTTCCAGTTCTCGTCGGCCTTCTCGCGCGCCTCGGCTAACTCCTGCTCGAGCTGCGCCGTATCCTTGGCCGGAGCCGCCTCAGCGCCTTCCGGCTGCTCGACCTGCTCCGACTCGGGCCGCTTGTCCTGATCTGCATCTGCCATCGACTCTGCTCCATTCAATCACGTGTCTGTCATTCGGCCTCGGCGACAACTCAAACCGATCACTGTGGGGGTTCATCCCCCGACTTCAATGCGCTTCCAAGCAGGCGCGCCGTCAGGTCGACGATCGGAATTACCCGCTCGTAAGGCATGCGTGTCGGCCCGATCACGCCGAGCACTCCCAGCACCTCGCCATCCGCCGTATAGGTCGACGTAACCAGGCTGCAACCATCGAAAACCTGATAGCCCGACTCCTGCCCGATGAAGATCTGAACGCCATCGGCATTGAGGCTACGATCCAGGAGGTGCAGGATGTCGCGCTTGCGGGTAAAGGCTTCGAACAGCTCGCGCAGCTTCTCGACGTTGGACAGCTCGGCGAACTCCATGAGATTGGTCTGACCGGCAAGGACATAGTCGTCCTCGGCCTCGTCATCCGCGAACAGACGCTGCGCCACCGACACCACCGAGCGCATTTGCTGGCTCACGTGCTCCTGGTGGGCACGCATGTCTTCGAGCAAGCGCTGACGCACGCTGCGCACGTCGCGGCCGGCGAACTGCTGATTGAGGTAGTTCGCCACTGCGCGCAATTCGGCGCGGCTGTACGGGCGGTCGGTGTCGAAGACGCGATTCTGGATTTCCTGGCCGTTCATGACCATGACCGCCAGCACGCGGTTGCCCGACAGCGGCAGGAACTCGATTTCGCGCAAGGCCACGAGTTCGCGCTTGGGCAAGGTCACGACGCCGGCAAGCCGCGTTAGGCCGGACAACAGGTTGGACGCCGAATCCACCAACGTCTGAGTGCCGCCGCTCGCTTCGAGATGGATGCGCAACCGATCCACCTCCGGTACCTTGAGCGGCTTCACGCTCAGCAGGCTATCGACAAAGAAGCGATAGCCCTTGTCGGTCGGGATGCGTCCCGCCGAGGTGTGAGGAGACTGGATGTACCCCATCTCCTCGAGATCGGACATAACATTGCGCACCGTTGCCGGACTCAGCGCCAGGCCGGAGTCGCGCGTCAGCGCACGCGAGCCGACCGGTTGGCCGTCGCGAATATGACGCTGTATCAGCACCTTTAACAGGTACTGCGCGCGCTCACCCAGCTCTTGAAAATCCTTGTTTGCCATAACAATCAGCGATGCTCGATGGCCGTCACCTTGTCGCTGTTAGCACTCGACGGTCGAGAGTGCTAACAGCGAAGCTAACAACAAGCCTCCCGCCTGTCAAGGACGCGGCGACCGTCTAATAGTTCGCGCATTAGGATCGTTCCACTCGGGCCACAACCAGCAACGCCTAGCCGAGCAGGAGGCAACGTGATAAGTTTCCGCCAGTTTCTTGGACCCGCAAAATGACCGAACAGTTCGCGACCATCGCCATAACCGGAAAACCGTCCGATACCGCCGTCGTCGAGACCATCCAGCGTATCGCTCATCATCTTGGGCAGAAGGGACGCAGGATACTGGTTGACGCCGATATCGTCGACGACGATCCGGCTTGGCAGCGGGTCCCCCACCACGCACTGGCCGATTCCGCTGACGTAATCATTTCCGTCGGCGGCGATGGCACATTGCTGCATACTGCGCGTCTGGCCGTCGATCATGACGTGCCCATCCTCGGAATCAACCGCGGTCGCCTGGGCTTTCTGGTCGACGTATCGCCCAGCCGCCTGGAAGAGCTCGACCGCATCTTGGGCGGCGACTACATCGAAGACGTGCGCGACTTGCTGCATGCCGAGATACGGCGCGACGGCAAGGTGTTGAGCAGCGCCATCGCACTGAACGACGTCGTGCTCTATAAGTGGAACACGGCTCGCATGATCGACTTCACTGTCTACGTGAATCAGGAGTTGATCACCGACTATCGCGCAGACGGCTTCATCGTCGCCACCCCGACAGGCTCCACCGCCTATGCAATGGCAAGCGGCGGGCCGATCATGCACCCCTCGGTGGGCGCGATGGTCCTACTACCGATCAGTCCGCACACGCTCAGCAATCGCCCGCTGGTGATCGGCTCCGAGAACGAGATCGAAATCGAAGTCAGCTCCGACGCTTTAGATCGTGTCGGCATCAGCTGCGACGGCCAAGCCGATCTCGGCCTGCCACCTGACGCCCGGCTGACGATCCGCCGCCACAAACGCAAGGTGCGCATCATGCACCCGCCGCGGTACCGCTACTTCGACATCCTCCGCGCCAAGCTCCGCTGGGGCGACATCAAGTTGCGCTAAGCGCCTTCGTCTGCTGACATAACGCCTATCCGCGCACCGTGCTCGCCGCAGCGTTCCGGGATATGCGGATAGACTCTTATTGCAGCGACTCCACAAGCGTCGGAACGCTCTTATAATCGATCCGGCGAATAATCATCGCGCTGACCAGGCAGAGAACTCGGCATGCTAAGCCACATCCATATCCGCGATTTCGCAATCGTCGACGCGCTCGACCTCGATTTCGAAGGCCAGATGAGCGCCCTCACCGGTGAAACCGGCGCCGGCAAATCCATTTTGCTCGACGCCCTGGGGCTATGCCTGGGCGACAAGGCCGACAGCGATACCGTGCGCGTAGGGGCGGAGCGCGCCGAAATCACGGCGACCTTCGAACTTGCCGAAGACAGCCCCGTGCATGCTTGGCTTACCGAACACGACCTGGACAGCGACGACACCTGCATGCTGCGCCGAGTCATCCAAGCCAACGGCCGCTCCAAAGGCTATATCAATGGCACCCCGGTCCCACTGAACTTGCTGCGGGAGCTCGGCGAGCAGCTCGTCGATATCCACGGCCAGCACGCCCACCAATCGCTGATGCGGCGTGATATTCAGCGCCAGACCCTAGACGACTTCGGCGGCCATCGAGACAAGCTTGACGCCGTTGCGGAAGCTTATGAGCGCTACAGCGCGATCAAGCGCGAATTGGACGCGCTAGAGGGCCTGGATGATTACCAGGACCGCCTCGATCTACTGCGCTTTCAGGTCGGCGAACTGGACGCACTGGAACTCGACCGCGACGCGATCCTGGACCTGGACGCCGAGCAACGCCGCCTAGCCGCCGCCGGCGACCTGATCCAGAGCAGCCAAGGCCTACTCGGCATGCTCTATGAAGACGAAACCAGCGCCCAGAGCGTGCTCAGCCATGCGGTAGCGGAACTGCAGCGGCTAGCGCGGCTGGACAGCGGACTGGAAGAAGCCCTGGAGCTGGTCAACGGTGCGATGATTCAGCTCGAAGAAGGCTGCGACAGCCTGCGCCGGTATAGCGAGGCGTTAGATATAGACCCAGAGCGCCTTGCCTGGGTCGAGCAGCGCATCGGTCTACTCACCGATCTCGCGCGCAAGCATCGCGTGCGCCCCGAGGAACTGCCGGAACGGCTGGAAACGCTGCGTACAGAGCTCGAGCAGCTAGAGGGCGGCGAAGAGCGCGTGGAGCGCCTGCACAAACAGCTTGCCGACGCCGACACTGCCTACCGGCGCGCAGCTGAAGCACTGTCCGAAGCACGTAAAGAAGCCGCCGCAAGCCTTGCTGAACGCGCCAACGCGTTCATTCACGAACTGGGCATGCCTGGCGCCGAACTACGCGTTCGAGTCGACCACGACCCGAACCGCAAAGCATCCCGGCACGGGCTGGACCATGTGGAATTCGAGGTGCGCACCAACCCCGGCATGTCCATGGGGCCACTCAGCAAGGTTGCCTCCGGCGGCGAGTTGTCACGCATCGGACTTGCCGTGCAAGTCGCCACAGTAAACACAAGCCGAATCGAGACGCTGGTATTCGACGAAGCCGATGTAGGCATCGGCGGCGCGGTCGCTGAAGTGGTCGGGCGCCAGTTACGCGCCTTAGGCGCCGTGCGGCAAGTTCTCTGCGTCACCCATCTGCCGCAAGTCGCCGCGCAAGCCCACCATCAATTCAGGGTCAGCAAGCGCAGCGAGGGCGGCAGTACGCGCACCCTGGTGGAGCCGCTACCGCAGCAGTCTCGTGTAGACGAACTTGCCCGCATGCTAGGCGGTGTGGAAATAACGACCAGTACGCGCAACCATGCCCAGGAAATGCTGGAGCGCGCACAGCAGGACTGATCAGCCGCTAAAACGGCACGGTGCCCGACCGGCAGGTCGGGCACCGTCCGAACGACCGGCTATCCCTTTTGCTGACAATCGCTGCAGCGGCCGTAGAGAATCAGCGAGTGATCGGTCAGTTCGAAGCCGCGCTCACGCGCCGCCTCTTCCTGCCGCTTCTCGATGACAGGATCGTAGAACTCCACGATGTTGCCGCAGCTGATGCAGACCATGTGATCGTGGTGGTCTTCCTCAGCCAGTTCGAATACGGACTGATTGCCTTCGAAATAATGCCGCTGCACGATGCCAGCGGATTCGAACTGGGTCAGTACGCGGTAGACCGTAGCCAGGCCGATATCATCGCCGGACTCCAGCAGAGCCTTGTACACATCCTCTGCCGTCAAGTGCCGGTTCTCACTCTGCCCGAGCATTTCCAGGATTTTCAGCCGCGGCAAAGTGACCTTGAGGCCCGCCTTTCGAAGATCTTTAGATTCCAACGTACCCCCCTGTGATTTACCGTACGTGCAGGTGGTACCGTGTCGCGGGCCGTCTGTTATATGTAGTCATAGCCTCATCCCTGGCAATATATCTAACAAACGGTCCGGGACACGGTGCGGGACCGCGCCTCGACTATCGGCGCTTTCAGCGCACCAGGCCCGGCCGGAAGGAAACAAGGCCCTGGAGCGCGCCAAATAGCATGAGACTCGGTACTGGGCTATTATCGCCCGACGCGAAGCCGACTATCCATAACTATGCGACAACTAATTCTGATTCTCGTTCTCGCCCTGACTCAAATCGGCTGTTCCGTCGATAGTTTGCCGTTCGTCTATCGACCCGATGTGCGGCAAGGCAATTATATCGATGAGGATATGGTCGCGACTCTGCGCGCCGGCATGACCCGCAGCCAAGTCAAATTCGTGCTCGGCTCGCCCATGATCGAAGATCCCTTCCAGCCCGATCGCTGGGATTACGTGTCTCGTCTGCAGCCCGGGCACGGCGAAGCCGAGCAAAAGCGCCTGACGGTGTTTTTCGAGGGCGACCGACTGGTACGGGTAACGGGTGACTTCGAGCCGCAGGACCCTTCCCTGAGCGGCTGATCAACCCTTGGTCGCAGCGGCGTTAAGTCAGCGCCGCGCGCGCTGACGCCGGGCTTCCTTGGGATCCGCGATGAGCGGCCGATAGATTTCCACTCTATCTCGGGGGCGCAGCAGGGCATCTCGCTTGACGGGCTTACCGAACACCCCTACCGCATTGCGCTCGAGATCGATTTCGGGGAAGCGCTCCAGCAGCCCCGAGCGCGCAACCGCCTGCTCCAGCGTCACGCCTGGTTCCGCCATTACGGTTACGATGACCTGCTCGTCCGGGCGCGCATAGGCCACCTCCACTTCGAAGCGCCCGTTATCAGTGGCCACGGCCATATACCTGATCCGCGCGCTTCACGAATGCGTCCACCATGGTGTTGGCAATCTGGGTAAAAATCCGCCCAAACGCCATGGACAGCAGTCGATTCGAGAACTCGAACTCCAGATTCAGCGACACCTTAGAGGCATCCTCGCGCAGCTTCTGAAACCGCCAGAAGCCTTCCAGGTGCCGAAACGGCCCCTCGACCAGTCGCATTTCCATCATCTTGCCGTACTGCAAGCGATTCACCGTCGTAAAGGATTTCTCTAAGCCGCCCTTCGCGATGATGATGGTTGCCTTCATCTGGTCCTCGTCCCGGCTCAGTACTTCGCTGCCGCCGCACCAGGGCAGAAACTCCGGGTACTGCTCCACCGCGGAGACCAACTCGAACATCTGCTCGGCCGAGTGCGGGACCAATGCGCTTCGGGAGATTTCGCTCATCTTGCCTCGATCGTCAGCGGACTAGGTCAGATAGCCCAGCCCCTGTAAAAACACCAAAACCGCCGCCACCGGCACCAGGAAACGCACACTGATCAGCCACAAACCGAACATCCGGCCGGAACCGAGCTCCAGCTGTAACGTCATCCGCGATACCCGCCAACCGGCGAACACTGCCAAACCGAACCCACCTACAGGGAGAAGGATATTGGCGGCCATGAAGTTAACCAAATCGAAGGGGGTGCTGTCACGAAACCGCGCCCACTCCCCCAGCGGTCGCACATGCTCCCAAAGGTTGAAGGACAGCAGCGAAACCAGCCCCAGCGCCCACACGATCAAACCGAGATAGCTGGCCGCAGTCGGACGATCGAGCTCAAAACGCTCGACTAGCAAAGCCACCGCAGGCTCGAGCAAAGCGATAGCGGAGGTCCAGGCAGCAAAGGCAAGCATCAGGAACAGCAATGTGCCGAACCAGGTGCCATTACTCATTTGCCCGAAAGCGAGCGGTAATGCCTGAAATATGAGTTCCGGACCCGAATGCCACGCCAGCCCCATACCGCCACTCTGCGCAAGGATCGCAAAGATCAGCACCGCGGCGAGAAGCGCAACCGCAAGGTCCAACACCACCGCCGCAATCGACACTCGCGCGATGGAGGCCTTGGAGTCGAGGTAAGCGCCGTAGCAGAGCACTGCGCCCACGCCGAGGCTAAGGCTATAAAAAGCCTGCTGCAAGGCCAGCCCCAGGGTCTTCAGG
Source organism: Ectothiorhodospiraceae bacterium (assembly GCA_029268285.1). GTDB lineage: Bacteria > Pseudomonadota > Gammaproteobacteria > Nitrococcales > AK92 > JAJUGG01. The sequence continues at coordinate 1,636 of JAJUGG010000030.1, read as the reverse complement.
CTCAACTCGTCAGCAGCCGGCCAGAACAATTCGCGCACCGCAAACCGCCAGTCCGCCTCCAGCACCGTGTAGACGACTAGCACGGCGAGGATGCCGAGCAGCATCGGCATGAACCAGCGCACGGCTTCTTCGAGTCCCCAGCGCACGCCTCGCCCCACCACCATTACCACCACGGCAATAAACAGCGTGTGCCAGGCGAGCAGGCGCTCCGGGTCGCGGACGAAGCTCTGAAAAGCATCCGCGGCCTCCAGCGGGTCGGCATGGACAAATGCACCGCCGGCAACCCGGAAGATGTAGCCGAGTATCCAGCCGCCGACCACACCGTAGGTAGATACCAGCAGCACCGCCGCAAGCGCGCCTGCCCAGCCGAAGACCTGCCAGATCCGATGACGCCCCTCTTCCCCGGCGATCTCCGCCAACGACAGCGCCGCGCTGCGCCGCCCCCGCCGACCCAGAGCCACTTCCGCAACCAGCAAAGGCAACCCCAGCATCAGCATGCAGACTACGTACGCGAGCACAAAGTACCCACCGCCGTGATTGCCCGCCAGTGCGGGAAAACGCCAGAAATTACCGAGCCCGATCGCCAACCCTGCCACGGCAAGGACGAAGACGGCCGAACCCGACCACAGACCGTGCAGTGGTCGCCGCAGCGAACTCAAGCGAGCACCCCTTAGTATTCTTGCTGTGCCGTCATTGTCCGGGAGTTTCCCAGCGCCCCGCAAGAGCGGAGCGCTAGTCGAGGCGGCGCGGGCTCGCTACAATGGCGCCCGTGAGCAAGCAAAAGGCTAAACAAAAGGCGCCCAGCGCCACGATCGCGGTCAACCGCAAGGCACGGCACGACTACTTCATCGAGGAGCAGTTCGAGGCCGGCCTCGTGCTCGAAGGGTGGGAAGTAAAGAGCCTGCGCGCCGGCCGCGCAAGTCTGCAGGAAGCCTACGTCACCATCCGTAAAGGCGAGTGCTACCTGCTCGGCGCGAACTTCACACCTCTGCCGACCGCCTCCACCCATATTCACCCCGACCCGACGCGCACCCGTAAGCTGCTACTGAACAAGCGCGAGATCGATCGCCTGATCGGCGCGGTAGAGCGCGAAGGCTACACGCTCATCCCGCTCAACCTGCACTGGAAGCGCGGGCGCGCCAAGCTCGAAATCGCCCTGGCCAAGGGTAAGAAGCAGTACGATAAACGCGCCACTAAGAAAGACCAGGACTGGCAGCGGCAGAAAGAGCGCCTGCTCAAGCACAAAGCCTGAAACTTTTCTATTCCAGGCTGTCTAAGATGGTATCCGGACGCGCTGGGCTTAATGCACAGCACCATTCGGTTAGACTCTGAGGGCGCGCTGCGACGAGCCGGACGGAACCAAGATCCGAACTCTCAAGCACTCGCCGGGAACCTTTGAGTCGGTTACACTGTCTGAGTATTTAGACTTTGGGGGCGACATGGTTTCGACGCAGGTCGTGAAACCCGAGGTGCATGCCGAGGATGTAGCTTCTTCCTCGTAAAAAAGAGCTACCAACTTAAAATAGTTGCCAACGACGAAAACTACGCTCTAGCGGCCTAAATCCCGCTGGCCGTCGACTGGAGAGTGCCTGTGCTCCCTACTCGACGGACGTAGCTCACAGGATCGCAGCTAACG
>JAJUGG010000029.1 GCA_029268285.1 Ectothiorhodospiraceae bacterium | reverse complement strand
GTTACCTCGGAATCCTCTCCGTCTTTGACGACCTGAAAGAAACGCTCGGCCGCCAGTTTCGGGTCGGTTTCCGCACGCTCCGGCACGCCCGGCGGCGCCGCGCTGACCTCGTCCTCGGAGATGAAGGCGGGCTCGTCCTCCGACGCCACCCCGAGTTCTTCCTCGACCTCGGGCGTCGGCGTTTCGTCCTCGCACGCAACAAGGCCGCCCGCGAGCACCAAGATAAATACCGCATGTCTGATTCGCATCGGACCCCCTTCAGGCGATTCGCGATCACTTGCCACGTTCGGCACCAATCGCTAACTCCTTATGGGCCCGGACAGGTCTTTCAAAGCCGCTCGCGGCGAGTTCAGGCCTTGCCGCAGAAGCCTTTCTGGACTTCGGCCAGCGCGGCTGCCACCGCCTCGGCGTGAGGGGGAGACGCCTGAGGCCGGCAGAGAAACATCTCGTCGCCCGGCTCGCGCTCGACCAGCAGCCCGGCCGAACGCAGCATGGCGATGATTCCGGCGCGGTTGGGCGCCCACCAATTGGTAGGGTCGCCAGCGAGCTGGTGCTCGATGAACGCCATTTTCGGCCACCCCGGTTCGAGCATGACTTTGCGTTCGTCGATGCGCTTGCTGTCGGTGTCCTCCATGACGGCGTCGCCCGGCATGCTCAGGCTCTGGAACACCATCAGCCGTTTCACGCGCCGCGCAACCAGGTCCAGGGCGAGCAACGGATAGCGCAGGTGGTAGAACACGCCCATGAACAGGATCAGGTCGTAAGTTTGCGGATCGTGCGCGAGTTCATAGACGCCGCGACGCTCGAAGCGGGTCCGCGTCTCAAGGCCGAACTGTCGCGCCGCCCACCGCGCCTGCTCCAGATAGTGCTCATCGTGATCGATGCCGAGCACATCGGCACCTCGCTTAGCGAGCTCGAAGCTGTAGAACCCGGCATTGCAGCCGATATCCAGCACTCGCCAGCCGCTCAGGTCCTCGGGGAGGCAGGGGGCAAGCTGCGCCCACTTGAACGCCGGAAAATCGCCTAACGGGTGGTTCGGCGCGGTCTGGCGCCCGCCGGGCAGGTGCAGATTGTGGAACCAAGGCCCGAGTCGACGGATGTCCTCGTCCTGCTCGCCCGCAGTTCCACCGCCCGTGGCTTGCAGGGTCGGCAGTTCATCATCCATTACTCACCTTCTCCTGCCTCGGATGGGCGGCGGCAGCCTGAGCGAGGTAGTTCACCAGCTCGCACGCGCGGTGAGCCGCGGTATGCTCGCTCAACACCCGTTCGCGCGCACGCTCGCCCATGGTGCGGCGGGCCGATTCCGGGATTTCGCGCAGGTACGCCAGCACTTCGGCCGACGACTGGGCGATAAGAATCTCCTCGCCCGGCGTGAACAGACTATCGAGCCCGGCCCAGTAATCGGAGATCACCGGGGTCGCACAGGCCGCCGCCTCGAACAGGCGCACACTGGGACTGTAGCCGGCCTCGATCATATCGGCGCGGGTAACGTTCAGCGTGTACCGCTGAGCGTTATAGAAGTTACGGTGGCGCGGCGGCGGAATATGGTCAATGCGCTCGACGTTGTCCGGCCAGGCAATGTCGTCGGGGTACTGCGGCCCGGCGACGATGAAGCGCGCCTCGGGGCGCTGGCGCGCCGGCTCGACCAGCAGCTCATCCACGGTGGGCTGGCGATCGATGCTATAGGTCCCGAGGTAGCCGAGATCCCAGCGCGCCGGCACGGACTCCGGATAGTACAGCTCGGGATCGAAGGAGCAGTACAAGGCACGCGCCATCGGCGAGCCGTACTTATGCTCGAGCCGCCCCAGCGTGGGGCCGCCGGTAAAGGAGAGATACAAATGGTATTGGGCGATAAGCTCCGGGTGGAGGTATTCGTAGTCCTCGCGAGCGAGCTTCGCCAGCGTTACCGGTGTATCGATATCGTAGAAGGCGGTCACGCCGCGCGCCGTTTCTACCACCCAGCGCCCGACTTCGACGCCGTCCGGCACGTAGGAGCCGACAATGACGGCATCGGCATCGCGCACCAGCGCGCCATGGCGGCTCCGCAATTCGTCCAAATCACTGTAGAGCAGGGTGCGGCCGTAGGGCGGCTCGGGCAGGTCGCGACTGTTGGCGTACCAAGGCACGTCGCGCTCCAGGAAGGTAACGCGATGCCCCAGGCCGTCGAGTTCTCGCACCAGCCCGCGGTAGGTGGTGGCATGACCGTTGCCCCAGGACGACGTGATCGAGAGGCCCAAGATGACGATATTCATACTGCCCGCCTCCGTTGCTCGCTATTGCTGCGCCCTTCCAGTACCGCTTCCAGCTGCTCGGCGCGATGGGCGTAGGTATGTTCTGCACGCACCCGAGCCAGCGCCGCCCGGCCGATGCGCGCGGCACGTTCCGGCGAGAGCGCGCGCAGGTGTTCCGCGACTTCCTCGCCGCTCTCGGCAACGAGCACTTCTTCGCCGGGCGTCAGGAACTGCTCGATGCCCTTCCAGGCATCGGTGATCAGGCAGGCCCCGGCGCCGGCGGCTTCGAATACCCGCGTCGCCGGGGAGAAACCGTAGCGCGCCATGCTCTCGCGGCTGATGTTGAGTACCGCGCGCGGCGTGGCGTTGATGGCGTTGTGATCGCGGGTGTAGACGTGCCCCAGGTAGCGCACATTGTCAGGCATGGGCTTGTCGCTCCAGCCATTGCCGCCGAGCAGAAAGCGCATGCCGGGGCAGCGCTTGGCCGCCTCTAGGAAGAACTGCTCGACGCGGGCTTCGCGGTCCGGCAAGCGATTGCCGACGAAAGCGAGGTCGCCGCTAAAGCGCGGATCGGGCTCCACGGGGAAGTGCGTGTGCGTATCCAAGCCGTTATAAATAGGCACACAGATTCGCGCGCCCAGCGCCGTATAGGCGTCGATCACCGGCTGGCCGCCGCCATAGGTGAAGATGAAATCGTATTGCGGGATCAATGCGCGAAAGGGATCGTTCGGATCGCCTTGCACCCGGTCCAGGGTGGCCGGGGCATCAACATCCCAGAACGCCACGATCTGCCCCGGACGCCGCCGCGCCAGCACGGCCTGCTCCAGATAAGCGTCGAATACGCCCACGCCGCTGGTCTTGATGAGCACATCGGCGCTGGCGGCATCGTCCAAGGCCCGTTCCAGCGCGACGGGGTCGTTGTCGTAAACCACCACGCGCGCCCAGTCCGGATCTTCCATATCGCGGTGGGCCTGGCGCTCGTAGGCATCGGGCTCGTAGAAACTAACCCGGTGCCCCCGCTCGGCCAGGTTGCGGACCATACCGCGGTAATAGGTCGCGGCACCGTTCCAGTAGGCCGAAACCAGGCTGGAGCCGAAGAACGCGAACTTCATTCCCTTGCTCATGCCGTGCGCTCCTGTAGTTTTACGCCGCCGATGCTGTCGTAGATACTCATCAGCTCGTCCACGCGATGAGCGCAGGTATGGCGGCTTCGTATCGTTTCCAGCCCGCGCCGAGACAGCTCCTCGGCCATCGCCGTGTCCGCAATCACTGCTCTGAGGCAGCGGCACATTTCGGCGCCGTCGCGGGCAATCAAAAAGTCTTCACCCGGCGTGAACAATCCCTCGCTATCGCTCCAGGGCGCGCTGACCAAAGGAATGCCGCAGGCCAGTGCCTCGAACACGCGAATGGTCGGAATGCCCGGCAGGGCTTCGACGTAAGGGCGCCGCGGTACGTGCACGGTTACGCTGTACCGCGCGAAAACCTCCGGCGCCCGGTAGTTGGGCAGGAAGCCGCGGTAATCCACGCCGGCGCGAGCAAGCGCGATCAGCGCGCTCACCGGGTAGCGCACGCCGTGGATGACGCTGCGTAGGCGCAAATCACGGGCGGGATCGAGCAGATAACGCTGCAGTTCCTCGGTACGTTCCCCGTCGCCCCAGTTGCCGATCCAGACCAGATCGCCCTCGCGCGCCTCATCGGGGCGCGGGCGAAAGATCCGGGTGTCGGCCGCTTCGTGCCAGGTGAAAGCACGGCGCGTCCAGCCGTTGCGCTCGTAAAGTTCACGAATGACTTCGCCGAAGGCGAGCACGCCGTCGTAGTGCTCGAGCCGGTAGCGCGCCATGCTTTCCCGCTCGCTCACCGAGCGGTGGTGGGTATCGTGGAAAAGCAGCACGTAATCGCCGCTACGATCCCGGTGCTCGCCAATGCGCTGCACCAGCTCGTGATCGCTCCACTCGTGGACGATGACCAGATCCGCGCCGTCCAGGGCGGCGTCGAGATCGAGTCGATCCAGCTTGTAGAAACGGCTTTCCAGCCCGGGATACGCCTTCTTGAAATCAGCCACGGCACGCTCGCCGTGGTCGCGACGCAGGTTACTCAGACTCCAGCCGTCGGCAGGCTCGTAGACGGTAACGCTATGCCCGCGGCGCTGCAGCTCGGAAACCACGCCACGTAGAAAGTGGGCGTTGCCGTGGTTCCAGTCCGACAACAAGGAGTGGTAGAACATCACGATATGCATTTCAGGGCTCCCCGGCGCGGCTGCATGCGTGCCTGCAGCAGCTCCCAGTAAAGTTCTCGGTAGTTTTCGGTCATACGCTCGGCGGAATATTCACGAGCGCGGTGCCGCGCCCGCGCCGCCAGGTTGAGGCGCTCCTGCGGCGACTCCATCAATGCGCCTAAGGCGTGCTCCAACGCGGCGCCATCCTCAGGCGGCACGAAGCGCGCACAGCCATCCCAAAGCTCGCGCAGGCTGGGAATATCGCCCAGAACCAGGGCACAGCCGGCCAACGCGGCCTCCAACACCGACAAGCCGAAGGGCTCGTAGCGCGCCGGCAGGGCGTAGATGGATGCCTCGGCGTAGGCCGAGCGCATGGCCTCGGCATCGAGCCGGCCGAGATACGTCACACCGGCCACGGTCGTCTCGCCGCCGTCCGGATGCGCCGTCTCGCCGGCCACGGCGACTTCCCACGGCAGCCGTTGAGCGATGCCCGTCAAGGCGCGTACATTCTTCGCTTCGTCCCAAAGCCTGCCGGCGCTGAGCACGCGTTCACGCTTGATGCCGATGGGATAGTCCTGCTCGCGCCTGCCGTTGGCGATTACACACCGGCTGCGAAATGGGCCGTAGAAGTGTTCGGCATCTGCAAGCATGGCCCGCGTCGGCGCGACGACCCGGTCCGCCGCGGCGAGCCCCGCGCGCACGACGCGACGGTAGCGCTGCCACTCCGGCGCCGGCGCCGCGCGCTTGACCCCGCGGTGCCAGGAATAGACGCAGGAATGCGCTACCACGACCACCGGCGCGCGCCACGGCAGGTTGCCGTGGGCATAGTGGTTGAGGTGCACGATGTCGGGGCGAAAACCGCGCTCCAGCTTGCGCAGCCAGAGCGCGGCGCGGTCGAGGTCAAGCCAGGGGTCCTGCATCCACTCAAGGGCGAAATCGCTGTCTTCGACCCGCAAGCCGGGAACAGCCTCCGCGGCGGCGCGCTGTGCCGCGTTCATGCGTCCGCCCATGGCGGCGATCAGCACCTCGTCGCCGGCCTCGGTGAGCCCGCGCGCGAGTTCCAGCGCATAGCTCCACACGCCGCCCACCGTGTCCGCCGACATCAGGATGCGCATGACTGCCTCCTACCCGAGCCCGTCGACATGGCGAACCCACCGTCTATCTCGGCCAAGGGCCTATGCACTGAATCGGGTCGCGGCATGGCCGCCGCGCCCACAGGCGGCTTGATTGTTTTACGCAAGTACCAAAGCTTCATCAGGCGATCCTGCGCATTTGTTCTTGGATGACGTAGGAACCGGCCAGCCATTCGTTGAGGCGGGCAATACCCTGTTGCACACCGACTCTGGGAGCCCAGCCGGTAGCAGCGCCGAACGCTCGGGTATCCGAGCAGTAATAGCGCTGATCGCCCGGGCGCCAGTCGGCGAAGCGGATATTCGGGCGCGCGCCTTGCAGCTCGGCGATGCGGTCGACGACCTCGAGCAGGCTTACGGTATTGGCCGGTCCGCCGCCGATGTTGAAGGCACGGCCGACCAGTTCCGGCACACGCGCCGCGGCAAGCTGGAAGGCGTCGATCAGATCGTCGACGAAGAGAATGTCGCGCACCTGCATGCCGTCGCCGTAAAGCGTGATCGGCTCGCCCTTGAGCGCGCGAATCAGAAAGTGCGCCACCCAACCCTGATCCTCGGTACCGAACTGACGCGGCCCGTAGATACAACTCATGCGGAACACGACACTGGGTACGCCCATACAACGCGCGTAATCGATGATGTATTGGTCGGCGCCGCCCTTGGAGCAACCATAGGGGCTGTGAAAGTCAAGCATGCGCTGCTCGGAGACGCCATGGGCGCGCAAGTCGTCGTCGACAGGCAAATAGCGCTGCCCCACCTGCTCCAGGCCCACATCCGGCAAACTGCCATAGACCTTGTTGGTGGACGAGAAGATGACATTCGGCACCTGCTTCTGGCGCCGCGCCGCCTCGAGCAGGTTGAGCGTGCCCTGCAGGTTGATCTGGAAATCTTCCATGGGCCGCTCCAGGCTGGTCGTCACCGCCACCTGCGCGGCTAGGTGGAAGACGGTGCGCACGCCTTCCATGACCGGTTCGAGCGCAAAGGGGTTGCGCAGATCTGCCGGAACGAACTCGAACTTGCCATGGTGGCGGCTGCGCAGCCACTCCAGATTGCGCTCGACGCCGGGCCGGGATAGGTTGTCGATGATGCGCACCGGCTTGCCCTCGGCGAGCAGGCGATCAGCGAGGTTGGAGCCAACGAAGCCGGCGCCGCCGGTGATCAGGCTGAGCTCGCCGCGGCGGGACAAGCCCGCCACCGGCTGCGCCCAGCCAGCCGCCTCGCGCACCCCTTCCTGGCCTTGCTCGGCCCAGATGCGAAACAGCAGCTTCTCCTGACCGGCTTCGGTCTTGAGCCCAAAGTGGTAGTCGCGCGGGTCGCGGTGATAGCCCGCCGTGGACGGCCGGTGCGAGGGCAGGTCCTGCAGGCACAACCAGTACGCGCGTTCGATGGGCAGGCCGAGCAGGTCGTTGAACACCTCGATCTGCTCGAACTCATCGTGCTTCCAGGTCGGGTAACCGACTTCGGTGATCCAGAGATCGGCCTTGCTGCCGTAGTCGTCCAACACCTGGCGGATGCGGCGGATCTGTGTCTTCCAGCCCTCGTGGATGATGTCATAGCTGCCTGGGAAACCGTGCAAGCCCACCACGTCGATATGCTCCATCAAGCCCAGCCGGAACATGGTGTGGAGCCAGTTCGGATCGATGGGGCTCATGCCGCCGAGTACGGTTTTCTTGCCGCGCTGATGCGCCCAGTAAGCGGCGCTGCCGATCATGGTCGCGAACTTTTCCCACGACCAATCGAGGTTTACGTCCCACTCGCGAATGTTATTGGGCTCGTTCCAGAGCTCGACATAGTCGAAGTAGCGCCCGTAGCGAGTGATGCAGAGGTCGATGAAATCGGCGTAGCTGCGCAGGTCGCGCGGCGGCGACGCGGTGTACGGCTGCTCGCCCAGCGACGGCGGCGTGTAGACGAAACACGGCAGCAACTCACAGACTTCGGCCAGCTTCGGCACCAGATAATCGAACCAGGCGGGGCCTTCCTCGCGAAAGTAGTCGGCCCAAGAGAACCCGAAGCGGAGCTGGCGCACGCCCAGGCGCCTGAGATCGACGACCGCCTGCTCGACGGCGTCATAGTCTTGGAAGTAGAACCATTCCAGGATGCCGATCTCGGGGCCCTCACCGGACGGACGAACGGCTTGTGTTGTCATAGATGCCTCCTGCGTGCTTGCCCGGGAGCCGCTAGATTGCGAGCCCGCGCGCCATCAACTCGTCGCGCGCGGCATTGACCCGGTCTTCAGCCTGCGCCTGCGGCAGCCACTCGGCCAGCTCCTGCAGCCCGGTGTCGAAGTCGACCAGCGGCGCATAGCCCAGAACCTCGCGCGCCTTACCGATATCGGCGAAGCAATGGCGGATGTCGCCCACGCGGTACTTGCCAGTGATCTCCGGCGCGAGATCGGCGCGATCCAGCACCCCTGCCAAGTGCTCGGCGATCTCGCGCACCGTGTAGGCATTGCCGCTGCCGATATTGAAGACTTCGCCTGCGGCGGCTTCGCTCTCGTAGGCCAGCACCGAGGCGCGCGCAATGTCGTGCACGCTGACGAAGTCGCGCTTCTGCTCTCCGTCCTCGAAGATCAGGGGCGGATTGCCGTTCAGGTAACGCGAGGCGAAGATCGCCAGCACGCCGGTATAAGGGTTGGAGAGGGCCTGGCGCGGGCCGTAGACGTTGAAGAACCGCAGCGCCGTGGTCGGGATGCCGTAGGCCTCGCCGATCATCAGGCACAGCCGCTCCTGATCGAACTTGGACAAGGCATAGACCGACGCAAGGTCCGGCCGCTTATCCTCGGCGGTGGGCACCGGCACGTAGGGTCGCCCCTCGGCATCGCGCGGCTCCCACTCGCCGCGCTTGAGCTGCTCGCGGTCGCGGCGCACGTGATCGCTCAGGCTGCCGTCGGCGGCGCGATAGCGCCCTTCGCCATAGAGGCTCATGCTGGAGGCTACCACCAGCTTCTCCACCGGGCGCTCGATGAGCTGCTCCAGCAGCACGGCGGTACCGAGATTGTTAACGGCGGTGTAGTCGGCCACCTCGTACATGGACTGCCCCACACCGACCGCCGCGGCATAGTGGAAAACGCCGTCGACGCCCATCAGCGCCTGCTTCACCGCCTCGCGATCGCGCACGTCGCCGACGACCAATTCCACCCGCTCATCGAGATATTCGGGCCGCTGCGCGCCTTCGCCGTGCACCTGCGGCGAGAGGTTGTCCAGCGCCCGCACGCGATAACCCTGGGCCAGCAGCTGATCAGCCAGATGCGAGCCAATGAAACCGGCGCCCCCGGTTATCAGTATGGTTTTGCTCATCAGGTTCTCCTTAGATTGTCCGACGCCGCTCAAAACGGCTGCCCCCGCGGCCTTACGACGAGTTCGTTGAGAGCGAGATTGGAAGGCCGGCTGAGGGCAAACAGGACGAGTTCGGCGATTTGATCGGGGCCGACGCTGCCAAAACCGATGCTTTCTGCTGTTTGAGTTCCACTGATCATGTGGTCAAAGAAGGCGGTATCAACCACGCCGGGCGCCACCGTCAGCACCCTCAGCTTGGGCAGCGTCTCCAGGCGCAGGGTCTCGGCAATGCGCTCGAGCGCCGCCTTGCTCGCGGCGTACACGCCGCCCCAGGGATAGGCCTGCCGCGCCGCCACCGAGCTGACGAACACGACATCCCCCCCTTGCGCGAGCATGGCCGGCACGAAGGCACGTACCAGCCTGAGGGCCCCCATGACATTCACTTCGAACACTTGTGCCCATTTCGCCGGATCGCCTTCGTCGAGGCGTTCGTGAATGCCGACGCCCGCGCAGGACACCAGCACATCCGGCGTGCCGAGCCATTCACCGGCCGCAGTGAACAGGGCATCGACGGCCTCGGGGTCGCATAGATCCGCGCGCTGGAAAGCGCAGCCTGGGCTCAATCTGCCCGATGAGTCCTTGTCGGTCAGCAGAACCTGCGCCCCGGCCTGCGCCAATGCGCGCGCGACAGCGGCCCCTATACCCGACGCTGCGCCGCTGACCAGCGCTCGACGGCCGCTCAGCTCACCGCTCATGCGTACCGCCCGCGCAACGAGTAAAGACTCTCTGTCGAAGCATGCTGCTGATTTTCTATTGGAATGACGCCAAACCCGCCTTACGGCGAAGCTGGACCATTAGAGAATTAATATGCAGTTAAACCCGCCGGAGACGGGTCGCACGTAGTCCCGAAATTGGGCTGGAAAGGGCTAGTTTCAATAGCAGGGATGTTTCGGGATAACCGAGAGCGCCTTAGGGCGAATCAGTATCTTAGCGGAATACGCGGTAACGGCGGGCTGCTTGAACACCATCAGGACGGCCTCATTTACAAATTTGCTGCAGGCACGCGACAAATGAAATGCACCGGAATCGGCAAGTCACTCGCATGCCTGCACTGCCCGGAAAAACATGAGGAGAGTGGTGGATGAAAGTGCGCCGAACCCGTTATTTACGCCGCGGCCGCCCCCGTGCCGTCCTGTTTACCGGGGCCGCCGGCTTCGTCGGCAGTCATTTGGCCGATCGTCTGCTCGACGACGGCTATCGGGTGATCGCGGTGGACAATCTCATTACGGGAAGCGAGAAGAATCTCGAGCATCTCCACGACCATCCACGCTTTCGCTTTATCGAACACGATATCAGCGAGCCGCTGGAGATACGCGAGCGGCTCGATTGGGTCATGCACTTCGCCAGCCCCGCGTCGCCGCCGAAGTATCTCAAGTGGCCGCTGGAGACGATGCGCGCTAACAGCACCGGCACGCATCTCCTGTTGGAGCTGGCGCGTGAGCACCGAGCGCGTTTTTTCCTCGCCAGCACCAGCGAGGTCTACGGCGACCCCAAGCAACACCCGCAGCCGGAAGACTATTGGGGCAACGTCAATCCGCTGGGCCCGCGCAGCGTTTATGACGAGGCCAAGCGCTACGCCGAAGCGCTCGCCATGTCTTATCACCGTGAGTTCGAGTTGCCGCTGCGCATCATTCGCATCTTCAATACCTACGGACCGCGCATGGACCCCCACGACGGCCGCGTGGTAACCAACTTCATCCGCCAGGCGCTGGCCAACGAACCGCTCACCGTGTACGGCGACGGCAGCCAGACTCGCAGCCTGCAGCACATCGACGATCTGGTGGAGGGTGTTGCCCGCTACATGAAGGTCGAAGACCCGGGGCCGATCAATCTCGGCAACCCCGAAGAGTGCACGGTGTTGGAACTCGCCCGGTTGATTCTGGAACTGACCGGCAGCGACTCCGACATCGTGTTCGAGCCGCTGCCGGAGAACGACCCCACTCGGCGCCGACCGGACATCGAGCGTGCCCGCAAGCTCTTGGGCTGGAGCCCCAAGATCGGCATGCGCGAGGGACTGGAGCGGACCATCGACAGCTTCGCCACGACCGCCGCCCCGGCGGAACCGCTGACAGCGGCGCGCACTGCACAGGCCTGATACATCCGGCCTGCTCGCCCGCACATGTGGTCGCAGCGCCACATGTTGCGCTTTGAACACAACCGCCCCTTCAGCGCGCGCCAGCGCACAAAGCGGCAGCGCCGCCTTCACTGTTTTCCTTTGGAAGGCGGCGCCCACCGCGCCCGGGCCTTGTGTTCGCTCGCCTGGAAGACGGGTAGTCATAGGCACTATCGAGCGTTCCTGCTCGACTTAAACCTTGCCGCCCCACCCTCCTCTTTGGCTTCCGAACAGCGTTGAGCACGTCTACGCTCAAGGCAGCCGTGTAACATTTCTTTAACATTCATTCATGAATGAATAGAATAGTCAGCACCCTCCTGGCGCCGCGAGCGCTAGTCAGCTAACCATCCAGTGGAGGAAGCGGTGCCGGTCCTTAGCATCAATCGGTCTACATCCTTACCTTTACCCACCCCGCGGGAGTTGGCCGAAAGCCGGCGCTACACGCTCAACAAGCCCGGCAATCTGAATCCCGATACTTATCTGATGTATTGGCAGGGGCAAGCGCTGGTCATTAAGGACTGTCACGACCGCCCGGCCTGGATCCGCCCGATGCTGCGCTGGCTGCTGGACCGCGAGGTGAAGATGTACCGACGTCTGCAGGGCAGCGGCATTGCGCCGGAGTTTCTCGGCTACATCGGCCGCGATGCCATTGCGCTGGAGTTCCTCCCGGCTGAAAGCATTTCACGCGTCGAGCCCGAGCAGCGCGCCGAAGCGGCGCGCTCCATGTCGGACACGCTGCGGCAGTTGCACGAATTCGGGATCTTCCACATGGACCTGCGCAGCGGCGGCAATATTCTAATCAGCGACGGCAAAGCCCATCTGATCGACTTCGCCTCGGCCGTGTATGCCGGAGCGCTGTTACGCCCGCTACGCCCGCTGCTGCGCGCCTGGGACAGGTATGGCTTGCGAAAATGGCGGCAGCGTGCGCAGGGCCTCAAGTCCCGACGCCGCCGCCGCGCGTCGACCGCACTTACGCGCCAGCGGCTCGCGCCGGCGCCAAGGCCGGAGCCGTTCCGTGGCGGTAAATCTCATCGATGGCCTCGGCAACCGCAACAACCTCGGTTACAGCAGGCGAAAAACGCCGATCGTTAGCCAACTGCTGCGCCCAGGCCACCAAAGCTCGGCCGCCCCAGTCGTCGGGCGGTTCAACCAAGCGCTCGGCGCTGGTGCCGCGGTAGCGGAAGGCTTCGAAGTCGAAGAAGGAACCGTCGACGTTCTTGAGCTCCAGCGCGCCTTCACTGCCGTAAAAGCTGGCTTCGATGACGGCGTCGCGGCCGGCATCGAGATTCCAGGAGCAGGCGAGCTCGATGGTGCCGCCACCGGCAAGATCGAGGCGTGCAACCGCGTAGTCCTCGACGTGGTCGCTATCGGCGACCAGCGGCGCGCCCTGCGCAAAGCAGCGCCCGCTGACCTGCTCAATTAAGGGAAAATCCTGCATCCACAAGCCGAGATCGACGAGGTGGATGCCGAGGTCCATGACGCAGCCGCCGCCAGCCAAGTGGCGCTGGTAGAACCAGTCTTTGTCGGGGCCGTAGGCATTGTGAAAGACCAGCCGCGCCGCGTAGATCTGCCCGATTTCACCGGCCGCGACGGTTTCGCGCATGCGCTGCACGCCCTCAACGTAGCGGTAAGAGAAGTCCACGCCGAGTAGCCGGTTCGCTTCGCGCGCCGCGGCCACGACGCGGCGGTTCTCGGCTGCCGTGCGGCCGAGCGGCTTCTGGCAGAACACCGCCTTGCCCGCCTCTAACGCGCGGATACTCTGTTCCGCGTGTTGAGCGCTCGGGGTGGCGATGACGATGCCGTCTAGATCGAGTGCGAGCAAACCGTCGAGATCGCGGCAGACCCGCGCTTCAGGCGCCAGGGCATGCGCCTCGCTCAGGCACTCTTCGCTCACATCGGCAATAGCGGCTGCCTCCGCCACGCCGCTCTCGATCAGCTTCTGCATCCGGTGGCGGCCGATCCAGCCCACGCCGAGAAAACCGAGCCGGGGTTTACGGGCCTGCGCCTCAGACATAGCGCACCCCCGTGTCCATTAGCACCAGCCCCTTGGTAAAGCCATCCGGGCGCTGTGCGACTGCCGCCAGGGCCTCGCCGATCTCATCGAGCATGTAGCGGTGAGTAAACAGCGGCGACGGATCGAAGCGACCGCTTACGGTGAGCTCCACTGCCCTGCGCATGCCCTCGACGGCCACCTGCGGGTCGCGCTCGTGGGCGTTGATGACATCGATCCCGCGCCAGTTCCAAAGCTGCATATTGACCTGCCTCGGCCCATCCTGATGAAAGCCGGCCACGACCAGCTTGCCGCCGAAGGCGGTAAGTTCGCCGGCGAGGTCGATCGGCCACTGCTTGCCGGTGCACTCGATGACCCGCTCACAAAAGCGCTCCTCGGTGAGCTGCTTGACCGCCTCAATGATCTCCCAGTGATCGTTCATCTCGATCACTTCGGCCGCGCCCATGAGGCGCGCCAGTGCCAACGAGGAGCGCGAACGCGAAATCGCGATCACGCGGGCGCCCGCCTTGGTCGCCAACTGCGTCAGCGCACCGCCGAGAAAACCGACGCCGATGACAGCAACCGTCTGCCCGGGCTGAATGTCGGCGCGGCGGAAGATATTCATGGCGCAGCCTAGCGCCTCGCCGGGGAAGGGCTTGCCGTTGAGCGCCGCCGGCAGCTTCACCACCTTGTCGGCATCGGCGACGTCGTACTCGGCGTAGGCCTTGAAGCTCAGGGCCGCAACGCGGTCGCCTACCTGCAGGCCCTCGACCGCGTCGCCGACCGCATCGATGTAGCCCCAGCCCTCGTGGCCCAGATCGCCCGGTGCCATCGGGTAGCTGAACCACTCGCGTCCCTCGTAAGGTGGGATGTTGGAAGCGCAAACGCCGCAACCCTCCAGGCGGATGCGCACCTGATGGGCCTCGGGCTCCGGCAGGGTCACCTCCCGCATCTCGAAACGCCCTGGCTCCACTAGCACAGCGGCGTGCATCAAAGCGGGTTCGGCATGGGCCGCGGCATCTTGATCTTCTTCAAGTGCGGGCCGTTCTCTGGCCGTGTTCTCCATCGGTAGAGTTCCTTCTCTCGTGTGTATTTTGATAGGCGAGAGTGAGCGGGCGAGCGCCCGCCTCACAGCGTCGTTATCTGTGCTGTGTGTTCACATGCGGCCGAGGCCGCGGCTTATCAAGACGAGAGAAGGCTCGGAAAGGGTGCGCCGGGCTCAGCGGTGCCGGCCCGGCTGCCACAGCACATCACCGCCGGCTCGGGCGTTAACGGCGCGTGCGGCGACGAATAAGTAGTCGGAGAGGCGGTTGATGTACTTGAGCGCGGCCGGGTTCACAGCTTCGCGCTCGGCCAGCAAGGCCATGTCGCGCTCTGCCCGCCGGGCCACGGTGCGCGCCACATGCAAATGGGTCGCCGCCGGCGCGCCTCCGGGGAGCACGAAGGAACGCAGCGTCGGCAGATCCGCGTTGATCCGGTCGATCTCGCGCTCCAGGTACTCTACCTGCGCATCCGTCACTCTCAACGGAGGATACTCGGGGTTGTCGACTTCGGGGGTGCAGAGATCCGCGCCCAGATCGAACAAATCGTTCTGAATCCGGGCCAGCGCCTCGTCCAGTTCGCGATCCGCGTGCAGACGCGCGACTCCCAGTACGGCATTGGTCTCATCCACGCTGCCGTAGGCGGCGACGCGCACGTCGTATTTCGGCACGCGACTGCCGTCGCCGAGGCCGGTTTCGCCCTTGTCGCCGGTGCGGGTGTAGATCTTCGTCAGCTTGACCATAGTCGGAGATCATCCTGTTCGGGTGATCCCCGACTTTATTTAGAAGCGGCGGGAGAAAGCAATCGAGATCTGCTCCTCCGGGCCTCCGGTGAAGCGCAAGCTGATGCGGCCGCTCGGGTCGGGTAGGAAATCAACGCCGGCGTAAGCGCCGCTGCGCTCCTCCACATCGAAAGAGGTGGTATGGGTCAGCGCGCCCTCGGTAGTCTCGTCGCCGTCGACGTGGCGGTAATAACCGCCGGCCACCCACTCCACAGGACCGGTACGCAGCACCCCGCCCAGGCGAGCCTGCGTCTCGTACCACTCCAGACGCGTATCCTGCAGCTCGGTTTCGCCGTCTACCGAATGGTAGGTGTAGGACAGGCCTATTTGGATGCCGAGCGGCTCTTCGGGAAAGATTTCCGAACGCAGCAGCCCGCCCACGTAGTAGCCGCTGAGGTTCATACCGGCGGTGGCGGGGTTGTTGTTCCGGTCGACGTCGAGGTAACCGGCCTCGATGCCCGGCTGCAGCCAGGGCCTGATCGGCTCGTACAGGGCAAGGCCGAGGCGGTTGGCCCGAATCTCGCTCTCGCCGCCCGGCAGTTCAGTATCGTACAGGCTGCGCCCAACGCCGAGCGCAAGCTCGATACCCTGCACAGTGCCCGGCAAACTCGCCGCCCCATAGACCTGCACGTCGGCATGGGCTTCCCAGGCAAAAACGAATACAGCTGCGGCAAGCAAGCGCTTCATAGGCACGGTTCTCCTCCCTGTAGAGGCGCGCATTTTTTCATAGAGCCCGATGCAGCTTTGTGGTGTTGCTCTCATTCTGGCGCAGGCAAAGCCGTGCGCCCTTTGGCGCACCTGCTGCAATGAAGCTTGGCGAGGCTTACTAAAATGCCGGGGAGCCCGCCGCTTACCGCCGCGGCAAAAGCCCAGCCGCGCCACGCGTTGCGGCATCTGAGTTATAGAATTCCTGCGTCCAGCCCGGCCGCCATGTACATACCGAGCTCCTCGCACTGCGCGACGAAGTCTTCGCGAAACTCGCCGCGGCAGATCAGGGGCTCGCGCACAGCGCGCCACCTCAGGCCGGTGACGATGGTCTCCACGCCGCGACGGGTGCCGGTGCCGTCGTGCCCGGCACGTATATAAAGCGCGTAGGGCTGGCCCTGAGTGTGCTCCAAACAGGGATAATAGCTCCGGTCGAAGAAGTCCTTGAGCGCCCCGCTCATGTAGCCGAGATTCTCCGTGGTGCCGAGGATGATGGCATCGGCTGCCAGCACATCCTCAGGACCGGCCTCGAGCGGCGGTTTATGGACGGTTTCCACCGCGTCGATGTCGGGATGACGCGCACCGCGCAACACCGCCTCCAGCAGCTTTTGCGTGTTCGGCGAAGGTGCATGCGCAACGACCAGTAAGCGCTTGTTCTTGGGCATGAACTCATAATGGCTCGCCAAGGCTTTGGGCTCAAGCAACGACATTGACGGCACCCCCACTGCGCCTTAAACTGAGAATCGTTCCTATTTACAACACCCTTACGAGGAGGTTCCGTGAAGAGAGCGCTAGGACAGCTGCTAGGACTGGCTGTTGCCGCTACTGCCGCTATCGGCGGCATTGCGCAGGCGGCCGAAGAAGTTAATGTCTACTCGTCCCGCAAAGAAGTGCTGATTCGCCCCTTGCTGGACCGCTTCACGAAAGAAACCGGCATCAAGGTCAACCTCCTCAGCGCCGACGCCGGCGCACTGCTCAACCGCCTGCAGAACGAAGGCCGTAACACCCCTGCCGACATCCTGCTGACGGTGGATGCCGGCAATCTGCACCGAGCGCGCGAGGCCGGCGTACTGCAGCCGGTCGAATCGGAAGCATTGGAAAAACACGTACCGGCCGCGCTGCGCGACCCGGAAGGCCATTGGTTTGGTCTTTCTCAGCGCGCGCGCGTGATCTTCCGTGCCAAGGACCGAGTGCCGGCGGACGCCATCGACAGCTACGAAGACTTGGCGGACCCGAAGTGGGACAACCGCCTGTGCATCCGCTCCTCGGAGAACATCTACAACCAGTCCCTGGTCGCATCCATCATCGCGCATGAAGGCGTCGAGGCGGCCGAAGCCTGGGCCAAGGGCGTGGTCGAGAACATGGCGCGGCCGCCGCAGGGCGGCGATCGCGACCAGTATCGCGCCGTTGCCGCTGGCGAGTGCGATATCGCGGTAGGCAACACCTACTATTACGGTCACATGCTGCAGGACAAGAACGATCGCGCGGCCGCCGAAAAGCTCGCCATCGTCTGGCCGAATCAGGATGGCCGCGGCACCCACGTCAACGTCAGCGGCGCGGGCATGACCAAGCACGCCAAGAACACCGACAACGCCATAAAGCTGCTGGAGTTCCTGGTCAGCCCCGAAGCGCAGAAGTGGTACGCCGAAGTCAACAACGAGTATCCGGTGCGGCCGGACGCCGAAGTCGGCGCGGTGCTCCAGCAATGGGGCGAGTTCAAGGCCGACGAACTCAACCTCAGCAACCTCGGCATCCATAACGCCGAAGCCGTGCGGGTCATGGACCGCGCCGGTTGGCGTTAATCGCAAGGCCTTGCCACGAGGGGGAAGAGCAAGCTTCCCCCTCGTGATCCCGAACCGCCCGGAGTTCGAATGCCGACCATAGCCACGCCCGACACGCTGCAACGGGCGCCCTTTATACAGCGCTGGCGCCCCGACGGCTGGAGCCTCGGGGTCTTTCTGATTGCCTGCCTGCTCGCGCTGCCCGTTCTGGTGGTGGCGAGCTACGCGTTCTACGGCTCCGGCGAGGTCTGGTCCCATCTTGCCTCCACCGTTCTACCGAATTACCTCTACAACACCTTCTGGCTCGTCGTCGGTGTCGGCGTCGGCACCCTCATAATCGGCGTAGGCACGGCGTGGCTGACGGTGATGTGTACCTTCCCTGGCCAACGCCTGCTGTCGTGGCTGCTGCTGCTGCCGATGGCCATACCGGCCTACATCATCGCCTACACCTACACCGGCATGCTGGATTACGCCGGCCCGGTGCAGAGCGCGCTGCGCGGCTGGTTCGGCTGGAGCTACGGAGACTATTGGTTCCCCGAAATCCGCTCTCTCCCCGGTGCCGTTGCGATGCTGACGCTGGTGCTCTATCCCTACGTCTACCTGTTGGCGCGGGCGGCGTTTCTGGAGCAGTCGATTTGCGCCCTGGACGTGGGCCGCACGCTCGGCCTGAAGCCGCGCCAGGTATTCGCGCGCATCGCGCTGCCGCTGGCGCGACCGGCCATCGTCACCGGGGTATCGCTGGTTCTCATGGAAACGCTGGCCGACTACGGCACAGTGAAGTATTTCGGCATCAATACCTTCACTACCGGGATATTCCGAACCTGGTTCGGCATGGGCGAAGCGGCCGCCGCCGCGCAGCTCGCGGCGGTACTGCTGGGAGCGATTTTCCTGCTGATTCTGCTCGAGCGCTGGTCGCGCCGTCAGAGTCAGTATCACCACACCTCCAGCCGCTATCAGCCGCTGCCGGGCTACCGCTTGCGCGGCCTGCGCGGCGCCGCAGCGACGCTGGCCTGCGCACTGCCCGTACTGCTGGGCTTCGTGCTGCCCTCGCTGCAACTACTGGATTGGTCGTTCCAAACCGCGGCCACGCAAATCGGCCGCGACTTCCCAACGCTGGTCTTCAACAGCCTGATGCTGGCAGCGGTAACGGCGGCACTGGGCGTGGTGCTGGCGTTGATTCTCGCTTACGGCAGGCGTCTGCGCGGGGTGCCGATGGTGCGCGGCGCCGTGCGCGTGGCCGGCATGGGCTACGCGATTCCCGGCACCGTCATCGCCGTCGGCGTGATTCTGCCCTTTGCCTGGCTGGACAACACCATCGACGGCTGGGCTCGCGAGTATTTCGGGGTGTCCACCGGCTTGCTGCTTAGCGGCACTCTGGTGGCACTGGTCTTCGCCTACCTCGTACGCTTTCTGGCCGTATCCCTGCAGACGGTGGAAGCCGGCATCGGCAAAGTCGGCCTCAGCATCGACGACACTGCGCGCTCGCTCGGCTGCCGGCCAGGCGAAGTGCTGCGCCGCGTACACATCCCCATGATCCGGGGCAGCCTGCTCACCGCCGCCCTGCTGGTGTTCGTGGACGTCATGAAGGAGCTGCCCGCAACGCTGATCCTGCGCCCGTTCAACTTCAATACCCTGGCCGTGCGGACTTTCGAGCTGGCCTCGGACGAGCAGTTGGCTGCGGCGGCACCGTCTGCGCTAACGATCGCCCTGGTCGGCTTGATCCCGGTTATACTGCTGAGCCGCTCTATTGCACGCTCACGCCCTGGTCAGAACTCGAATGCTTGAACTTACCGGTGTTACCGTTTCCTACGGCGAGTACCCTGCCGTTATCGACGCTTCGCTCACGCTCCAAGCGGGCCTGATCGGTTGCCTGCTCGGCCCCAGCGGCTGCGGCAAGACCACGCTTCTGCGCACCATTGCCGGCTTCCAGCGCCCCACTGCGGGCCAGGTACGGCTGGCCGGGAAGGTTGTCAGCACGGCCGACTGGGTGCTCCCGCCCGAGCAGCGTCACGTGGGCATGGTGTTCCAGGACCTGGCGCTGTTTCCGCATCTTTCTGTAGCCGAGAACATCGCTTTCGGTCTGCGCGGCGCCAGCCGAGGCGAGCGCGACCGCCGCGTCGGGGAACTGCTCGAACTGGTGGGGCTGCATCATCTCGGAGCCGCCTACCCGCACGAGCTATCCGGCGGTCAGCAGCAACGCGTCGCCATCGCCCGCGCGATGGCGCCTCGCCCCAAGTTGCTGCTGCTGGACGAGCCTTTTTCCAGCTTGGATCCGGAACTGCGCGAAGCCCTGCCGCGCGAACTGCGGCGCATTTTCCGCGAGGGCGGCGCCACGGTGCTGCTGGTCACCCACGATCAAAACGAAGCCTTTGCCATGGCGGACGAGATCGGCGTAATGCGCGCCGGGCGACTGGAGCAATGGGATAACGCCTATCGGCTTTATCACGAACCGTCCACGCGCTTCGTGGCCGACTTCATCGGCGAAGGCGTGATGTTGCCAGGCAAGGTCATCGATCGTCATACAGTGGAAACCGAACTGGGCCGGCTGCGCGGCGAGATGGAGCGCAGCTGCCCGCCCGGCACGCTGGTGGACATCCTGCTGCGCCCCGACGACGTTCTCCACGACGACGCCAGCCCCTTCAAGGCGCACATCGTCGACCGTACCTTCCGCGGCGCGCATTTCCTCTACACCCTCGCCCTGGACAGCGGCCGCCGCATCCTTTGTCTTGCCGACAGCCACCACGACCATAAGCCCGGCGAAGCCATCGGGATCCAGACCAGCATCGATCACCTAGTGGTGTTTCCCCAGGACGCAGCCGACGGGCCGGCGGTGAGCTGAGGGCTAAGGGTTATACCGAGGTGTAGCAGGCAGAGGGGCACATAGAGGAAAGTTAGCGTTCTGCCTTAGAGGACTTGTCCTCGTCTCCCGCGTTAGCAGGACCATCCGGATCGCATGCCAGTGGAGTCCGCGGCATCGCCAGCATGATACTCCGCCAGACATCGCCCAGATCAATAACTTCGCGCTCGTGTTTATCACTTTCCTTGCTCTTCATGCCCCTCTCCATGGTCTGCAGCAGACTCTTTGTCATCGAGCCCATGATCATTACGAAGAGCATCAGGATCCCCTGACCAATCAGGCTCATCCGGCATGTACATAGGTTGACGCTGGAGAATTCTCCTGGCCCGCTCGCTCACCGACATCGGGTTATTCTTCGCGCCTTTCTTCATAGAAACCTCTTATACAAGAAGTGCTGCTGGCCAGGCACGTATGTGTTACCAAACCGGGAGCAGTATTCAACTACCGCTTTGTTAAGCGGATTCATCACACGAAGCTCTTGAGCGCCAAGAATGGAGGCGTATACCTCGGCAGTTGAGACTGTAATCGGAAGAACTCTACCGCGGAGCTCAACATGATTTGGCCGAGCTTCGACCAGATCAAGACGCAGGAAAGTGCCTTGCCATGACTGGCGGCCAAAGGAACGCGCCGACGGGGTGCTCTTGTACCAGAGTGCGAGTTCAAACCGTTTGGGGTGACGAAAGCGGAGGCTAGGGTACTCAGAGAGTCAGTCCCAGCCCACCCGCCTAGTTGGATCGTTTCTCCAGGCCTCCGCTTGCCTAAGCGCGGCTCCGTCAATCGCTCTTTGGCCGATGTGGTTCCGGTCAACGTACGGTAACTGGCGCTGCACGGCGCCACGAGCTTCCTGGCGAAGACGTTCGTAACGCTGTTCGGCATTAAGGTGGGTTGCTTGTATTGTGCGTCCTTCTTATTGTTTTGCATCCATTGCTCAAACAACACGCTAGCCGGTTGGTGCTTTCAACACAAGACGAAGCATCAGTCGCTCCTTGCTATCGTCTACACTTACTACGTCACTCCCACACTTCCACCCCTTGCGCCTGGCAGAAGGCCGCCAGCTCAGCGAGCGCGGGCTCAGGCACGTCGAGTTTCATAACCACCGCTTGGCCGTAGTCGACGCCCAGCACCTCGGCATTGTGCTCCTGGGCCCAGTGCCGCAGCAGTTGCTCCTTGGCGAAGTCAAGGCGCAAGCAGCGGCGGGCGTGTGGCTGGCGCTCGGTGAGCGGCAGTTGTGAGAGAACGGCTTCGGTCGCCCCGGAATAGGCGCGCACAAGGCCGCCCGCGCCGAGCTTGATGCCGCCGAAGTAACGGATGACGACGACGACGATATCGCCGATGCCCTTGTGCTGGATGACGTTGAATATGGGTTTGCCCGCCGTGCCGCCAGGCTCCCCGTCGTCGTTGCTGGCAGCGTT
>JAJUGG010000028.1 GCA_029268285.1 Ectothiorhodospiraceae bacterium | reverse complement strand
TCGCCGCGAGACCGAGCGCCGCATTCGCGATACCCGCGAAAACCTCGATCGCCTCAACGATCTGCGCGACGAGGTGGGGCAGCAGGCCGAGAAGCTCAAGCGCCAGGCCGAGGCAGCCGAGCGCTACAAGGCGCTGCGCGTGGACGAGCGTGCCCGGCGCGGTGAGCTCGTGGCGTTGCGCTTGTCCCGGCTCGAATCCGAGCTGACCGCGCTCACTCAGGTGCTGCGCGAGCGCGAGACCGCGGTGGAGGGCGAGATTGCCCGTCAGCGCGAGATCGAGCGAGATATCGAAGCAGTGCGCGAAGCGCATAGCGAGGGCTCCGATCGCTTCAACGAGATCCAAGGCCGGTTTTACGGCCTGGGCAGCGAGATCGCGCGCCTCGAGCAGCAGATCGCGCATCGGCGCGAGTTGCGCGAGAAAGGCCGGCGCGATCTCGAAGCCAACGAGGAAGCGGTGCGCGAGATCGAAAGCGGGCTTGCCCAGGACGAGGAAAAGCTCGAGGTCATCAGCCGACGCCTGCAGGAACTCGAGCCCGAGCTCGAGCGCTGTGCCGAGGGCGAGGCGGAAGCGATCGAGGCCGCGGCGCTTGCGCAGGAAGCCCTGGACGAGTGGCAGCACCGCTGGGACGAATTCACCGCTCAGAGCGCCGAGCCGGTGCAGGCCGCGCAAGTAGAGCGGGCGCGCATCGAGCAGTTCGAGCGCCGCAGCCAGGAGCTGATCAAGCGCCGCGAACGGCTGCAGAGCGAGCTCGAGACCATGGACCTCGATGCCCTGGAGGCCCAGGTCGATGAGCTAGCCGAAGAGCTCGAAGGCCTCGCGGAGGAAACCGAGCTGCTGACGGAGCAGGTCGAGGAAGCCGGCACTCGTCTCAACGAGCTGCGGGACCATCACGATGAATTGACCGACGAGCGCGATGAGCAGCGCGGTGAACTGTCGCGGGCCCGTGCTCGCCTTGAATCCCTGCAGACGCTGCAGCAGGCGGCTCTTGGCCGCGAAGGACCACTTGCCAAATGGCTGGCTGAGCGTGGTTGGCAGGAGAATCGCCGCCTGGCGCAGGTGCTGGACGTCGAGCCCGGGTGGGAGCGGGCCCTGGAAGCGGTGCTCGGCAATGCGCTGCAGGCCGTGGTCACCGACCGTTTGGACGATGCCGTCGGTGCCTTGAGCCAGCTGGAGAGCGGCGAGCTCATGCTGCTCGATGCCGCAGCCGCGACGGCTGCCCCGAGCGAATCGCGCTATCTGGCTGCTCGTGTCGGCGGCGCCGGGCCGCTCGCAGAGCTCTTGGTCGGCGTAATCTGTGCCGAGACGCTGGTCGAGGCGCAGCGCCTGCGCGCCGAGCTGGCGCCGGGCGAATCGGTAGTCACCCGCGAGGGCGTCTGGCTCGGCCGCGGGTGGCTGCGCGTGCACGCCGGCGACGACCATCAGGCCGGGGTGCTTGCGCGCGAGCGTGAAATTCAGGCACTTCAGGAAACCATCGACCAGATCCAGCAGCGGCTCGACGCCCTGGACGCCAGTCTGGAAGAGAGCGAGCAGGCGGTGCTGGAGGCCGAGGAGCAGCGCGAGGAGCGCCAGGACGAGCTTAATGAACTCCGGCGCCGCCAGGCCACGCTCAAGGCGCAGCACGAACACCGGCAAAGCCGTCTGGACGAGCAGTATGAGCGGCGCGCGCGGCTGGCCGAGGACATCGATGAAATCGGCAGCGAGATCGCGCGCGCCGGAACCGAGATACAGGAGGCACGCGCGCGCCTGGATACCGCCCTGGCCCAGGCCGAGGAGCTCGACGAGCGTCGCGAGCAGCTGCAGGATGAGAAGATGGAGCTCGGCGAGCGGCTGAGCGAGATGCGGCATCACCTGCAGCGCTTTCGCGAAGAGCGCCATGAGTTGTCGCTCAAGATTGAAAGCGCGCGTACCGCGCAGCGCTCCATTGAGGAAGGCCTCGGGCGCCTGCGCAGCCAGCACGCGCGATTGATCGCACAGCGCGAAGCCCTGGAAGCAAGCCTTGCCGAGTCGGAAGATCCCGGCGAGGGCCTGATCCAGGAGCGCGAAACCCTGCTCGAGCAGCGACTAGCCGTCGAGGAGGAGCTGTCGCAAGCGCGTAGCCGGTTGTCGGAGAGCGAGGAGCGCTTGCGCGAGCTTGAGAAGCAGCGCATCGAGGCCGACCGCCGCACCCAGGAACTGCGCCAGGGCGTCGAGCAGGCGCGCCTCAAAGCCCAGGAGTTGGAAATACGCCGGCAGGGCGAACTGGACAAACTGAGCGAGCTCGAGCTGGATTACCAGACTTTGCTGGACGGTCTGCCGGAAGGGGCCAGCGAGGAAGACTGGCAGAAGGAGCTTGAACGTATCGAGCAGCGCATCGCGCGCCTTGGCGCCATCAACCTGGCGGCGATCGAGGAATACCAGGCGCTGGAAGAGCGGCGCGGCTTCCTCGACCGCCAGCACGATGATCTGGTCGAGGCCTTGGAGACGCTGGAAAGCGCGATACGCCGCATCGACCGAGAAACGCGTCAGCGCTTCAAGGACACCTACGATAAAGTGAATGCCGGCATGCAACGGATCTTCCCGCGGCTCTTCGGTGGCGGACAAGGCTATCTGGAGCTGACCGGTGACGATCTGCTCGAAACCGGTGTGGCCATCATGGCGCGGCCGCCGGGCAAGCGCGTGACCAACATCCACCTCCTTTCCGGCGGCGAAAAGGCGCTGACCGCCGTGGCGCTGGTGTTTGCTATCTTCGAGCTGAATCCGTCGCCGTTCTGTATGCTCGACGAGGTGGATGCGCCGCTCGATGAAGCCAACGTTGGTCGATTCTGTGACATGTTGGTCGAGATGTCGCCGCGGGTTCAGTTTATCTTTATTACGCACAACAAGGTCACGATGGAAATCGCCGAGCATCTCACCGGCGTGACCATGCACGAGCCCGGGGTGTCCCGCCTGGTGGCGGTGGACGTCAACGAGGCGGTGCAGCTGGCAGCGGTATAACTGCTAGCCGCACGATAAATACGTTCGCTCACGCAATACCGTTTGGAATACGACATGGACGAACTTCGCTGGTTATTACTGATTCTCGCCGTCGCCTTTGTGGCGGCGGTCTATGGGTTCAGCCGTTGGCAGGAAGCCCGGCGCGCCCGTCCGCAGCATCGTGCCGAAACCTTCGACGAGTTGGATTTCGACGATGCCTTGGACGAACTCGACACGGTAGTGAGCGACGAAGGGGAGCCCTTCGCCGTCGATGCCGGTGCAGATGCCGAGGTCATTCAGGTCGAACGGCGCGAGCCGGCTCCGCGCCAGGACTCGGCCGCCACGGTGGCCGCCGAGCTCAAGGAGTCGCTTGGCCGAACGGTGGCCGCGGTGCGGCGCCGTAAGCGTGCGTCCGACAACAAGGGCGCACCGGAGCCGGATCCGGCAGCGGTCGGTGAGGAGAAGGTCGTTGTTATTAATGTGCTCACCTCGGATCGGAGCCTGATCGAAGGCGTCGATCTCGTGGCGCTGCTGGAGTCCGTCGGGCTGCGCTACGGCGAGCAGAAGATGTTTGAGCGCGTCGTTAACGGCAAACAGGGGCCGGTAACTTTGTTCGCGGCGGCCAACGTGCTCAAGCCAGGAACCTTCGATCTCGATGCGCTGGACGAGATGCTGTCGCCGGGTGTTGCATTCTTCCTCCAACTGCCCGGGCCTTTCGACGGTCTCGATGCCTTCGAGCAAATGCTGCTTACCGCGCGCCGTGTTGCCGAGGCCATCGACGGGCAACTGCTGGACGCACGCCGCTGCACGCTTACCAACCAAGCCATCGAGCACATCCGTGAGGAACTGCTCGAGTACCGTCGCCTGGCTCATCTGGCGGCACGCCAAGCGCGCTGAGCGCGTCGAAACTAGCTCTCTTCGGCGGCGCCTGTGGGCGCCGTTTTCATTTCTCCCGAAGCTCCGGCGTTTTTATGTCGCACTGCAGCTTGTCCGCATGGCGGACCAGTAGTAACGTCAAAACCTGTCGCAGGTAGTCCATGTCGTAAAGAGGGTGCGGCGTGGCTGCCAAGCAGGGAGCGCTCGCGACCACCCCCCAGGGAAGAACAACAATAAACAGCCGCGCCCGGCGCGGAGGGGAGGAGAAATGGGCTCTCTACCAGAGACGCTGCGACAGCAGGCAGAAGAAGAGACGGTCGATCTTAACGAGTTGATCGGGCGTGCCGCACTGCTTGCTTCTGTGTTGAGACAAAAGGCGGTCAGAGTATGGCTCAAGCAGGAGCTGCAAGGCTATGAGCCCGATGTACAGGTACCGTCATACCGTACCGGTACGGACGGAACTTTAGTAGCGATGCGGCCGGGGGCGGGCTGGATCGAAGCGCCGGTAACCGACGCCGTGGCCCGCGCGGCAGGTGCTTACGAGCTGCGCGAAGGCGTGCCGGAGATACTGCGCGACTACGCCAAAATTCAAAAGACCGGCGGGCAGCAGTTGCAGCTTTCCGAAGCGCGGCAGCGCGAGCTGAAGGCACTAGCCCGGCTCGATGCCGAGATGTCTTTAGCGGTGCCATCCAGTGCTTATGAGCGTGTTCTGGAGACCGTTCGCATCGGCATCGGCCTATGGGCGGCTGAGCTGAGCGCGCGCGGTGTGGTTGGCGAGGGCGCAGTATTCAGCATTACGGAGCGCGAAGCAGCCGCCCCCGTGGCCGAGCAATTGCCGCAACTCATTGCCCAGGCGGCTGAGCAAGCGGCGCAGCAAGTTGCCGCCACACCCAGCCAGACCCTCTGGAGCCGCCTCTTCGGCAAAGCCAGCTAACCAGGTTCTTCCTTCGGTATTCAGTACCAGCGCTTTCATAAGGGCCTAGATAGATGAAACCACAGAGGCACGGAGATACGGAGAAAGGCAGGTTTTCGAAGCAACCTTGATGTAGTTTCCAGTGCGGGTTGTGTATGCCGCTGCAGCCGGGCCGCCCTACGGCAAATGTCGCAGAGAGGTGGTCACGGCAGTAGCCCGCGTATCACGCACCATTCCGGCCGAGCCGACCGGCACTGGCGCGTGATACGCATCCTACGTGAAGCACTCGCTGCGCATTTGGCACAAAAATCCGACCGGTCACGTACTAGCTTCGATTACGCACCTTAAGCCTTGTCTTTCTCCGTGTCTTCGTGCCTTCGCGGTTCGATACCGGCATAGGTACTCAACGCGAGAGCCTTCCGGCAACAGGTACTCGCGCGCTGGGCCGTGATTCGGGACAATAACGACCGGATCAACGGGGGAGCGCCATGACCGATATTTCTGAGTCTATCCCGCAGCAGGCCGTGGAGCGCGCAGCCGAGTTGCGGCGCCTGATCAACTATCATAATCATCGCTACTACGTGCTGGACGCGCCCGAGATCGCCGATGTCGAATACGATCGGTTGATGAACGAGCTCAAGGCGCTGGAAGCCGAGCATCCCACCCTGATTACGCCGGACTCGCCCACCCAGCGGGTAGGCGCGGCGCCGGCCAAGGAATTCGGCGAGGTGCATCACGGCCTTGCCATGCTGTCCCTGGACAACATCTTCAACGAGGATGGGCTTCTCGACTTCGACCGCCGCATTCGCGAGCGCTTGGGGGTGGAGGCCGTGGACTATGTGGCCGAACCCAAGCTCGACGGCTTGTCGGTGAATCTGCGCTACCAGGACGGCGTGCTGGTACAAGGCGGTACGCGCGGCGATGGTCGCGTGGGCGAGGACATCACCGGCAACCTGCGGACTGTGCGCAGCGTGCCGCTGCGTCTGCAGGGGGAGGGCTGGCCGGAGCTGCTGGAAGTCCGCGGCGAGGTGGTCATTCGCAAGCGCGACTTCGAAACGCTCAACGCCCGCCGCCTTGAGGAGGGCGAGCGGGTGTTCGCCAACCCGCGCAACGCCGCCGCAGGCAGCTTGCGCCAACTTGACCCGAAGGTTACAGCGTCACGCCCGCTGACCTTCTTTACCTTCGGCGTCGGCGAAGCCTCGGCGCCCTTGGGCGAGCGGCACAGCGAAGTGCTGGCGCGGCTGAAGGAATGGGGTTTTCTGGTTAATGACCACGTGCAGGAAGTGCGTGGGGTGGAGGGCTGTCAGGCCTACTACCAGCGTATTCTGGAAGAGCGCGACGGGCTGCCCTTCGATATCGACGGTGTCGTCTACAAGGTCGACGACCTTGCCGCGCGTGAAGAGCTTGGCTTTACCTCCCGGGCGCCGCGCTGGGCCATCGCTCACAAGCTCCCGGCGGTGGAAGCGACCACCGTGCTGCGTGGGATCATCCCATCGGTCGGGCGTACCGGTGTCGTTACCCCGGTGGCTGACCTTGAGCCGGTAGCCGTGGCGGGCGTGATCGTCTCGCGCGCGACCTTGCACAACCTCGACGAAGTCCACCGCAAGGACGTGCGGCCAGGCGATACCGTGCTAGTGCGTCGCGCCGGCGACGTGATCCCCGAAGTGATCCAAATGCTGCCCGAGAAACGGCCTGAGGGCGCTCAAGCTTGGGAGATGCCGACGGAATGCCCCGTGTGCGGCTCGGAGGTCATCCGGCTGGACGGCGAGGCCGCGCACCGTTGCGTGGGCGGCTTGTTCTGCCCGGCGCAACGGATCGGTGCGCTGCTGCATTTCGCCTCGCGCAAGGCCATGGATATCGAAGGGCTGGGGGACAAGCTGGTGGTGCAGCTGGTCGAGCGCGAGCTGGTGCACAGCCCAGCTGATCTCTATCGCCTTACCCGCGAGCAACTGATGGGCTTGGAGCGCATGGGCGAGAAATCCGCCGACAAGCTGCTGCGATCCATCGACCGTTCGCGCGAAACGACATTGCCGCGCTTTTTATACGCCTTGGGCATTAGTCAGGTCGGCCAGGTTACGGCGGCGCAGCTTGCCAGCGAATTCGGCGATCTCGACGCGCTGATGAACGCCACTGAAGAAGAGCTGGTCGCCGTTCCCGACGTCGGGCCTATCGTTGCCAGCAGCATCGCCCACTTCTTTCAGCAGCCGCACAACCGCGAGGTGATCGCGGCGCTGCGCGAGGCCGGTGTGCACTGGCCGGCGATAGAGCGCGTGCAGGCAGCGGACAGCGCGCTAGCTGGCAAGACCTTTGTGCTCACAGGTACCTTGGAGCGCTATACGCGCGACGAGGCGAAGGCGCGCATCGAGGCTCTGGGCGGCAAGGTTACCGGCAGCGTGTCGAAGAAAACCGATTACGTCGTGGCGGGGGAGAGCGCGGGCTCCAAGCTCGCCAAGGCGGAGACACTGGGCGTGGAAGTATTGAACGAGGAAGCTTTCGAGGCCCTGATCGGCGAGTAACGCCTGACGTTGCGTCGCAACGAGATCGCGGCCGGCGCCTCTCCTACGGGATGTTATCCGGGTAAGAGCGGCCGCCGGACGCAATTCTTAGGCTAAAACTGCCTTAGTTGGCAGCCGACTCAGCCCCTTGCGTATCGGTTTCGTCGGCCGGAGCCTGTTCGGCCGCGGAGGCCTCCTCGGCGTCGGCCAGACGGATATCCGCCTCGTCGCGCAGCTCCTGCAGGCGGTTTTCGATAGCGTTCTGGCTGACTTCCATCGCCAGTTGGTCGCGAACGCGATCGAATTCCGGCTTGGGCTGTTCGCGCGTGTCCTCGAGCTTGATCACGTGGAAGCCGAACTGAGTCTGTACCGGCTCTGCCGTGTATTGACCCGGCTCGAGCTGCTGCACGGCTTGAGCGAAGGGCGGCACCATGTGCTCGGGCATGAACCAGCCGAGGTCGCCGCCGTTCGGTCCAGTTGGCCCGGTGGAGTGCTCCTGGGCCAGTTCGGCGAAGTCCGCGCCTTCGTCGAGTTCGCTGATCAGCTGCTGCGCGGTCTCGGCGTCGTCGACCAGGATGTGGCGTGCGTGGTACTCCTGCTGGGGCTCGGCGTACTGCTGCTCGTACTGCTCCTTGATCAGGGCCTCGTCCGGATTCTGGGCCAGGCGCTCCACCGCGGCTTGGGCGAGCACGGCCTGACGCAGATTGTCGAGCTGCGCGCGGACCTCGGGCTCCTCACCCAAGCCGAGGTTCTCGGCTTCCTGGGCCAGCAGGGTCAGGTCCACCAGTTCGTTCAGCAGCGCTTCGCGCGCTTCGGGGCCGGCCAGCTCCGGCTGCCCCTGCGTGCGCCGCATCAGGTGGAACTCGAACATGTCACGGCTGATGGGCTGGTCGTTGACCCAGGCCACGGCGTCGACATCCGTCGTATTCGCATTCGTGGCGGCGTTCTCGTTCGAAGTTTGCTGCTGACAGGCGCCGAGCAGCAGCGCCGGGACGAGAACAAGGGCGGCATAGTGCTTCATACAACTTCCTTTGGTGCTTTCCGATGACTAATGATCTTGTACTTCTTCTGGAGTCAGCGCCTTGATGTTCAGGGCATGGATGCAATCCGGCCGGATGGCGTCCCCCACGGCCTGATACACCAGGCGGTGGCGCTGGATAGGTGTTTTGCCGGCGAAGTCGGGGCTGACGACGGCGACGCGGAAATGACCGCCGCCGGCACGCGCACCAGCATGGCCGGCATGCAGGTGGCTGTCGTCGATGATTTCGAGGTCGTGGACATCGAGCGCCGTGGTGAGGCGCTCGCGAATCAGGGTAACGCGGTCTTCGCTCATGGCAACACCTGTTTGAACGGCCGCACGTCCACAGACTCATAGACGCCGGCGGTGATATAAGGATCGGCGTCGGCCCAGGCTTGTGCGGCTTCCAGGGAATCGAACTCGGCGATCACTAGGCTGCCGGTGAAGCCGGCCGGACCCGGGTCGGGGCTGTCGACGGCCGGCAGCGGCCCCGCTACCAGCAGGCGCCCGGCTTCCTGCAGCGCTTTCAAGCGCTCCAGGTGCGCGGGGCGGGCCTTGGCGCGCAGCGGCAGGCTATCGGCGACGTCGCGGCTCATGATCGCGTAGAACATGCGGGCCTCACTTAGGTTGCGAATCAGGAAGGTGACGCGCCAGGAATACCGCCTGTGCCAGCACGAAGGTCAGCGTCAGGCCCAGCAGCCCGAACAGCTTGAAGTTCACCCAGAACGCTTCGGAGAAGGCGTAGGCGACGTAGAGGTTGAGCGCGCCGGTAAGGAAGAAAAAGCCGGTCCAGGCCAGGTTCAGTCTGTGCCAGACGGGGCGTGGCAGTGCCAGCTTGGCGCCAAGCAAGCGCTGGATCAGCGGCTTTTCGCCGATAAAGGCGCTGCCGAGAAAGGCGGCTGCAAAGCACCAATTGACCAGCGTGGGCTTCCACTGAATGAAGCGGCTGTCGTTCAGCATCAGGGTAAGGCCGCCGAGCAGCACGATCAGTGCAAGCGTCACCAGTTGCATCTGCTCGACCCGGCGATGGCGAATCCAGCTAATGCCGGTTACGGCCAGGGCGCCGACGATGGCGACGCCGGTGGCAACGTAGATGCCGTGCGTCTTGTAGGCGATGAAAAACAGCGCCACTGGTAGAAAATCGAGGAAAAGCCTCATCCTGGGCCGTTGCCTCTGCGGCGAATGGAAGGTCGAGCTTACCACAAGGCGTGGCTCGGATAACCCCGCGGGGCGGCGGCGCTTTGTTTGCCGCCGGGCGTCGTGCCCGGCCGACAGGTCCGTTACACTACAGCCGCAGGGCATGAGGCCCGCGAATAGAGAGATCCATGAGTCAATACTTAGAGATACATCCGGAAAGTCCGCAGGCGCGGCTTATCAGCCGTGTCGTCGATGTTCTTCGCCAGGGCGGCGTGGTCGTCTATCCGACCGAGACCACCTATGCCTTCGGTTGCCGCGTCGGCGACAAGCAGGCGCTGGAGCGTATTCGGCAAATCCGGCGTCTGGATGATCGGCACAATTTCACCCTGGCCTGTTCGGACCTCTCCGACATCGCCACCTACGCCAAGGTGGACAATCAGAATTATCGGTTGCTGAAGACCTTCACGCCGGGGCCCTACACCTTCATCTTGCCGGCGACGCGGCAGGTCCCGCGAATCTTGCAGCACCCCAAGCGCAAGACCATCGGCATCCGCGTGCCTGAGCACCCGGTGACCCGCGCGCTGCTGGAGGCTCTGGGCGAGCCGCTGATGACGACGACGCTGCTGCTGCCCGGCGATGAGCTGCCCATGAATGAGCCCGGGCTGATTCGGGATGCGTTGGATAATCAGGTCGATGCGATCATCGACGCCGGGTCGGGCGGGTTGGAGCCGAGCTCGGTGGTCGATCTGGCCGGTGAAAGCCCGGAGGTGGTGCGCGTGGGCGCGGGCGACGTCAGTCACTTCGAATAGGAACAAGGACTTGGGTAGTTTCCAGCAATTGGCGATCTGGGTCGTGCCGGTATTGTTCGCGATCACCCTGCACGAGGTGGCCCATGGTTGGATTGCGGGCAAGCTGGGCGACCCGACTGCGCGTCGCCTCGGCCGCTTGAGCCTTAACCCGATCAAGCACGTGGATCCAATCGGCACTGTGGTCGTGCCCTTGCTGCTGTTCCTGACAGGTGGGTTTATCTTCGGCTGGGCCAAGCCCGTGCCGGTGACCTACGAGAATCTGCGCAATCCCAAGCGCGATATGGCGCTGGTCGCTTTGGCCGGGCCCGGCGCCAACCTGGCCATGGCCTTGTTCTGGGCGCTGCTGATCAAACTCGCCATCAGTCTGCCCGGTCTGCCGATGGCGGCGGTGCTGGGGCTGATCGCCATCGGCAAGGCGGGGGTCATCATCAACCTCATTTTGATGGTGCTCAACCTGCTGCCGATTCCGCCGCTGGACGGCAGCCGAGTGCTGAGCGGTTTGCTGCCCGACCGCTACGGCTATCAATTAGCGCGCATCGAGCCATACGGTTTCGTAATATTACTGTTGCTTCTGGTGACCGGCGTGCTCGGTTCGCTACTGTGGCCCGCGGTATCGGGTATGATGCGTGGCATCGGCGGCCTGATGGGCATCCATAGCATAATCGGACTGTTTTAGGAGGCGTTTTGTCTAGCCTGAGTTCCAGTGAAAGCCGCGTGCTCTCGGGCATGCGCCCGACCGGTAAATTGCACCTCGGCCACTACCACGGGGTGCTGAAGAACTGGGTCGAGCTGCAGCATCGCTACGATTGCTATTTCTTCGTGGCCGACTGGCATGCGCTCACGACTCACTACGACGAGCGCGATATTCTTGGTCGCAACGTTTGGGAAATGGTGGTGGACTGGCTTGCCTGCGGCGTGAACCCCAAGCTCGCCCGTATTTTCGTGCAGTCCCGAGTACCCGAGCACGCCGAGCTGCATCTGCTGCTCTCTATGATCACCCCGCTAGGCTGGTTGGAGCGCGTGCCGACCTACAAGGATCAGCAGGAGAAGCTCAAGGAGAAGGATCTCGCGACCTATGGGTTCCTCGGCTATCCGCTGCTCATGAGCTCCGACATCCTGGTCTACAAGGCCGATGCCGTGCCGGTGGGCGAAGATCAGATCGCGCACGTCGAGATTACCCGCGAGATCGCGCGCCGCTTCAACCACATGTACGGCCGCGAGCCGGGCTTCGAGGAGAAGGCCGAGGCCGCGGTCCGCAAGATGGGCAAGAAGAACGCCAAGCTCTACCAGACGCTGCGCAAACGCTATCAGGAGCAGGGCGATCAGGAAGCGCTGGCGGTTGCCCGCGCCTTGCTCGAAGAGCAACAGAACATCACCCTGGGCGATCGCGAGCGCCTGATCGGCTACCTCGACGGCAGCGGCCGCAACATCCTGCCCGAGCCGCAGGCGCTGCTTACGCCGGCTTCGCGCATGCCGGGCTTGGACGGCCAGAAAATGTCCAAGTCCTACGGCAACACCATCGCGCTGCGCGAGCCGCTGGACGAGGTTGAGCGCAAGATCCGAACCATGCCCACTGATCCGGCGCGCGTGCGGCGTACCGATCCGGGCGAACCCACCAAGTGCCCGGTGTGGGACTTCCACAAGATCTACTCCGATGAGGATACCCAGGAGTGGGTGCTGAAAGGCTGCCGTTCCGCCGGGATCGGCTGCCTGGAGTGCAAGGGTCCGGTTATCGACGCTGTTAAGGCCGAGCTCAAGCCCATCCAGGAGCGCGCGCAGGAGTACGAGCAGGATCCGGACCTGGTACGGCGCATCGTTGCAGAAGGGACGGATGAAGCACGCTCCGCGGCGCGCGAGACCATGTCCGAAGTGCGTGCCGCCATGGGGCTGGACTACCGCTAATCGCGGGCCGCCGATGGACGAAAGCATCCAGAACATACTGGGCGAGGCGGTCGAACAGGGCCATGTGGCGCGCGTGCGCGGCGAGCCGGTGGCCGAGCTTCCGCAGGATCTGTATATTCCGCCGGACGCCCTGGAGGTTTTTCTCGAGACCTTCGAGGGGCCGCTCGATCTCCTGCTCTACCTCATCAAGCGCCAGAACCTGGATGTTCTCGATATTCCTATCGCCGAGATTACGCGGCAGTACATTCAGTATGTCGAATTGATGAAGGACCTGAAACTCGAGCTGGCGGCGGAATATTTGGTCATGGCCGCGGTGCTGGCTGAGATCAAATCCCGCATGCTGCTGCCGCGTCCCAAGCAGGAAGATGGCGAAGAAGAGGATCCCCGCGCCGAGCTGGTGCGCCGTCTGCAGGAATACGAGCGTTACAAGACCGCCGCCGAGGAACTCGAAGAGCTGCCGCGGGTGTCGCGCGATCTTTTCCCCGCCAGTGCCGGGGTGGCGGAGCGCAAGGTGGTCAAGCTCGAGCCGCAAGTGAGCCTGCGCGAGCTGCTGAGCGCGCTGGCGGATGTGCTGCGTCGGGCCGAGCTCTTTACGCATCACGAGGTGGCGCGCGAGGCTTTGTCCGTCCGCGAGCGCATGAGCGAAGTGCTGAGCCGACTCAATAGCGAGAGCTTTACCGAGTTCACCAGCCTGTTCCGTGCAGAGGAAGGCCGCCTTGGTGTGGTGGTGACCTTTCTCGCCGTGCTCGAGCTAATCAAGGAAAAACTCGTCGACATCGTCCAGGCCGAGGCCTATGCCCCGATTTATCTGAAAACGGTGAGTGGCAGTGTCGAGTCTTAAGAACATCGTCGAAGGCGCCTTGCTTGCCGCCGGCGAGCCGCTGACGCTGGAGCGCCTGCAGGGGCTGTTTCCCGACGACGAAATACCCGATCGCGCGCAGCTGCGCCAGGCATTGGATGAGCTGGCGCACGACTGTGAGGGGCGGGGCATCGAGCTCAAGGAAGTGGCCAGCGGCTACCGGCTGCAGGTGCGTGCCGAGCTTGCGCCCTGGGTTTCGCGGCTGTGGGAAGAGCGTCCGGCGCGATACTCGCGCGCGCTGCTGGAGACTTTGGCTATCATCGCTTATCGGCAGCCGGTCACCCGCGGCGAGATCGAGGAGATCCGCGGTGTCAGTGTTGGTACGCCGATCATCCGCACCCTGCAGGAGCGCGAGTGGATACGCGTGGTCGGGCATCGCGACGTGCCCGGGCGGCCGGCCATGTTCGGCACCACGCGCAAATTTCTCGATTACTTCAACCTCAAGAGCCTCGATGAGCTCCCGTCTCTCATAGAGCTGCAAGACCTCGACGAGCTTCAGTCCGAGCTGGACCTCAAGTTCCCCGAAGAGGTGCGCTCCGACTCCGCCGAAGGCAATCAGCATGAGTGAGAAGTTACAGAAGGTATTGGCGCGCGCGGGTCTCGGTTCGCGGCGTCAGATGGAAGAATGGATCGCGGCGGGCCGCGTGACCGTCAACGGTCAAGCTGCAGGCCTGGGCGACCGGGTAGCGGAAAGCGATCAGATCGAGGTCGATGGTCGTCCGCTCGAACGCGAGCAGGCCGCGCCCGAGCAGAAGGTGCTGCTGTACTACAAGCCCACCGGCGAGGTCACCTCCCGTGCGGACGATCAGCACCGGCCCTTGGTGTTCGATAATTTACCGGCGCTGGAAAACGGGCGCTGGATTGCCGTCGGCCGCCTCGACGTCAACACCTCGGGGCTGCTGCTATTCACCACCGACGGCGAGCTTGCCAATCGCTTGATGCACCCTTCGTCGCGCATTGAACGCGAGTACGCGGTGCGCGTGCTGGGCGAAGTCACGCCGGAGATGATCCTGCGTCTGCAGGAGGGCGTCGAGCTCGAGGACGGGCGGGCGCGCTTCGAGCGCATCGAGCAGCTGACCGAAGGCGCCGCCAACGAGTGGTTTCGTGTGCAGTTGCGGGAAGGGCGTAAGCGCGAAGTGCGCAGGCTTTGGGAGTCCCAGGGCGTTAAGGTCAGTCGGCTGATCCGCATCCGCTTCGGGCCGGTGGAGCTACCGCGCGCCATGAAACGCGGCGAGATGAAGCTGCTCAGCCCGGGCAAGCTTCGCGGCCTCTACCAGCGAGTCGGTTTGGAGTATCGCGCGCCGGAACCGAGCAGGCGGCCGTCGCCGCACGGCCGGCCGCAGGCAAAGCGCCGGCAAGCGCCGGCGCGACGGTCGCGAAGAACCTCGTAATAATGCCGTAGAGAAAAATGCTGGGGCCGGCGGCGACGGGCTGTGAGGATGTGCGGCGAATTCGCCGCTCCCGTTGCATCTGCTGCGCTAGGGGAGCGGCGTTGCGCGAGAGGGCTTAGCCGACTTGCTGAGCCGCTTGGTGGCGCAGCCGCACCACATGGGGCGCCAGTTCGCTGCCCGGCTGCATCCGCTGCCCCGTCAGTATGACCAGGCGGCGCACGTTATCGGCCTTTTCCACGATATTCTGCAGTTGGCGCTGAACCGCCGGCTTGGCTAGCGCGTCGCCGAAGTCGTTGAGCAGGTAAACGCCGTAATGGCGGCTGCTGCTGATGTAGGCCAAGACGTCCACCGGTGTGCGGGTGCGGGGAATGAAAATATGGCTGACGCCGAGCCGGTACAGGCCGTGCTCGGGGTTCCAGCCGTATATCGCACGGCCCGTGGTCAGGGCGATGCGCTTGAACTGCTCGAAGATGGGCTCGGCAGACGCGGTTTCGATCAGCGCGACGCGGTGCTCGGACTCGATGAGCTGTTCCAAGCTGCTTATTTCTTCCATGATCCAATCCCCCTGGTGAATCTTTCGCTCAACTTATAATAGTTCTAGAAAGCAAACTGTTCCGTGAGCCGCGTCATAATACCTGAGTTTCGGCCATCAGGCTTTTAGCCTCTACCGTCAGGCTTTGGCCGTGAAGGCGCTTGCTTTCCGGGCCGAGCAGATAAAGGAAGGCGCCGACGACTTGCTCGGGCTGCGGATGCTGGCGCGGGTCTTCGGCCGGGTAGGCCGAGCGGCGCAGGCCGGTTTGCACCGGGCCGGGGTCCAGGCTGTTGACGCGTACCCGGCTGGTGTCCTCGAGTTCGGCCGCGAGCAGCTGCATCAAGCCTTCCAGGCCTGCCTTGGAGACTGCATAGGCGCCCCAATAGGCCTTGCCGCGACGGCCTACCGTATCGCTGGTGAAAATCACAGAAGCCGAGGCGCTCTGCCTGAGCAAGGGTAGGCAGAAACGGGTCAGCATGAAGGGAGCGTTCAGGTTGGTCTGCAGCGTCTTGTACCAGCTTTCGATGTCGTACTGGTCGAGCGGCGCCGGTCGGCCGAGTTGAGCAGCGTTGTGAACCAAGCCGTCCAGGCGGCCGAAGTTGTCCTGCAGCGAGTTGGCGAGCTCCAGGTAGTCCTGCGGCGTCGCACCTTCCAGGTTCATCGGGTAGATGGCCGGCTGCGGCCCGCCGTTCTGCTCGATCTCGTCGTAGACCTGCTCCAGTTTCTTCACGTTACGATCCAGCAGTACAACCGTCGCGCCCCGCCCCGCGGCCTGGATGGCGAGGCAGCGGCCGATGCCCTCGGCGGCGCCGGTGATGAGGACGACGCGGGCTGTCAGCAGGTCGAGCGGCGCTTCGTAGTCGGCAGGAATGATTTTATCGACGGTCATTAGTATCTCCTTTGCCTCGCTTGGCCTTGCGGGCCGTGCGCCAGGCAATCCAGAGTTTGCGGATCGGAGTGAGGTGAATGCTTCGTTCTAGCAGCGGATAATTGTCTGCTTCTATTTCTTTCATTTGGGCGCGTTGCAGGGCGATCAAGATTAACTGGCTGCGCTGCGCCGGATAATCCGCAACCGCGAGACGCTCGAGCGCGCTGGCCAGAAAATCCTCAGCGCGCTGAGCCTGTTGGGCAAGCAGGGGGCGGATCTTGTCGGACGCCTCCGCGCTGAGTAGCTTGCCGCGCTCCAGCCCGGCCGCATGTAGCTCGTCTTCAGGGATGTAGAGACGGCCGGCGTCCAGGTCGGGGCGCAGGCGGCTCAGCAGCGCCCCCAGTTGCAGGCCCATGCCGACGTCGTGTGCGAAGCGCGGCGCGCCCGGGTCGCTGTGGCCGCACAAGCGCACGGCCAAGTGGGTGACCGCG
The DNA here is from genome assembly GCA_029268285.1 of Ectothiorhodospiraceae bacterium. Lineage (GTDB taxonomy): Bacteria > Pseudomonadota > Gammaproteobacteria > Nitrococcales > AK92 > JAJUGG01. The sequence continues at coordinate 5,430 of JAJUGG010000028.1, read as the reverse complement.
CCGCCGGTCTGGTGGCAGTAGGTGCTCAGCTCCTTGAAGCTCGGATAAAGCCCGAATTCCAGGTCCTTCCCCACCCCTTCGAGCATTTGCTCGATATATTCGGGCGCTTCCGCCAAGGCTGGATATACATGCGCGGCCAAGGCTTGCGTTACCGGGTGCTGCGCGCGGCCGTCCAGCGCCTGGCCTAGCTCTTCGCGCCACCACTGCAGCTTCATGCGGGCGACGCCCTTGTCGCTCACCTCGCGCACGATTTGGGTGAGCTCGGCGTACAGCGCGTACAGCGCCAGCAGGCCCGGGCGCTTGTCGGGATCGGCGAAATACAGCGCGAAGTACAGATCGGATCCGTACGGTGCGGCCTTGTCTTGGCAGTACTGCTCGGGCGTCATGCCTTGCCTCGGTTCAACACAAGACGGCCATGATGCCGCAAAGCGCTGTCGGGCGGCCAGTATCGGTGCAACGGAATTGATTCAATCGTCGTCCTCTGCCGCAATCGGTTGCCGAACTGCGCTTTCCAAGGCTGGAGGCGTCTCGGCGATTTTCTTGGACTCGATGCCGAGTTCGGTAAAGCGCCGCGCGCCCGGCATGACCTGACGCTCCAGCGAGCCTACCGCGCGATTATAGTGATCCACCGTGCTGCCCAGGCTTTTGCCGAGACGACTCAGGTGATCGGTGAAGGTCGCGAGACGTCCATATAAGGATTCGCCGAGCTCGCGTATACGCTCGGCGTGCTCAGCCACCGCTTCCTGGCGCCAGCCGAAGGCGACTGCGCGCAGCAGGGCGACCAGACTGGTCGGGGTGGCGAGCACGATTTTGTCGCGCAGCGCGTCCTCCAACAGGTTGCGGTGCACGTCCTGGGCAGCGGCCAGGAATTGCTCGCCGGGGATGAACAGCACCACGAAGTCGGGCGAGCGAGGGAACTGCGCCCAGTAGCCCTTGCGCGCCAGCTCGCGAACGCGGTCGCGCACCTTGTCGGCATGCCGTTGCAAGGCGCGCTGGCGCTCGCCGTCGTCATTGGCTTCCACCGCGCTGAGATAGGCATCCAGCGGCGTCTTCGCATCGACGATGATCTCGCGGCCGTTGGGCATGCGTACGATCATGTCCGGGCGCTGCAGGCCGTCTTCGCTGCTGGCGCTTTCTTGCTCATAGAAATCGCAGTGATCCACCATGCCGGCGAGCTCGACCAGGCGCCGTAGGGTCAGTTCGCCCCAGCGGCCGCGCACTTCGGGGCGACGCAGTGCCTTGACTAGGTTGCGTGTTTCATCCTGCAGACTCTGCTGCACGCTGGCCATCGTTTCCAGGTGGCGGTGCAAAGACCCGTAGGCCTCCTTGCGTTCCTTCTCCATGAGCCGGATCTGTTCTTCGGTCTTGCTCAGCGCCTCCCGTATGGGCTTGACCAGATCCCCGATGGCTCGCTCGCGCTCGCCAAGTTCGCTCTTGGCCTGAAGTTGAAACTGCTGCAGTTTTTCCTGAGCCAGACGCAGAAAGGCTTCGTTGTTATGGCGCAGCGCCTCGTTGGAGAGCGCGCTGAAGCTGTGCGCGAGCTGCTCGCGAGCCTCGATATAGGCTTGCCGGCGCTGTTCGGCCAGCTCGCGCTCGGCCTCCAGGCGGCTGCGCAGGACGTTGTTTTCGCCGCGCAAGGCCAGCAGGCGGCGCTGGCAGAACAGATAGCAGATCAGCGCACCCAGCATGGCGGCGGCTATGGCGACGACGGCGGCAATGACAGGCGGCGTGAGTTCGGGCATGGCGCTTTAGCTCTACTGGTGATGTGTACAGTATACCCGCCGGAGCGGGGAGGGGAATGAGCGCGTGCGCGGGGAAGATGCGGGAAGAAGAAGGTGGCGGCGGCGTCGCAGGCCGACGCCGCCGTTGTATGCTCAGGCCTCGGTGCCGGTGGCGGCCCAGTCGACCGGGACGCGGTCGCGCAGGTCCGTATCGATCCAGCGAAGTACTTCCAGTGGATGACCGATCAAGCCGTCGGCGCCCCAGCGTGTCGGCCGATCTTCGGCGCCGATGTAGCCGAACAGCGCGACCAGGGTGAGCGTGCCGGCGCGGCGCCCCGCCTCGACGTCGCGCTGTGCGTCGCCGACCATCAGGCACTCGCGCGGATCTAGCCCGATCCGTTCGCAGGCAAGCCGGACCGGGGCCGGGTCAGGCTTGCGGCAGGGCAGCGTGTCGCCGGTTACGACGCAGGCGCAACGCTCCAGGTAACCGAGATCGTCCAGCAGCGGCTCGGTGAGCCAGCCCGGCTTATTGGTTACCACGCCCCAGGGCACGTCTCGCGCTTCCAGTTCTGCCAGCAGATCGTCCATGCCGGGATAGGCGCGTGTTTCGTGGCTGACCCGCTCGCGGTAGATATCCAGAAAACGCTGGCGCAGCGCCGGAAACTTCGGCGCCTCCGGATGCAGGTCGAAACCGCGCTGAATCATGGCTGCGCTGCCGTGCGAGACGACCGGGCGGAGGTGCCCTTCGTCGACGGGCGGCAGCCCGCATTCTTCACGCAGCGTATTCAGAGCCGCCATGAGATCCGGTGCGGTATCCAACATCGTGCCGTCGAGATCGAGCAGCACGGCACGCGTGCTGGGAGGCTTGATGGCCCAGTGCGGGTTTTCCACTTTAATCCTCGAGTTTGCGCAGATGCGCCAGGTAATTGACCGAAACGTCGCCAGTGAGCTTGTACTCCTGACTCAGCGGGTTGTAGGTCAGGCCTTGCAGTTCCTGCAGGCGCAAGCCCTCGGCGCGAGCCCAGGCGTCCAGCTCCGACGGCCGGATGAAGTAACGATAGTCGTGGGTGCCGCGGGGTAGCAGGCCGAGCACGTACTCGGCGCCTAGCACCGCGAAGAGATACGACTTGGGGTTGCGGTTGAGGGTGGACATCACGACATGCCCGCCTGGCTTGACCAGCTTGGCGCAGGCGCGGATGACCGAGCTCGGGTCGGGCACGTGCTCGAGCATTTCCAGACAAGTGACCACATCGAACTGCCCGGGTTGCTCCTGCGCCAGCGCCTCGGCCGTGATCTGTCGATACTCCAGCTTCAGCGGGGTGTCGAGGCCCGTTTCGAGGGCGTGCAGGCGTGCTACTTCCAGCGAGGAGGGTGCAAGGTCGATACCCAGCACGTCGGCGCCGCGCTTGGCCATGCCTTCGGCTAACAGACCGCCGCCGCAACCAACGTCGACCACGCGCTTGCCGGCGAGGCCGGCGCAGCGCTCGATGTAGTCCAGACGCAGAGGGTTGATGTCGTGCAGCGGCTTGAATTCGCTTTCCGGATCCCACCAGCGCGCGGCGGCGGCGTCGAACTTCGCGATTTCACTGGGATTGACGTTGGCGGCTGTATGTACGCTTGCTTCAGTCACCTGTTTTCGTTCCATCTGCGTGGGCTAGGCCCGGCACGGCGTCTACATCGTGCTTGTCAGGGCTGTCGACCGTGAAAGGCTTATGTTGTCTCTTCCAGGAGCTTAGCACGCCATTCGCGCGCCTTCGTGAGCACGGTTTCGCTGTCCAGGGCGGTCAATTTCCCGTCCTTGACGAGGTGCCGCCCGGCAACCCATACGTCACTGACCTGTGAGCGGTTGCCCGCATAGACAAGTTGCGACACCGGGTTGTACACCGGCTCCGACTCCAGGCCCGATAGGTCGACGGCTGTGATGTCCGCATATTTGCCGACCACGAGCGAGCCGATAAGTTCCGACAGCCCCAATGCGCGGGCGCCGCCCAGTGTTGCGGCCTCGAGAGCCGCCGCGGCGGGCATGGCGGCCGCGTCTTGCGCGACTCCCTTGGCCAGGAGTGCCGCGGTGCGCATCTCGCCGAACATGTCGAGATCGTTATTGCTAGCGGCGCCGTCGGTGCCGATGGCGAGATTGACGCCCGCCTTGCGCAGCTTCTCAGTGGGGCAGAAGCCGCTGGCGAGCTTTAGGTTGGACTCCGGGCAGTGCACGACGTGGCTGCCGGCCTCGGCGAGGCGGGCGATTTCAGCGTCGGTCAGCTGAGTCATGTGTACCGCGATCAGGCTAGGCGAGATCAGGCCAACCCGGTCCAATACGTCGAATGGCCGCACGCCGTGCGTTTGCATGACTTGCTCGACTTCATCGGCAGTCTCGTGAACATGGATATGTACGGCCAGCTCGAGTTCGTCCGATAGGGTTCGAACCCGCTCCAGACCTTCTGTGCTGACCGTGTGGGGGCCGTGCGGGGCGAACGCCGTAGAAATCAGCGGGTGGTTTTGGAACTCATCGTGTAGCTCTAGGCCTTTATCGATGTATTCGTCGAAGGTTTGCGCATATGAGCTTGGGAAATCGATCACAGGCATTCCGATCACGGCGCGCATTCCTATCTTAATGGCTGCGCGAGCGGTTGCCTCGGGGAAAAGGTACATGTCGTTAATGCAGGTAACGCCGCCGCGAAGCATCTCCGCCATGCCCAGCAGGCCACCGTCGTAGACGAACTCACGGCTAACGTATCGCCCCTCGGCCGGCCAGATGTGCTCGTTGAGCCAAGTCATCAGCGGTACGTCGTCAGCGTAGCCGCGCATCAGCGTCATGGCCGCGTGGGTGTGGGCGTTGACCAGGCCGGGCACCAGCGCGTGGCCGGGGAGGCGGCGGTGAGCTCTGGCGCTGAAGCGCTGCAGCGCTTCAGCTGTGGGAAGAATGGCGACAATGCGCCCGTCGCGCACAGCGATGCTGTGCTCTTCGAGCACGACGTTCGCGGGTTCTACGGGAACCACCCAGCGCGCGTCGATAAGAGTATCAATGGCTTCCATGATGCCCCCCTCGCTGTTTGCGGCAGTATAGAGCGAGGGCGCAGCGTGGCCAACCGCAGTGCGGTCGATGGACGCCCCGTGCTGTGACAGAATAGGTCCTACCATGCGAGAGGCGACAATGAACGCGCACGATACAGTACGACCCATCCTGTGGACCGGCGAAACTCTGCGGCTCTTGGATCAGCGCCTGCTGCCCGAGCAGGCGCAGCATATCGACTGCGGCAGCGTCGAGGACGTGGTCGCTGCGATACGCGATATGGTCGTGCGCGGCGCGCCGGCAATCGGCATTGCCGCTGCCTATGGCGCGGTGCTGGCGGTGCGCGAAGCCCAGCGTGTTTCGGCGGAAGCGTGGCAGGAGCCGTTCGCGCGCGCCATGGCGCGCTTGGCCGAGGCCCGACCGACCGCCATCAATCTCGGCTGGGCGCTGGCGCGGGTGCGCGCCGCCGTGGTCGCTGCGGCGGATCCCGAGGCCGCGGCGCTCGCCGAGGCGCAGGCCATCCAGGAAGAAGACCTCGCGGCCAATCTTTACATGGGCGAGCAGGGCGCGGCGCTGATCGAGGAGCGCTGCGCGGTGCTTACCCACTGCAACACCGGTTCGCTGGCGACGGCCGGCTACGGTACGGCGCTCGGCGTGATTCGCAGCGCCTATAACGCGGGCAAGATCAGCCGCGTATAT
>JAJUGG010000027.1 GCA_029268285.1 Ectothiorhodospiraceae bacterium | reverse complement strand
TTGGTGAAACGGGCGGTGCCGGAACCGAACACGCCCCACAAGACACGAAACACCAGCAACACCAGGACTGCCTGCCCCAGCAGCATGTGCAAATCGGTATTGGGCAGGAACAGATCGAAGCCGCCCGGCAGGGTCACATCGACATCCAGGCCGCCGACTTGCCCGGTGTACCAAAGAAGGGCCATCAATAGAACGATGGCCCAGTGGAACAGCCGGATCGCAAGGTCCCAGACCTTGATCCGGCGCATGCGGGATTCAGCCATGAGGCCGCCTATTCGACGCGGAAGTCGTCATGGCAGCTCTTACAGCTACGGCCGAGCCGCACCACGCCTTTACGCAGAGCGCCTTGATCTCCGGCCGCCGCCGCTGCCGCAATCTCTTCGGCCGCCAGTTGCATCTCATCTGCAGCCGCCGCAAAGTCATCCCAGTTCTTCCAGATTTCCGGGCTTGCAGTGCTGTCGTCGATCATGGCCTCTTTCTCGAACACCGCCTTGGTGAAGGCAGTAGTTTCGGCCAGTGCGCGCGCATGAGCTTCCAACTGATCGTTGAACGAGACTTCGCCCTTAACCAAGGCAACGATGGATTGAGTATGTCCACCAATGGCCTTCATATTATTCTGGCGATACTTCACTGCCGCTTCGTCGGCAACCGCCGCGCCAGCCACGATCAACGCCAATGCAGCCAGTCCGAAAGCTTTGCTTCTACGCATTCCTGAAATCTCCGAATCATTAACGCCGAGTATCAGTCCCCGGCCAAGTTACCGCAGTAATTTTGCGGAATTGTTATATCATAACTGCCTCGGCATTTTCTGCATGCAAAGCGAGTGGAGGTAGTTTGACGACGCGCGTAGCCGTAATCGGTGGCGGAGTGGTCGGCTGCACCACTGCCTACTGGCTGGCCCGGGAAGGTTTCGCGGTCAGCCTGCTCGAGCGCGAACCCGAACTCGCCGCACAGGCCAGCTTCGCCAACGGCGGCATGTTGCACGCCAGCCACGGCGAACCTTGGAACTCGCCACAGGTTATCCGTCAATTGATGCGTTGGATCGGCCGTGAGGACTCGCCGCTGCTTCTGCGCCCGCGCAGACTCCCGCGCTTGGTTGGCTGGGGGCTCGGCTTCCTGCGCAATAGCAGCGGCGCGCGCCACCGCAGCGCCATGCTTGCCAATACTCGGCTCGCGCTCTACAGCCTCCGTCTCATGTCTGAAATCGCTGCCGACGCGGCACTCGAGTTCGATGCGGCTCAGACGGGCATCGCCAAGATCTTCTGGTCACCCGCACAATTAGACGTCGCGGTGCGCGAGTCCGATCTGCTGCAAGAGCTCGGCGTGCCTTATCAGCGCTGGACTACCGAAACGCTGCTACAGCACGAGCCCGCCCTTGCACCGAACGAGGATCGCTTGGCCGGTGCGCTGTACTACCCGAAGGACGCGACCGGGGATGCCCACCTGTTTACCCAGCGACTCGCCGATCACTGCCGTACGCTCGGGGTGGAAATCCGCACCAACACCCGAGTTGCGGCGCTCTCCCACACGCACGGCCGGGTGCTCGGCGTCGAAACCGATCAAGGTCCTATCGCAGCCGACGCGGTGGTACTGGCGAGCGGCCCGGAAGCGCCGGAGCTTCTTCGCCCGCTAGGCGTACGCCTACCGATAGAGCCGGTAAAAGGCTACTCCGTGACACTGGATAACCATGCCCTCGATACGCCGCTGCGTTTACCTTTGATCGACGATTTCCACAAGGTCGTGGCAACCCCACTGGGTAGCCGGCTACGCGTAGCGGGCACCGCCGAGTTCACCGGCCTGGATCGCAGCATCACACCCGCTCGTATCCAATTACTACTCCGGCAGCTCGGCATCCTGCTACCCCAGCAACGGGCACCGCTAGCCGACCTGCCGCGCACCGAGTGGGCCTGTTTGCGCGCCATGACACCGGACGGCGTTCCCATCATAGGCCGCACGCCGCTCGAGAACGTGTGGCTCAACGTCGGCGCGGGCCACATGGGCTGGACTTTCGCTGCGGGCATGGGCCGCCTGTTGAGCGACCTGATCGTGGGACGCAAACCGGCGCTGACTCCGGACGACTACCTGCTGCATCGCCCGACGCTTTAGCGTCCGTGGCTCCCGGCACCGGGAAGACAACCGGGCACCGTCCGTGCGACAGTCATCGATACTCGGCATCAACCCCGGTGCGCCAACTACTGCGCCCGTGCGCTCTGCGAGTCCTGCCCCGGCTTCAACTCCACCTTTATCCAGCCCGGCTCTCGGCGGTCGAACGCCTCATAGGCATCGAGCACAGACATCATCGGCTCCCGCTGAGTCAGGATAGCGGTCGGCCGCACTTGTCCGCTGCGCACCAAACCGATCAGCTCCGGAAGGTAGCGACGGTGGTTGCAGTTGCCCATATTGATGCTCACGTTGCGCATCATGGCTTGGCCGATGGGGAAGTTTTCCACGGTAGGCGGATAGACGCCGACAATACTCAAAGTCCCAGCTTTGCAAAGCCCCTGGACTGCCCACTGCAATGCCTGGGTAGGCGCGTCGCCCGGAACCCACGTGTCGCCCTTCGGCTTGGCTTTGGGCGCGATGCGCCGGCGCTGCTGCTCGAACTCTTCGGCCTTCTGCTCCGCCTGTTCGGCGCCCGGACCGGAATGCGGCCGCTGCGCATCGACGCCTACGGCGTCGATAGCACGATCCACGCCGATGCCCCGCGTTAGGTGCATGATGGCCTCAATGGGATCTTCCCTGCCGAAGTCGATGCATTCCGCGCCCTGATCGCGCGCCATCTCCAAACGGCCTGCCATGTGATCGATTGCCAACACGCGGCTGGCGCCCATCAGTTTGGCGCTGGCGATGGCGAATTGCCCGACGGGGCCGCAACCAAACACCGCGACCGTATCGCCGGGTTTGATTTCGGCAAGATGGGCGCCGAAGTACCCGGTCGGGAAAATATCCGAGATCATGATGGCGTCATCGTCGCTGACCTCTTCCGGCAGCTTGACCAAGCCAACATTCGCAAAGGGTATGCGCGCGTACTCGGCCTGCAGGCCGTCAAAAGGCCCCGTCGTTTCCGGGCCACCGAAAAAGGCCGTCCCGGCCTGGTTGCCGTGCGGATTCGCGTTGTCGCACTGAGCATGGTAGCCGCTACGGCAATAAGAGCAGGACCCGCAAGCGATGGTGGACGGCACGACCACCCGATCGCCGACCTTAAAATCACGCACCCAAGGGCCGAGCTCCTCGATTAAGCCGACCGCCTCGTGTCCCAGAATGGTACCGGGCTTCATGCCCGGCATGGTCCCGCGGATCATATGCAGGTCGGTCCCACAGATCGCGCTCGAGGTTATCCGTACGATCGCATCGGTCGGCTCCTTGATCCTCGGCTCGGACACGTCGTCCAAGCGAATGTCGCCAAACCCGTGAAACACCACTGCTTTCATCAACGAACCTCCCTGTCCCTCGCACTGACTGGAGGCGACCTGGGACCGGTATCGATTCAGACAAGCGCAAAGCCGTCGGCAGACACAGCTATCTGGCGGCGTTGCGACACCGCATTACGCAAGAGACGCTTCTCTGTTTTGTTCGCCCGGATCAGCGAAATCCAACAAGCTTATTTCTCCACAAATGCTGGGGATAAACACCTTATGCGTTACCAACTTGCGACAAACCGGCATTTTTCCGTGTCCGAACCTTGACGCACCTGAGACGACCGACTAGAACTACTGCCGACGATACATTTTGCCGTTCTGTATCTCGATAAACTAATAATGCAGCTTCGAGTCGCCGCGAACGAAACTCGTAATCCAATGCTGTAAAGATGCCTGCCGTAAAGCCCGTGAGCGGCAGGCATCTTGATGTAGCTGGACGGACATCACGGGCAATCAACAACTCATTGGATGAGGAGCAACAATAATGCTGAATGGACTGATCCAGAAGAGCGCTTCGGCGCTGACTCTGGCTTTTGCGTTGATCTCCACGAGCAGCTTCGCGGCCAACCCTCCGCCCGAGGGCGAGACCGGCACCGGCTTCCCGAATGTGGCGGACTATGAGGCAAGCGGCCCCTTCCGCACCACGGACAGCCTCGAAACCTCGGGCTGCCGTATTTACCGCCCGACCAACCTTGGTGAGAACGGCCTGCAACACCCAGTCATCCTGTGGGGGAACGGCACCGGCGCAACCACCAGCACCTACGGCCGCCTGCTAGACCACTGGGCATCGCACGGCTTCATCGTTGCGGCAGCGACTACGTCCAACGCCGGCACCGGCAGTGACATGCTGAATTGCCTCGACTACCTCGAGCAGGCTAACGCGCGCAGCTGGGGCACCTACTCCGGCGTCGTGGACGTTACCCGCGTTGGCGCCGCGGGTCACTCCCAGGGCGGCGGCGGCTCGATCATGGCCGGCCAGGATCCGCGCATCAAGGTCACCGCGCCCTTCCAGCCCTATACTCTGGGCCTAGGTCATCGGTCCTCCTCGCAGAGCCGCCAGAACGGCCCGATGTTCCTGATGTCCGGTAGTGCCGACACCATCGCGGGGCCGATTCTCAATCAACGCCCCGTGTTCCGTAATGCCAACGTCCCGGTGTTCTGGGGCACGCTGCGTGGCGCCACCCACTTCGAGCCGGTCGGCAACGCCGGCGGTTACCGTGGCCCGTCCACAGCGTGGTTCCGCTATCACCTGATGGAAGACCAGCACGCGCGCGAGGGTTTCTACGGCAGCAACTGCACGCTGTGCACCTCCCGTTCGTGGGACGTCGAGCGCAAGGGAATCAACTAATAGGAGGCTGACACTTCCAGTGTCTTTTCAGGCTCGGCGGGGTTATGTCTCCTCCCGCCCCGTCGGGCCTTTCTTTTTCCATCAGGGACTACAATGACATGACCGGCGGGACCCGGAGCACAGCTGCGGCCATTTCTACTCCACGCGCTCTTACAGGCCTAGCGCCCTACCTGCTGGCCCTCCTCAGCGGGACTTGCATCGCCTTGCCCTTTCTCGAGCCGCGCCTCTACGTCGTCGGCTGGTTCGCATTCCTCCCGCTACTGTTCGCAGTGGAAGACCGCACACTGAAGCAAGCCTGGCTAGTGGGCACTATTGTAGGGTCTGTCGCCTGGTTCGGCGCAAGCTATTGGATTGCAGATTTCCTCACCCTCCTCAAGGGCTACCAAGCGCCCTGGAACTATCTGTTGGCAGTAGCGTACTGGCTTTACGCTGCTCAACTCTTCGCGCTCATCGCGGTGCTCTTCCAATGGCTACGGCGCGATGGGCGCTTGCCCGAGAGCTGGACCTTCCCCCTGCTCAGCGTCTGCGCGTTCGCCCTCTTTCCCATGCTGTTCCAGGCCCGTCTCGGAGAAGGACAAAGTCATTTCCTACTTGGGCTGCAGGCCGTCGAACTGACTGGCGTGTACGGGCTTGACTTCGCCATGGCCATGACCGCCATGTTGCTCTATCGCCTACTACGGCCGCGCGATAAGCCTGTCGAGCGCTGGGGGATGTTCGCGGGCGTCTGTTACCTGTTGGCCTGGTTCGGCTATGGCCTCTACGCCCTCGACTATTGGGAGCAGCAGATAACAAGCTGGGAAACGCGCAGTATCGGTATCGTGCAGCCGAACGACGCGCCTAGCCTCGAGATACCCGCACCGCCCCCCGGCTACAGCCGTGCCCGCCCACCGGAAATGGAGGCCAGCCGCCGCTTGGCCGAACGCGGCGCCGAATTGGTGGTTTGGCCCGAGGCACGCTTCAAGGGCTTTCACTACCAAAGCACCGTGCGCGAGGCCTACAGCGAACAGGTCGCGGACATGGGGTCTGCGTTACTCTTCCATGACGTCGAGCGCGAGCGCGGCGAAGACCGGCTGCTGTACTACAACACCGCCACCGTGCTCGACGAACACGGAGAGCTTGCCGGGCATTATCGCAAGATAAAGCGCATCGCCTTCGGCGAATATCTGCCGGTCATCAGCGAGATTCCGTTGCTACGTCAGGCCGTCGAAGGCTTTTTAGGTGAGTTTCTGAGGGAAATTAGCCCCGGCGAGGCGCACAGTGTCTTTACCGTCTCTGGGATGCGGGTGGTCCCCAAGATCTGCTACGAAAGCGCGTTTCCGGAATTCATCGCCGACAGCATAGGCAGCGACGGCCAAGGCAAAATCATCGTGTTCCAGTCCCAGGACGGCTGGTTCGGGCACAGCAATCAGCCCTACATGCACCTGTACTCCTCGGTACTCCGCGCGGTGGAGAATCGCGTGCCCATGGTACACGTCATCAACAACGGTCCCTCCGCCGTAGTACGCCCGGACGGGCGCATCGTCACCCGTACACCGGCGTTCGCTGCCGCCGAGGAACTCGTGGCGATGCCGTATTCGGAGCGAGCGGGCGGCAGCTTCTACAGCCGCCACCCGCATCTTTTCGTTGGGCTGGCTTACGCCCTGCTCGGGCTCGCCATCGCCCTGCGCCTCCTTAGAAGGCACCCCGCGAAGTAAGCGCGCTTGAGGCGTCTCGACAGGGAGCAGGTCTACTCGTAGACGTAAAACCCACGCCCGGACTTACGGCCGAGGTAGCCGGCGGCGACCATTTCCTTGAGCAGGGGCGCCGGGCGGTACTTGGGATCGTTGAAGCCTTCGTAAAAGACTTCCATCACCGCCAACAACGTGTCCAGGCCAACCATGTCAGCCAGCGCTAGCGGCCCGATCGGGTGGTTGCAACCCAGGCGCATACCGGCGTCGATGTCCTCGGCGCTTGCCAGCCCTTCCTGATACGCGAAAATCGCCTCGTTGATCATCGGGCAAAGGATGCGGTTAACCACGAAACCGGGGCTATTCTTTACCTCGATCGGGGTCTTACCGATGGTCTTGACGAAGGCCTGCGCGGCTTCAAAAGTTTCATCCGAAGTCTGCAGGCCACGGATTAGCTCGACCAGCGCCATGACCGGCACCGGATTGAAGAAGTGCATGCCGATGAAGCGGCCCGCATTAGACACCTTCGCGGCCATCTCGGTAATCGAGATCGAAGAAGTGTTGGACGCAATGATCGCTTCGGCCGGAAGCAACTGATCCAGCTGCTCAAGGATCTTGATCTTGAGGCCGAGATTCTCGGTCGCCGCCTCGATGACGAGTTCGGCATCTTTGATAGCCTGGTAATCCGTGGAGGTCGTGATACGGCCCAACGCGGCGTCCTTGTCGGCCTCACTCAGCTTTTCTTTCTTGACCAGGCGATCCAGGCTGCCGCTGATGGTCTTCAGCCCTCGTTGTACCGCCTCCTCCGAAATGTCGACCATAACCACGTCGACACCGGCCTGCGCGCAAACCTGCGCAATGCCGTTACCCATCGTCCCGGCGCCAATCACGGCAACGCGTTGTACGTTCATGCTTGTCCCTTCTATTGCGAGCGTGAATAGGCGTGAAAGGATAGCAGGTTTCACCCCGGGAACGACCCGCCTTGGTCTGAACGCGACAGCGTCTCCCCTAAGTTGACAAGGCCTGCCAGATCAGCCGTGCCGCCAACAGCGTCAAGACAATCTTGAAGACTTGCCCAAAGCGCTTATTGGTTAAACGCCCGAGCATGCGCAGACCTAGCCAAGTGCCGACAGCACCGGCTGCGATCATGAGCAGAATCAGCCCCAGCCAATCGCTAAAGGCGAAGCCGGCGGCGCCATAGATGATGGCCTTCGGGCCGTGCTGCAAAGACATGGCGGCGGCAAATGTGGCAACCGTGCCGAAGCGCTCCCCCACTTGCTGCTGCTTGATGAAAGCCGCCACCAACGGGCCGGTGGCGCCTACGAACATGCTAATGAAGGTCGTCGCCGTCGCCGCGAACAGCGTTCCAACACGCCCCAAGCTGCGCTTAGGGAGTTCGGGGCCCCAGCACAACAACAGAATAAAGCCGGCAATGCTGAGCTGCACGACGCTCAACGGAACCTGGATCAGGACGCGGCTCGCCAGCCACGCACCGAGGAATGCGCCCGGTGCAAAATAGGCCATGGCCGCAAGGTCGATGTAGCGCCAAGTCATCAGCGCGCGATTCACGTTGGAACCGAACTGCACCATGCCGTGCACCGGGATAACCGCCGCAGGCGGCACCAGCGAGGCCATGAGCCCAAGCAGCATCACGCCGCCGCCGATGCCGAAGGTTGCGGTCACAGCCGAGGTCGCTCCGGCAGCCAGCACCAGGAACACCCCTAGCGCGAGGGACACATCCGCCGGCAATAAGCATTCCAGCAAAGCCTGCACCTAGCACCCGCACCGCAACGTTGGCGTGCCCGCCCGCGTCGGCAACCTACTTCATCCCCCGTGCATCCTTGATGGTGTTGTACGCCGTCGTAATCTCGCGACTCCGCTCCTCGGCCAGTTCCCGCATGCTGTCCGGTAGGCCCTTGCTCGCCAACTTGTCCGGGTGATTCTGGCTCATGAGGCGCCGATAGGCCTGTTTGATCTGTGCATCGCTGGCGGACGGCTCCACACCGAGCGCGGCATAAGCATCGTCCAGCTTGCGCCGTGCCTGTTGCGGCGAGGCCCCACCCGTTGCCCCGCCCGCATGCGCGGCCCGTAGTAGGGCCTCGAGCCGCGCAACGTCCACCTCGGCAAGGCCGAGCCCGCGCGCGACCCGCACCAGCATTGCGTGCTCCTGTGGATGAACGCCGCCGTCAGCCGCAACGGCCTCGAGCTGGATCTGCAGGAACAACTGCAGCAAGGCGCTTCGGCCATGGCACGCGCGACGCACCTTCGCAACTTCCGCATCGAGGTCGAAGTCCGGCGCCTTGCCCCGGTTAAAGGCGGCAATGGCTGCCTGCCGCTGTTCGGGCCCCAGGCGCAGCCGCGCAAACAAGGCCTCCGCGGCCCGGATTTCGTTACGACTGACGACCCCGTCGGCTTTGCACAAAGCGCCCATCACCGCGAAGGTCGATTCCAGGAACTGATGTTGGACGACACCCAGCCCCCGCGCCAGGGTATTGCGCAGCAAAGCGCGCAATACGAATACCATGATCACGGCGATGAGCATGCCGCGCACACCGCCGGTCATGAGCCCGATCAAGGCAGCAATTACGATTACGAACATGGAACAAGACTACCAAAACGCGACGCCAGGCGCCGTTAGGTCGGCCATCGCTGCTATTGTTGAAGCACCAAATACAGCACGTACGCGCTGTAAATCGCCAATAGCAACAAACCCTCGACCCTGGTGACTTTGAAGCCCGTGCGCATCAGGGGCAACAACAATACGGTCATCCCCAGGAGAACTGCCAAATCGACTACTTGCATGCCCGTCTCGGTGAGCGGCTTGACCAAGGCTGCCGTGCCGATAATCCCAAGCACGTTGAACAAGTTGGAACCCACTACGTTGCCCACGGCAATATCGCCCTCGCCCTTCAGCGCGGCAACCACCGATGTCGCAAGCTCCGGCAGGCTGGTTCCGATCGCCACTACGGTCAATGCAATCACGGCTTCGCTGATCCCGAAAGCGGCAGCGATATCGACCGCTCCGTCCACCAGTGCGCGCGCGCCTAGCACCAACAACACCAGCCCCGCGACAATGAGCAACACGTCCTTGCCAATCGAGCCGGATGGCGGCGGCGTCGCCTCGGCGAATTCTTCCTGCACCGCCGGCCCCTCCTTGCGCGCGGCGTAAAGGCTGTAAATCGTGTAGACGACCAAGCCTGACAGCAGCAGGCCGCCTTCCCAGCGCGCCATCTGCCCGTTGGCAAGAAACAGCACGAATACGATCGACGCGACCAGCAGCAAGGGCACGTCGAAACGGATGATCTGAGCCTGTACGTTGAGCGGCCGGATAAGCGCCGCAAGACCGAGAATCAGGCCGATGTTGCCGATGTTGGAGCCGATCACGTTACCGGCCGCAACCGGCCCCTGATCGTTCAGCGTCGCGCCGACGCTCACCACCAGCTCGGGCGCGCTCGTGCCGAAGGCGACCACCGTGAGGCCTATCACCAGTGGCGTTAGCCCCAGGCGCTGCGCGACGGATGCCGCGCCCTTAACCAAAAATTCGGCGCCGAAGTAAAGCAGCACGACACCCAACGCGATCGACAGCCAAGACAGCAGCAACACCGTTCTCCTTGAGCCGCTAGTAAGCCTTCCGTGGCGGAATTGTGGGGCTTGGCTAGCCTTTTCGCCACATCGAATTCTTGCCCCGAGGGCTAGGCATAACGAGGCATAACCTAATGTTCCGGGAAAGTCGTTACCACCATCAAGCCGAATGCGTATTGCGACCACTTGCGCTCCCGCGGGTAAGCGCAAACGATGCCAAGGCCAGCACCGCACAGGCCGCCATAATCGCGAGCATCGGCCAGACCGTGGTCTTCAGCAATGCGCCGACGACAGGCGCCACCACGGCACCGAATCCCATTTGGAAACTGCCGGAAAGCCCCGCCGCCGCACCCGCCACATTCGGATTGACGCTAACCGCACCAGCCACGCCGCTAGGGATCACCAGCCCGTTTCCGACGCCCACCAAGAACATAGGAAGAAACAGCCCGGCCGGATGCATGTTCCCCAAGGCGAACGCCGCCGAAATGCTCGCCACGCCGAAAATGATCAATATGCAGCCGGTGATGATCATCCGGTTGGCCCCGAAGCGCCTCGCATAGCGCCCTGACAGGAAATTGCCGAGCATGTAGCCGCCGGGAACGAAGGCAAAATAGGCGCCGTATTCCAATGGGCTGCGCTGCATCAGGGTGATAACGACATAAGATGCGCCGGCAACGAAGGTAAAGAACACCGCCGTACTGAACGCCGTGGTCAGCGTATAGCCCCAGAATGGACGCGAGCCAATTAATTTGGAGTAGCCGCGCAGCAGCTGCCCGGCGGCACCACTGGCGCCGCGCCGATGGTTAGTTTCGTAGAGCCGGCGTGCGGCGGCAGTCAACGTCAGCGAACCGAAAACGAGCAGAAAGATGAACGACGCACGCCACCCGTAAAAGGCCTCTAGCGCACCGCCAATGGTCGGCGCCGCCATGGGCGCGACCGCCATGCCCATAGTCACGTAACCGATCATGCTCGCTGCCTGGTCGCGCCCGTAGAGATCGCTGACCACGGCGCGGCTGAGGGCGATGCCGGCGCAGCCGCCCAGCGCCTGCAGCACCCGCCCGGCCAACAGCACGCCGATGCTGGGCGCCAGCAGACAGATCACCGTCCCCACCACGAAGGAGCTCAGGCCGCCGAGCAGTATCGGCCTTCTCCCGAAACGGTCCGACAAAGGTCCGACGATCAACTGCCCCACGGCCACGGCCGCCAAATACAATGACAGGGTCAACTGAATCGTGCCGAAGTCGACCCCGAAATCCATCGCCATTCCCGGCATGGAAGGCAGGTAAATATTGATGCCCAGGGGGCTGGTCGCGGCCACGGCGACCAGCATGGCGATGAAGCCCCACTGAGGTGACCCCGTACCGTTGGTTGGCTGTTGACGAACAGATTCGGTGTTATCGCGTGATACGGAACTCATACAACGTCCAAACAAGTGCTGCGCGCCGGACGGCGCGCCGCGAGAGAATGCGGGAGGGCCATCATCAGATCAGGTTGCCCCCGACCTGACAAGTGGGGGCACGCCCGAGGGCATACAGTGGCTGCGGATCCTGTCTTGTTGCCCCCATCTACCCTGCTTCTCCGAATGCAACACTAGCCACAACGGGAGTCCTGATGGGGACGGACAAGCGTCAAACGGTAGCGGCCGCCGACATAGAACGGGTTGCGCGCAAGCGCTTCGAGCTGCAGCAGTTGCGCCCCGGCCAACGGGACGCGATACAAGCCGCCCTAAAAGGCCAAGACACGCTGGCCGTACTCCCGACCGGCCACGGCATATCGGCCATTTATCAAATAGCCGCTGTCCTCATACCGGGCCCGACGGTCGTCATCTCCCCACTCATCGCACTGCAGCGCGATCAGGTCGATAAACTGGATGAGCGGGATGCCGGCGGCGCCGCTGTCGTCAATTCCATGATCGCTGAAACGGCGCAGGATGAAGCCTTCGACAACCTCGAGGAGGGCGAGCTGGAGTTCATCTTCCTTGCTCCTGAGCAGTTGCAGCGCGAAGAGGTGCTGGAGCATTTGCGAGAAGCCCGCCCTTCGCTGTTCGTTGTGGACGAAGCGCACTGCATCAGTGACTGGGGGCACGACTTCCGCCCCGACTATCTGCGCCTCGGCGCGGTCATTGATGAACTCGGTCATCCAACGGTGCTGGCCCTCACAGCCACCGCTTCCGAGGCGGTGCGCCGCGAAATCGTTGAGCGGCTACACATGCGCGAGCCGAAGATCGTCTTGCGCGACATGGACCGGCCCAACATTTTCCTCCGGGTCTACGCCTGTCGCGACGACGCCGCCAAGCTGCGCGCGCTCGACGAGCGACTGCAAGCATTGGCACCGCCCGGCATCATCTACGTTGCCACGCGCAAACACGCCCAGGCGGTGGCAGAGCGGCTGATGGAACGCGGTTACAAGGCCGGCGCCTACCACGGCGGAATGAACAAGAGCGAGCGCGAGGAAGTGCAGCAGGCCTTCATGAAGGGCGCGCTCCAGGTCATCGCCGCCACCTCCGCGTTCGGCATGGGCGTCGATAAAGCGGACGTCCGTTTCGTCATGCATTACGACGTGCCCGATTCGCTCGACGCCTACTACCAGGAGCTCGGCCGCGCCGGGCGCGATGGTGAACCGGCCGAAGCTTGCTTGCTATACCGCCCGCAGGATTTGAACCTGTACAAGTTCTTTGCCGGCGGCGGCCTACTCGACCGGGCGGACTATGCCGGCGTTGCTCAGGCAGTCGCCGAAGCGGGCTCCATCGATGCGGAGGCGCTCAGGGCGAAGACCGAGCTCTCGCGTCCCAAGCTCGCCAAGGCTCTAGCGCGCCTCGAAGACGCGGGCGCGCTGGCACAGCAAGGAAATGGCCAAATCCTCCGCTCTGATAAGGACATCGAGGACACCGCCACCGCGGCCCACCAGAGCCAACAGCGGCATCATCAGGATCTTCTACTGCGCCTGGAGCAAATTCGCGTATACGCCGAAATGAGGGACTGCCGCCGCCAATACCTGCTCGACCACTTCGGCGAGGAGAGCGCGGCCTGCGGGCGTTGCGACAATTGCGTACGCGGCTTGCCGCGAAGCACGGAGACCTGCGAGGACCGCCCCTTTCCGGTCAAAACGCGGGTGACGCACAAGACCTTGGGCAAAGGCGTCATCATGGGCTACGAGGGCAACAGCATGAAAGTGCTGTTCGATGATGGCGGCGAGAAAAGCTTGGCGGTGGATTTCACTATGGACCGCCACCTACTCGGGCGGGTCAACCACGAACAGGCCGATAAGCGTTCATAGGCGCACCGCCGACTCACGAGCATGCTGGCCGAACCAGGGCTAGCGCAACTCGCCCTCCAAAGCCCGGGCCAAAGCGTCTTGATCGAAGGGCTTGCGCAGAATCGGCCCGGTCCAGCTTTCTGCCAGGCGTGCCGCATCGGCATAGCCCGTCATGAGGAGTATGCGGGACACCGAGCCGGCCTCCCTGAGGCGCGCGGCAAGCTCAATGCCGGTCATGCGCGGCATAGCGTAATCCAGCAAGGCGATATCGAAGTCCGGCCCCTGGCGCGCAAGCTCTAGGGCTTCCGCGCCGCTGGCCGCTGCGACCACGGTACACCCCAAATCCTCCAATAACGAACAGATAGGCTGCCGCACCGCGTCGTCGTCGTCCACCAGCAATACGCAGCGGTGCTCGAAGCGCTCCGCGGTCGCTGCGGGTTCCACGACCTCCTGTCGGGGCCGCGGTGCGTGATCTACCACCGGAAGAAAAACTTCCATGCGAGTCCCGCGGCCCACTTGGCTGTCGATGCGCAAGCCGCCACCCAGCTGCTTGACGATGCCGAGCACCTGCGACAACCCCAGCCCCGAGCCCTGCCCAACCTCCTTGGTGGTAAAGAACGGCTCCAGAACCTGTTCCAGCATTTCCTCGCTCATGCCCGTGCCGGTATCGCTCACCGCGAGCAGCACATACTCGCCCGGCCCCGGCGCTTCCGGTCGCGCCGGAACGGCGTCGACGCGGACACGATCGGTCTGCAGCGTAATTGTGCCCCCCTCCGGCATGGCATCGCGCGCATTGATCGCGAGGTTCATGATGATCATTTCAAGCTGCGTGCGGTCGCTCAGCGCGAACGGGAGGTCTTCGCGCAGTTGCAGTTGAAGCTGCACCGAGTTCAGCGTGGTGCGAAGCATCTGGGCCATGGTGCGGGCGACGTCGTTCACATCCACCGGCTCCGGCGTCAGCTGCTGCTGCCGCGAGAAGGCGAGCAACTGCGCGACCAGCTTGGCGCCGCGCTCGGTGCTTTCTCTGGCCGCACGTGCATGGTCCAGCGCCTTGGAATCCGGAAAGCGACGCGATACCAGATCCAGGTTAATGCGGATCGCCGCCAACAGGTTGTTGAAGTCATGAGCAATACCGCCGGTTAGACGCCCCACCGCCTCCAGCCGGCTGGAGGCAACCAGGCGTTCGGTTGCATCGGCCACGCGCGCCTCCAGCGTCTCGTTGAGCCGCAGCAGCTCTTCTTCGCCCCGCTTGAGCCGGAGCGCCGAAGTGCGCAGCGTTTCCGCCACCAGCTGGGTATCACTGAGCCCGGTGCTCCGCGTGCTGGGAATTTCCCCGCGCCCTACCGCTCGCGCATCCTGCACGAGCCGCTCGATCGCCCGCACGATGATGCGGCTGATGGCCGCGGTGAGGGCAACTCCGATGATCAATACCAGCGGTACGCAGATGGCCGCGATCAGCAGCAAGCGGTTGGCCGGTGCAATAACCTCGGCGCGAGGCGCACTGACAATGACGGTCCACCCCGACTCCGGAAGCCTGCTGAACGCGCCCACGCTTTCGATGCCGTCCAGCGCACGACTATAAAAGATCCCGTCGATCCCAGTTTTAATTGCGGCTCGCGCGGTCTCGGTAGCAGGTTTGCCGAGGAAGCCCTCCACCCGACGACTGCGCGCCACGATGGTGCCTTCTCGGTCGACGATAGCGATATTCCAGCTGTTGGGCAGTTGCTGATCATGCAGAATCGTATTCAGGCTCTCGGGTGGAAGCGACATCACGAGCCGTGGCAACGCTTGCCCCGGCGGCCCGAGGCGCAAGGCGACCAGCAGGACCCAGTCGCCGCCGACGATGCCGGAAAGAAGGTTAGAGATGTACAACTCGTGCGTGCGGAGTGCCGCAACCATTTCCTCCGGCGGCTTCACCACCGGAAGTGCCTGCTCGAAGGGCCGCGCCGTGCTCATAATCAGACGGTTGCCGTCGCCGACTAAGGTGATCGAACTCGTTTCGTCCAGCAGCGATTTCGAGGCTTGCGCGTGCAGTTCGGCATAATCGCGCTCGATCAGCGCCGGCGATGAGGCCAGCGTACGCAGTACGGCACCTGCCTGGCCCAACTGCCGATCCACCACCAGCGATAAGGTCCGCGCGCTCTCGAGCAGGCGGCGCTCCACCGCGTCCTTTTCCTGCGTATAGGCTTGATAGGCGACATACACCGATAGCAGCACGGCAGGCAGCACCGTCACGACGATCAACAACAGCAGATAGCCGCGCAGCGAATGAGGAAGGATGCGGTAGGCGCCCAACAACATGATTCTGAGTCTTTCCCCCGGGCAATGGGCGTGAGAATAACGTGTACCCGCCTGCGTGGCAGCTTGCACTACTAGGATTTTCCAGAGGAGCACGGCCCGCGCGCACCGCTTCCTAAGGTGCCTCCTCGATACGCCGCGACAGCCGTTGCAAATAGGCCAGGCGACGGCAGCAAAGGTCGATGCGGCCTTCGAACTCGCGGTCGACATCATCGATTACGTGCAGCATGTCCACGTAGAAGAACACCCTGAAGCTATCGATGAAGCGCACCGCGCGATCTCGATCCAGCACCAGGTTAGTGTCGCCGGTGAGGTCGATGAGTAGATCATCCTGTGCCCATGCCGTGGCGACGTCAACGAAACGTCTGAATTGCCTGCCGGCGCCAGGCCAAAGCCGAAGCAGGCTGAGCGATTCTTCCTCGTTACCAGGGTTAGCCAAATCGAACCAGGGCTTGATCACTTGAGCGAGAACGATGACGCCCGGCTGCCCATCCACGCGCGTATGGACATAATGGGTTTCAGGGACGATATCCCCGAGCGCGGCCTTGATGCGGTCGTACTCTCGCTGCAAGGCCCGGGTTTCGTTCCAGCTCACGCGCCCGTGCGCCTTCTTGATGATGACCTCGAGCCGCTCGCGCTCCCCCGTCGGCGGCAGCGATGCCTGCCAAACATGACAATGAAACCCCCTGGTGGATATTAGAGTAGCCGGCAGACGTCGGGTACGAAGGCAGGCGATATCGCTAGTAATGGCATCCGTATGTTGTTCGGAGTTCATGGCTTGTCGGCAAGGTCGTCAGTGTGGGTGCACGCGTTTTCATTCATGTTAGCAGCGCCCCTCCGGTCGCCAAGCATGCTGCAGTGAACGCGGCAAGAGTGCCGCAAACGCCCATCAAGCCTTGCCGGATTTGATCTCGATCACGGCGCCGCCCAAAACATGCGCGCACCATCCATCTTATCGACACCCTGATAGGAACCGGTGCAGCAATGGCCAAACGATTTCCCCTTCACCCCAAACACCCCGAGCGCATCTGCTGGGGTTGCGATAAATACTGCCCCGCCGATTCCCTAGCCTGCGGTAACGGCACCGATCGCACTCAGCATCCGGTCGAGTTGTTCGGCGAAGACTGGTACCAATGGACGCTGGAATACGCGCAAGATAATGAAACCGAGCAGGAACAAGACACCGCGCTGTAAAAAGGCGCGCCCACCCCGCTTTCCTCCGGCCGCTTCGGCTCGCGCATGCGAATAAGGCAAGTTGTCGCGTTCGGCAACAACATCCGCACGAATATTCGTTTTTTGCGCAGCTACGCCTTGTAATCCCTTTTCAACGTCAACACAGTTCCTGCTTGGCAACGCGCGAGAAGGAACATTGCGCTTGTCGTACTGGAAGCAGACGGCCACAGCCCGCGCTGCGTGTTTGTTCATTTTGTCGCTAGCCGTCCCAGTGCGCGGCAAAAAGACGAATCGACCAGCTTGAAAAGGGAAGATCAATGCGTCGAATCACAGTTGCATTTACGGCCCTTGGCCTCATCGCGTCGTCGCAGGCCATTGCCTACGACGATCGCTGGTACATATCCCCGCAAGTCATCTATAACGCCACCGACAGCGATCGCGATGCCGACGACGAGGTCGGCTACGGTGTCGCCCTCGGCAAACCAATTGCCGAGCGCTGGAACCTAGAACTCGCGCTCCGCGGCCACGAGCTCGATTTCGATGACGTCGACGACGAACTCGACTTGCACGAACTCAGCCTCGACGCGCTCTACCTGTTCGACCGCGATAGCCAAGTTAGGCCCTTCCTCGCCGCCGGGCTAGGCGTCCTGAACGCGGACGGCGGGCCGGTGGACAACGAATTGTTTTCCGCCAATGCCGGCGCCGGATTATTCGCCGACCTGACCGACAACCTCGCCTTCCGCGCCGATGCCCGCTACCGCTGGGATGATGGCTACGACGGGGAGAACTTCGGAGACTGGCTGATTGGCTTGGGCTTGAGTTACGCCTTCGGCCCCAAACCGCAACGCGCGGAGGCCGCACCGCCGCCGGAACCGGCTCCCGCGCCCAAGCCGGCTCCGACTCCCGCAGCCCCACCGCCGAAAGATAGCGACGGCGACGGCGTAGCCGACGCACGCGATCAATGCGCCAACTCCACCCCGGGCGCGCCCGTGGATGCCACCGGCTGCGAATTCGACGGCGACAACGACGGCATCGTCGACGCGCGCGACCAGTGCCCCGACACCAAGCGCGGTACTCAGGTCGATCGTAACGGCTGCGACCTGCCCCGCATCATCGAACTGCCGGAGGTGCGCTTCGCTAACAACTCTGCTGAGTTGACCGACGCTACGCGGCGCGCCCTGAACAATGCGGTTCAGGACCTCGAAGCCAACCCCGGCATTCGTGTCGAGGTTGCCGGTCACACTGACAGCGTCGGCGATGCTGGCTATAACCGGCAACTCTCCGAGCGTCGCGCGCGGTCGGTGATGGAATACTTGGTCTCTGAAGGCATTCCCGCGGAGAACCTGTACGTCCGCGGCTACGGCGAAAGCGACCCCATTGCCGACGACTCCACGCCGGAAGGGCGCCGCCAGAACCGGCGTGTGGAGCTGCGGGTGCTCGATTAGAGCGCCACGCTAACCGGCGGCAACCCTATGGCGGCCGGCGGTTCCCACGGCAGGCCTTCAGCCTGCGCGCCGGGAGCCGCCGGCCGTGACGGTTCTTGCGGAAGTCTCTGCTGGCCACCCTCGGGGCTGGCCTTGTTGCAGCTCAGTGCGACTTGCGATCCACCAGCTTGAAGAAACGACTCGGGCTGCCGTCCTTGGTGCGATCCTGATATAAGAACGCCAGTTCCGACGCTTCGAACTTATCGAAAAACTCATCCCAGCTGATCTGCTCCAGGTTGTCGCCGGACTCCTCCGAGAACTGAATCCGCAAAATACCTGGATCACCCTCTCGCTCCGAAGCACGCACCGCGGCAGGGCGTCCCTGCCGTTCCTCGGCCCAGCGCTTGATTTTTTGGTGGTCCGTCGTAACGTGGCTATCACTCATGTTCCTGCTCCCCTGAAGTCTGCGGCAAACTGCTAACTGGGTTCGCTGCAACACGAGAGCAAGCGGCCTTCGAATCCGTCAAATGAAGCGCAAGACCTCGGGAACGGAGCCCACCGCCCTCATCTAGATCCACAGCCTCAAGGGAGGGTTATGCCATGATGTCCGTACAAGCGCTTGAAATCCGCACTGCCCGCGAAGCCGACGCCGACGAGGTCCATGCCCTTGCCGACCAGCTCGATCCGGCAGTGGACATCGACCGGGAGCGTTTCCTCGAGGCATTCCCGAATTTCGTCGACAATCCGGCTAACTGCTGTCTCGTGGCTACCACCGACGAGAAAATCCGCGGCTACGCCGCCGGCAGCAAGCACACCGCCCTGTACGCTCAAGGGGTGGTGGCGCGTCTCGATGAAATGGTTGTGGAAGACGAGTTACGCCACTCTGGTATCGGCACCCGCTTGGTAGAAGCCTTCGAGCAATGGGCAGCATCGCAGAATTGCGTTCTGATCGACCTCGTCACCGATACGGCGGGAGGCTTCTACCTCGGCCGCGGCTATGAGGCCAAAGGCACGTATTACATCAAACGCCTGCGCTGACGTCGCAGCGCCATGAACCCCGGGCTTGGCGCAAGCGCGGAACACCGCTTGCGCCGCGGGCCTGGACCACCCAGCTCGCAACACGTGCCTCCCGCCGCTTTCAGAACCCTCGTCTATGCTTGCTATGACAGCATTCATTGAACGAGGTGGATATGGCGCAGCGCAATTTCTGGGGATGGGGGCTGGAAGCCGCCGCTTTTAGCGACCAACAGCTCGAAGAGCTAAGAGCCTTGTTCGCAATGCGCTTTGGAGATGCGCTCGCCGCGCGCGCCATCTCGCCTCCGCGCCTCCAGGATCTTGCCCTTCCTGCTTCTCGCCTGCAGCCTCCGGCCAGCTTAGAGGGCCTACTCAGCCGTACTCCCTATGAACGCGCCGCCCATACCTACGGCAAAGCCTTTCGCGACATCGTGCGAGGGCTGCAAGGCGACTTCTCGGTCGCGCCGGACTGGGTGGCCTATCCTGAATCCGAGTACGACCTCGTTGCGCTCATGGATTGGGCCGCCGGTGCCGGGGCTGCGGTCATACCGTATGGCGGAGGCACCACCGTGACCGGCGGTATCGAGCCCCGTTTCGAAGGCGGCTGGAAGGCCGCCATCAGTGTCGACATGAGTCGTTTCAACCGCGTTCTCGAGGTAGACCCGATCTCGCGTGCCGCACACGTTCAAGCGGGAGTCTATGGCCCAGCGCTGGAAGAAGCCCTAAAGCCCCATGGTTACTCCCTGCGCCACTATCCACAGTCTTTCGAGTTTTCCACCCTTGGCGGCTGGATCGCCACGCGTTCCGGCGGCCACTTCGCGACGCGCTACACCCATATCGACGACTTCGTAGAATCCCTGCAGCTACTGACGCCCCAGGGCAAGATCGAGACGCGGCGGCTACCAGGTTCCGGCGCGGGGCCATCGCCAGACAAGCTGTTCATAGGCTCCGAAGGTATCCTCGGCTTTATTACCTCGGCCTGGATGCGCCTGCAGGATCGCCCGCAATTTCGCGCCTCCGCCACCGTACGCTTCACCGACTTCCTTGCTGCTGCGGAGGCTGCTCGCCTACTCGCCCAATCAGGCCTGTATCCGAGCAACTGCCGCGTCATAGATGCTCAGGAAGCCCTCAACAACGGCATCGGCGACGGCCGCAGCAACCTGCTGCTGCTCGGCTTCGAATCCGCCGATCACGAGCTCGACGCGTGGATGCGGCGCGCATTGGAGATATGTAGGGAGTGCGGCGGGCAGGTTGCCGAAGGCTCAGGCAAAACCGTGCGCACCTTACAAGGCGAGCGTAAGGGCGCGGCCGGCACCTGGCGTGATACCTTCCTGCGCGCGCCCTATCTGCGCGACGCCCTGACGCGCCTGGGCATGGTGGTCGAAACCTTCGAAACCGCCATAACCTGGGAGCGCTTCCCGTCCTTTCACGACGCGGTCGTCAGGGCGGTCCAGAAAGCTGCGGCGGAAGTCTGTGGCGGCTGCCTCTTAACCTGCCGCTTCACCCACGTCTACCCGGACGGTCCGGCGCCCTACTACACCGTCATCGCACCCGGCCAACCAGGCTCGCAGATCTCGCAGTGGGACGAGATCAAAGCCGCGGCATCCGAAGCGCTCATCACTCACGGCGGCACCATCACCCACCACCATTCCGTAGGCCGCGACCACCGCCCCTGGTACGACCGCCAACGCCCGGACCTCTATGCGGAATCGCTACGAGCCGTGAAGACAACCCTCGATCCCGCTGGAATGCTCAATCCTGGAGTGTTGTTGCCGGAGCAGTAACAGAAATTACCGGCGCGCGTCGCAGGGCAACGGGAGCTGTCCTTACGCGGCAGCGTATGCTTGCACGACTACGATGCAAGCATGAAGAAAGGGTGCCGCAGCACCCTTATCCTCAGAACCACTTATTGCAGCGGCACCAACTGGCCACGCAACTCCAGGGGAACTTCATCTAGCGTCAAAAGCCCTAACGAGGACTCATCGCCGGAGCTCGCAGTAAGCTCGGCGAGGGTGACGGACGTCGATGCCGGCAATTTCCACATTGCACCGGTTGCCGGATCAACGATCAGCATCCCGATGAGGCCGCCAAACAACAGGTTGCCGATATACCAGCCATCGAGAGACGAATCCACGGTCACCATCGCGGGCGCATAACCCGGCTTCTCAACCCGAATGGTGTAGGTCTGGCCATTGAAAAAGCCGTTACCAGCAGAAAGCATCAATGTCGCAGGAGTTTGACCGACATGTACTTGTTGGCCATTCTCATTGATAACCGTAAACTGCGCTTGGCTTGGCGAAGAGCTGATCGTCAGCGGATAGTCGGAATCGCTCAAAATCGAAGCACACCCGCTGGTGAGGACAGCAGCGCCCAGTGCGCCCGCCATGAAAAAGACTTCTTGATCATCATTCCCCCAGGAATAGGATTAAAAAACGAAGCGTCCTGGGTCAGGCATCCCTAGCTTCCATGAGCGAGATCAGGGATCCCGAGTGGCAGTAGAAATTATTGTAAGCACCGCCAACCCAAACGCCGGCGCGAAGTATATTAGCGAGTACTTACAAAAATCTTACGCAAGAAGAATATTGACTCAGCCACGGTTTATTGCGCACTTTTTTTCAGATCGCTGCTCGGAGCCAAGGAATACTTCAGACTGAATCGCCCATGATGCACGGTAAGCCCCTAGGCCTACTGTAGGGCACAATCGCGGAAAAGCCGCATTGTCCCGAACGCGACACAGGCGAGCTGCTGCGACCATTCTGTTTGATTTACATCGCGTGGTAATAATGATGCATCTCGTCTTGTGCGTGAGCCCAGCGAACCGCAAAGGCACGGAGACACGATGCAAGGCGAAAGCCGTTGTGCCTCCTCTGCAGGAGCGGCCCCTGGCCGCGAAGGGGCGAATGCTAACAAGAGACAAGCCGCCGCTGTTCCCAAAGCCCAGACGGGGACGTCTGACTAAAGTCGGACCTACGTGATTCTTAGGCTATCTGCCTGCCTCTTCATCTGGTTCCGTGCCGCTGTGTGCCTTTATTGAAACGTGACTACGAGAGACAGCACAGTAGGAGCGGCAGCCGGCCGCGATTTTTCAAGCTGTGGCCGTCTCGGCTCCTACAAGGGTGGGTAGCGATAAATAACCACCGCATCCGTAGGGCGCGTTAGTGGCAGTATTCATTGCGCTCATTAACGAGCGACCGTCTCCGTGCACGGTAGTACTCACCTTGCTGCGCTGTATACGGACGCCGCATGCGAGCATCGATTCTTTCGATTTGATCTTTCACCTGCTGGCAGCGTTGCACGCGCCAAGCCTTGTAATCACCGCCAACTGTATTAATCGGAGCGGTGTTTGCAGTGTTCGTCCGAGAATC
>JAJUGG010000026.1 GCA_029268285.1 Ectothiorhodospiraceae bacterium | reverse complement strand
GGCATCGCCGAAACCGGCAGCCTAGTGCTGCCCTCCTCGCCGGCCTCGCCGACCAGCCTCAATTTTCTGCCCGACCATCACCTCGTGGTGCTGGAGACGCAAAACTTGGTCGACTACCTGGAAGACGGGCTCGAACTGGCGACTAGAGAAGGGCTGCCGCGTGCGCTCAACCTCATCACCGGCCCCTCGCGCACGGCAGACATTGAGCAGACGCTGCAGCTCGGCGCGCACGGGCCTAGGCGACTGCACGTGATTTTGGTCGGCAAAGGCAGCTGACAACCAGAAAAAACAGCGCCCCAGGCTGCCCCAAGGGCGCTGTTGCAAGGTGTCGGCACGGGCCCTCAGGCCCCCTCGGCAGCAGCCTCCTCAGGGTCTTCCTTCGCCAGCAGGGTATCGCGCTTGGCGGCATCGATTATGCTCTTCGCGGCATAATTTGGCAGGCGGAAGTATTCGGGCCTGTTGGACACCTGCAGCGTATAACCGTCGCCGTGCGCAAGCTTGCCAAGGCGGTAGGTGAGCGCTTCCTGGTCACGGCGCTCGAGCACTAATTCCACAACCGGGCTGTCCAAGCCGAAGTCTGGCTTCTCCTCGCGACCCAGCACTTCTGCGATGCGCAGCCGGGCGAGCCTGTTGGCGAGATCATCGGCCGCCTCCTGGTCGATCGGCTCATCCTCGCTCCAACGCCAGACAAGCGCCTTCTCGTCCTCTGCAGCCTCCCGACGCAGGTCGAGCCCGCCGCCGCGAATCGCAGTCACGTCCTCGCTCGGGAACTGCAACACGTCCTTGTCCAGCCAGTCTTCGATGGCCGCCGGCGCGTGATAAACCGCCATATCGACCAGATAGACCGCCTGCTCCTTGCTGCTGCGGGCATGCACGCTGCGTGTGCCGCTCGCAGTGCCGAGATAGAGCGTCTGCGGCTCGTCGCTTCCGCCCTCGATGCGGATGCGTCGCTCGAAGCGCTCGGCACCGACCCTGAAGCGTTCCAGCGCGGCTGTGCTGGTCGCCACCGGCGCGCCGACCGCGAGATCGCGCAGCCTCCGCAGGAGCCCTTCCACCTTGGCCGTCTCCGCTGGGAATCCTTCGAGGGCCGGCAGCTGCCAGCCCTCGCCCGCTCGTTCTAGCACCACCTCGCTGCCATCGGCATCGGCGATGGTCAGGCGCTCGACGGCATCCATGTCAAAGCCGCTGAACAAGGGTTCATCCACCGAGCGGGCCTGCAGGCCCGGCTGATTCAAGATCACGCCCAGTGCCAGCAACACCTGGGCGAACAGCAACAGTCCGAGCAGTTTGATGCTCTTTTGCATGACTCAGACCTCCGCCAGTATGCGTTGATAGCGCGCCTGATCCAGGCGTCGCGCGTACGCGCGCCAGCCCCACACCAGGAGCAGTCCGCCTAGCGCCAGGCCGTAGTTGAGATATTCCCAGAACATGCGATCGGCCTCGCCGAGCGGCTCGAGCATGCGCGCGAACTGACTACGCCCGCGCAGCGCGAGCAGGCCGCGGTCTTCAAGCGACCAATCGACCGCGTTCTGCATGAACTCCAGCGGCTTGGTGTAGATCGTGCCCATACCTTCCGAAGTCAGCGCGATGGCAGCATCGCTAGCAAAGGCATTGCTGGCGATGACGATGAGTCGTGCCGTATCGGGCGAGCGGTCGATGACGCCGACAACCGACGAGGTCGCGTCGGCCTCCTCGCCGTCCGCATTTGCGAGCGGCGAATCCTTGTCCTTGTAGTAGGACTCGAAGCGTCCCTCCAGTGCTACGGCTAGCGTTCGCTCGCCACGCTCGCCATCGACATGGAAACCGCTGGTCGGGTAAGCCTGATAATCCGGCACCACGTTCAGGCTATCCGAAGTCCAACTCTGGGCAGAGCTGCGCAGCAGTTCCACGACCTGCCGATTCCCGTTCCTATCGGCATCGATCTCGATGGGAGACGCCCAGTTCAAGGTCAATTGCCCCAACCCGGCGGTAATGGCGCTTTCTGCATTAAGGCCATCTGCGCGCAAATCCGGAAAGTGCGGGTATGGCAGCATGTGGATTTCACGCAGGGACAAGCCGCCCACCGAACGCTGCACCGGCACCGGCAGCGCCGCGTTGCGCGGATCCAGCACCATGGTTTCCTGAAGCTCGATCCCGTGGTGCCGGAGCCAGTCCTCGAGCCCGGAACGATGCATGCTGGCGTTCAGGCTACGGCCGACGGAGACGTCGAAGGGGGCGGTTGCCAAGATCACCGAACCGCCGCGCATCAGGAACTGGTCGATGGCGAAGAGCTGCTTTTCGCTTAGGTCGGAAGGCGCGAGCACCATCAGCAGATCCGCCTCAGCCGGCACACGCCCTTCACCGAGATCGGTTTCGCGGATGCGCACGTTTTCGCCCAACATTGCGGACAAGCGCTGATAGCCGTGGCTCCCGAAAGCATGCTGCGGTGGTCTGACGACGGCCACGGTTTTGAGGAAGCCAGGGGCTAAACGACGCACGGCGGCGTTCAAAGACCGCTCCAACGCCTCCTTATCGAGGGTCTCGGGCAGCGGCACCTGAACCGTCTCGCCACCGCTCTGGAGCAGCATGTAGAACCAGAACGGCTGCGGGTCGAACAGGCTCGCAATCTGCGGCGCGAAGCCGTAGCGCTCCTCGATCTCGCGCGCGAGAGCGCCGTCGCCGGCTTCAGGCGCGGCGAGGGTTGCGGTGAACAGACTCCCGGCCTGCTGCTCGACCTCGGCAAGCAGCGTCTCCAGCTCGGCCCTCAGGCTCTGCAACTCCTCCGGCAGCCTGGAAGGCTCGGAGATATAGCCGCTGAACTCGATGGGATCCTTGATGAGATCGAAGGGGCTGCCTCCTGCCTGATACCCCTGCACCACCTTGCGGATGGCTCGCGTAATGGCGTACTCAGGATTTTTGAGGCCGACCTCGATGTTGTCGCCGCCGCTCACCTTGATGTCGATGAGATCGGCGTAGCCCAGCGTTTCGTATTCGTCGCCGTACGCCACGACGATGTCGAAGTAGGAGTTGACCACTTCGGCTTGATACCTGCTGGCCATCTGGAACGGCACCGGCTGCACGCCGTAGCGGGCCGCCTCTTCGGCCGCCTCCTGATCCCGGTGGGGGTCGATGAATTCCACCCGCGCGCGTCCGCCCGCGACGACGGCATATTCCTCCAGCAAGTCCTCGATGCGCGGCACCAACGGTGCCAGTAGCGGGTGAGTTTTGGACGAAAAGTAGCCGCGAATGAACAGCGGCTCCTGCAGCTGTTCCAGATAGTGCTCGGTAACGGGCGACAGCGAATAAACCTTGCCGTCAGTGATATCGCTGCGCGCCCAGCCGACCGGAGTGAGCCAGAAGTGGACCGCCAGGAAGTTGACTACAACCAGGGCCGTGACCGCTCGCCAGCGGCGCAGATTGATGCTGGCTGGATTGCCTGCGCTGCGCAGACGCTCCAGCCCGAGCAGATTGAGCGCGAGGAAGATGCCGACGATGGAAAGGTAGTAGTACAGATCGCGCAGATCGAGCACGCCGCGGGTGATGGACTCAAAGCGCGAGCCGGTGCCTATCAGCTCCAACACGCCGCCGATGCGATGACCAAACAGTGAAGTCAGCATCGGCGAGCCGATCAGATAGAGCAGACCGCCGACCACTGCCGTGAGGATGAGCGCCACGATGGGGTTGTCCGTGCGCCCGCTCATGTACAGCCCGATGGCAACATAGGCGGCTGCGAGCAGCATGGTTGCGACGTAACCGCCAACCACCGGCCCCCAGTCCAGCGGCCCGAGCAGGGTAACCGTGATCGGCAGTGGCAACGTCAGGGCCAGCGCCAGGCCCACCAGCGCCCATACCGCAAGGAATTTACCCAGCAACAGCTTGATGGGACTGATCGGACTGGTCAGCAGTATTTCCAGGGTTCCGGCACGCCGCTCCTCGGACCAGGCACGCATAGTCAGCGCTGCCACCAGGAAGATCAGCAGCACCGGCATCCACTGGAACAGCGGCCGCACGTCGGCGATATTGCGGGCAAAGAAGCTCTCGCCCCAGAACACGATGAACAAGGTCGCGGCTAGAAATGCGCCCAGGAACAACAGAGCCGCAGGCGACGTGAAAAAGCTGCGAAACTCCTTGCGGGCAACCGTCAGCAACTCAGCCATGCGCCACCTCCCGCCGCTCGAAGGCGACTGCCTGCCGGGATTCGGCCTTCTCCTGCTCGCGCTCAGGTGCGGTGTTTACCTCCGCGAACACCGTCTCCAGGTCGCGGCGCTCCGGCTGTAGCTCAAACAGGCTGTAACCGGCGGCATGCAGCGCCGCAGCGACAGCCGGCGCGGCGTCGGGCTCGGCCTCGAGGGCGTAACGGAGCCGCCCCTGTGCGGCTTCGCGCTCCTGCACGCTCCTCACGGCTTCAATGCCGGCCAAAAGCTCGCGCGCATCGCGGTCGACGCTGACCAGCAGGCGCGCGCCGCGCTGCAGTTCATCCAACCGCGCATCGACCACCAGCCGGCCGGCGCGCATGATCAGCACCCGCTCGCAGACCGCCTGCACCTCTTGCAGGATGTGAGTGGAAACGATGACGGTCGCGGTTTTGGCGAGTTCCCGCAGCAGCTCACGCATCTGCAGGATCTGGGTCGGATCGAGCCCGTTGGTTGGCTCATCGAGAATGATGATGTCGGGGTTATGCAGCAGCGCCTGCGCCACCCCGACCCGCTGCCGATAACCGCGCGACAGTGTTTCGATGCGCTCCGTCGCCTTGGCCGCCAAACGGGTCCGGCGAATGGCACCGGCGATGGCACGCTCACGCTCGGCCGCGGGCACACCGTGCAAGCCGGCCTGATAGTCGAGGTAATCGATGACCGTCATCTCCGGCCAAACCGGGCAGTTTTCCGGCAGATATCCGATACGGGCCTGGATGGCTTTGCGGTGCTCGCCGATATCCATGCCGTCGATGCGGATGCTGCCCGAAGTCGGCTCCAGATAACCGGTGAGCATTTTCATGATGGTGGTCTTGCCGGCACCGTTGTGCCCTAGCAGGCCCACCACCTCGCCGCGGCCGATGCGGAAACTGACATCGTCCACGGCCGTGAAGTCGCCATAGCGGCGCGTCAGGCGTTCGACCTGGATCATGCTTCGCTCCGTCTTCTTTACGAACGTTCAGCGTGAAAGAACTCGCCGCGCGAGGCGGCTACGCGGGATCGAGCTGCGTGACAGCGTGGGCCGAAGAATCGCGGCCCGACCAGAAAGGCGGTGGAGGACCTGGCGGGAAAATCGAGAAGCGCTGTATTACTCCTTGGCCGTACTTTGCCATTGTTGTTCTCCGTTATGACAAAACGACTAATAAGGCTCCTTCAGGTTCTGGACGAAATGGATGGACCGCGGCGAACGAAAAAAGTTCACAACGAACAAACCGGATTGAGGGACGGACTCCCTAATCCCGGTATCGGCATGACTATTCCCGCAAGCGTTTGACCGCCTGCCATTCGGCTTCGAGCGCGTCTAGAGACATTGTGCTGATGTCTTCGCCACGCGCTCGGATGCGTTCCTCCACGGCGCGAAAACGACGCTCGAACTTGGCGTTGGCGCGGCGCAAGGCGGCCTCGGGGTCGACTTTCACGAAGCGCGCCAAGTTGCTGCAGGCAAAGAAGAGATCACCGATCTCGTCCTCGATGCGCTCGTGGGGCGCATCACCCTCCACCTCGACGCGCACCTCCTCCAGTTCCTCGCGAATCTTGTCGTAGACGCCGTCTATGTCGTCCCAGTCGAAGCCGACCCGGGCCGCGCGCTTCTGGAGCTTCAGCGCGCGCGTTAGCCCCGGGAGCGCAACGCTCACCCCATCCAGGGCGCTGGGTTCGTCGCCTTCCGCCTTGCGCCGCCGCTCTTCAGCCTTGATCGCCTCCCAGGAGCGAGTCTGGGTTTCAGCGTCGTGCTCCTTGCGCTCGCCGAATACGTGCGGATGGCGCCGCACCATTTTGTCGCGAATGGCGCGCGCCACATCCTCGAACTCGAACGCACCCTGCTCGGCCGCCATTTGGGCGTGGAAGACCACCTGGAACAACAAGTCGCCTAGTTCGTCCTTTAGATCGTCCAGCGCCTCACGCTCGATGGCGTCGGCAACCTCATAAGCCTCTTCCACCGTAAACGGTGCAATGCTGCGGAAATCCTGCTGCAGGTCCCAGGGGCAGCCCTGCTCCGGGTCGCGCAACTGCCGCATGATGTCCAAGAGCTCTTCGATCGCCTTCATGGGTTCGGTCCTTTTTCCGGTCGCGCTCAATCAGCGCAACGGCTGGGGTCTGCAGTGCCGCGTAACGCCTGGGCGATGCAGCCGAGGTAGCGCAAGCTGGTCAACGCGGCGCTATCTGCATCGGGCAAGGCGCGCCGCGCTTCGACGAAGTGCTCGACGCCCAAACGAAAGTGCACGAGGCTCAAATTATGGCGGGCCTTGTAGTACGTAGGATCATGCGCCAAGGCGGTTTCATAGGCATCGGCTGCCTCCTCGAGCCGCTCCATGTGCGCCAGGGCGTTACCCAAGCGATACCAATCGACCGCATCGCCTCCGGTTACCGCGGTCAGCTGTCGGTAATAACGCACGGCATCCGCGTAATCGTCGCGCTCATAAGCCGCTTCGGCCCGCAAACGCAGCGTCCCGGCATCCGGCGCGGGCGCAAGGCTGGCGCAGGCGCTCAGCAGAACCGTAGCGACCGCTGTCAGCAAGATTCGGTATGGCTTTGCCACCACAGTGCTCCTCAGATCATGCAGGCTCGTATCATAGCGAACGCGCTTGGCAAAACCGATAAGCACCTTGCAACCGGCAGGGCGAAAGCTGGCTGCTACAACTCGTTGCGCAGCCATCAAGGCGATTCTGCCTGTAAACGCCCCGCAGGCCTGCTTGCCCCGCCCCTCTAGGTCCGACACGGCACGGCTACAGGTATTGCCGTGGTTCAGGTCCTGTTGGAGCGGCGTAAATGCCGGTATCATGGAACGCCCCGGATTTCGTCAGCACACCACGAGAGCCCATGTCAGCGAGCAGTCCCATCAAGCGCCGCAACTGTGTCCCCGTGCGGGTCGGCAAGGTCACCGTCGGCGGAGACGCGTCGGTGGTGGTCCAGTCCATGACCAACACCGATACCGCCGACGAAGTCGCTACCGCCGTTCAGGTCGCGCAACTCGCGCGAGCCGGGTCGGAGATGGTGCGCATCACGGTGAACACAGAACAAGCCGCCGCCGCCGTGCCGGCCATTCGCGAGCGCCTGGATGCGATGGGCATAGACGTGCCACTGGTAGGCGATTTCCACTTCAACGGCCATAAACTGTTGACCAAGTACCCGGCCTGCGCCGAGGCGCTGGACAAATACCGCATCAACCCCGGCAACGTGGGCCGCGGCAAACGGCGCGATCCGCAGTTCGCCACCATGATCGAGATGGCCTGCAAGTACGACAAGCCGGTGCGAATCGGCGTCAACTGGGGCAGCCTCGACCAGGATCTTCTGGCGCGGATGATGGACGACAACGCTCGCGCCGCCCAGCCGCGGGAGGTCATCGAAGTGATGCGAGCGGCCGTTATCGAATCTGCGCTGCAAAGCGCAGCGAAAGCCGAAGAACTTGGTCTTGCGCACGACAAAATCATTCTGTCTTGCAAAATGAGCGTGGTGCAGGATCTCATCGCCGTGTACCGCGAACTGGCCGCGCGCTGCGACTACCCTCTGCATCTCGGCCTCACCGAAGCCGGCATGGGCTCCAAGGGCATCGTGGCCTCAACCGCGGCACTGGCGGTGCTGCTCCAGGAAGGTATCGGCGACACCATTCGCGTGTCTCTCACGCCCGAGCCGGGCGAATCACGCACCAAGGAAGTGGTCGTCGCCCAGGAAATTCTCCAAACCATGGGCTTGCGCGCCTTTACACCCATGGTCACGGCCTGCCCCGGCTGCGGACGCACCTCGAGCACGTTCTTCCAGGAGTTGGCTGAGCGAATCCAGAACTACGTACGCGAGCAGATGCCGGAGTGGCGGCAGCATTATCCAGGTGCGGAGAATCTGACCCTGGCGGTAATGGGCTGCGTGGTGAACGGTCCCGGCGAGAGTAAGCATGCCGATATCGGTATCAGCCTTCCGGGCACCGGAGAAACGCCGGTCGCGCCGGTTTATGTGGACGGCGAGAAGACAGTCACGCTGAAAGGCGAGACTATCGCCGACGATTTCCAGCGCATCATCGACGACTACGTACGCAGCCGTTACGGGCGCAAGGCTTCCGAAGTTTCCTAATTCGCGCTTGAACTAGCGCCGCGCAGCCTTTAGCACCGTCAACTTGCCGCGGCCGGCGCGCACACGCTGCGATAGGAAATCGCACCACAGCTCTCGCAGCGCCATACCGGCAAGCGGTATTGGCGTTGCAAAGTGTGGCGCACTGTCGGTCGATTGACGAAATCGGCGAGGGACAGTTGCCTGAGGAAGCCGTCGATGGAGCCTTCCAGCTCGTCCCACACCGCCTGCTCCAAAGGGCTGGAAGCACGCTTGCCGCGCCGTTCGCCTTCTACCGCAGCGAACACCTCACCAACGGTGATATCTTCGGCGCGCCGCGCCAGCTTGTAGCCGCCGCCGGGACCGGGAATGCCCAGCACCAGGCCGGCATGGCGCAGCCGCGTGAAGATCTGATCCACGTAGGACAGCGAAATGTTCTGGCAGTCGGACACCTCGGCCAGCGGCACCGGGCCGGCTTTGTTGTGCATGGCCAGGTGCAGCATGGCACTTACGGCGTAGCGACCTTTGGTCGTAAGCCTCATTCAGCGATTTCCCGCAGCAGTTAGCATGCTGCCAAGGCTACGCAAGCCCCTCTTATAACTCAAAGAACCGTTTCATATTTCTTCATGCCCGACCGTTATGGGAAGGGCTGCACCGTGTGACCATGGCACACCGGACCATGACCCGCTCCGATGGGCACGGCCTGCTCCAGCGCAATGCGCAGGTAGCGGCGGCCACGGTCCACGGCTTGGGTCAGCGGCAAGCCCTGAGCGAGGCCGGTCGCAATGGCTGCCGCGAGCGTGCAACCGGTGCCGTGAGTGCTACGCGTCTCCACCCGCGGGTGCTCGAAGACCTGCAGCTCGTCGCCCCGCGCCAACACATCTCGCACGGTGGCGCCACGGCGGTGGCCGCCTTTCAGCAGCACGGCCACGTCGCTGCGCGCGGCGAGTTCGCGCGCGGCGTCCATCATGGCGGTATCGGTATCGATAGCGCGGCCGAGCAGCACCTCGGCCTCAGGCAGATTCGGCGTGATAATTGTGGCCATTGGAATCAAGCGCTCACGCAAAGCAAATACCGCCTCGGCTTCCAGCAGCCGCGCCCCCGTCTCTGACACCATGACCGGATCGAGCACGAACGGCACATCGGGCGCCAAGGTTTCAATGGTCGAGGCCACGGCTTCGATCACGCCGGCATCGTGGAGCATGCCAGTCTTCAGACAGTCGGCGCCGATATCCTCCAACACCACCCGCATTTGCGTTTCGATGAAGACCGGCGGTACCGGCAGCACATCGCGCACTTCGAGCGTGTTCTGCGCGGTCAGCGCCGTGATGGCAGTCATCGCAAAACCGCCCAAAGCGGTAACCGCCTTGATGTCAGCCTGTATGCCGGCACCACCGCCGGAGTCCGACCCCGCAATAATCAAGACGCGTGCGGGCCGCTTGAACTCGTTCACGCTGTACCACTCTCTCCAACTTGGGCAAAGCGCGCCCTCAGCGCCTTGCGGTCGAGCTTGCTCGCACCGGTCAGCGGCAAGTCGTCGACCACCGCATAGCGCTTGGGCACTTTGAATCCTGCAAGGACGCCGCGGCAATACCGCGTGAGCGCCTCCTCGTCCAGGCTGTAGCCGTTATTCAACACCAATACCGCCATAGGGACCTCGCCCCAGCGTTGATCGGGCACCCCGATAACCGCGGCCTGCGCCACGGAAGGATGCTCCTCCAATACGCCTTCGACCTCTTCCGGGGAAACATTCTCGCCGCCGGAAATGAACATATTGTCGGCCCGACCTACGATGTAGACATAGCCTTCGGCATCTTCACGAGCGAGATCGCTGGAGTAGACCCAGCCGCCCTCCATGAAGACCTGCTCGGTGCGATCCGGTTGATCGAGATACTCCTGGAAGTTGTGCAGACTGCGCATGCACAGCACGCCGATATCGCCGCGCTTGACGGGTTCCCGCGTCTCCGGATCGACAATTTTGTAGTCGGTGTGGAAGAAGCTGGTACCGATGCTGGCGTTATGTTTCCACACCTCGTCCAGGCTGTGATCGATGGCGCCATATGCGAAATTCGACGGCCCCGCTTCGGTCAACCCGTAAGATTGCGTAACCGCTATGCCTCGCTCCCAGAAAGGGCGCATGGCCGGCGGTGCGCAAGGCGCGCCGGCCGAGGTAATGCTCTTTAGCGAATCGAGCTTGGCCGCCTGGAAGGCTGGATGCTCGGCGATGTAATAGAGCATCGCTTCTACCGCGCCGAAGTGGGTGATTTGCTCCCGCTCGACCAACTCCAGCAAGGTGCCGGGATCGAAGATGCGCATCAGCACCTGATAGCCGCCGCTGTGGAACAGTGGCGTAAAGGTATTCCACCCACCAATATGGAAAAGCGGGAAGGTCAGAAGCTCACGGGCTTCGCCAAGCGCACCGCTGGCGCTGATGACGATATCGACCGAGTTCCAAAGCATCTGCCGATGCGGCACAACGCAAACCTTGGGCGTTGCCGTGGTACCGCCGGTATGGATGTACAGGTAGGGATCATTCAGCGAGAGTTCGCGGTTCACGTCGCGCGCCTCGACCGCGGCCACCGCCGCTTGGTACTCGCTGTCGCCGTCGGCAATCTGCACCGTTTCCTCGACGCAATCGGGGAGGCTCAAGGATTGCGCGAGCTCTGCGAATACGTCTTCGTAGAACAAGGCGCGCGGACGAATACGTTGTAGCAAATCGTCCAGCTCCCGTTTGGTGAGCCGGAAACTGAGCGGCGCCAGAATCACGCCTGTCTTACCGCAGGCCAGATAAAGATCGATGGCCTCGATGCGATTACGCGTCAGAATGCAGACACGGTCCCCTTTCTCCAGCCCCAGGCCGTCGACAAGATAGGTACCGACCTGATTGGCGCGCGCATTCATATCCGCGTAGGTATACCGGGTATCGGTTGCGGCTTCGTAGATGGCGACGCGCTGCGGGGTAAGCGCCGCGCGACGTCCGGCCCAGTCCCCTACCCAGTTCATCGGCAAGTCGTCGTAATGGACCGGTCCTGCCATTGCGCCCTCCTTGTGGTGTGATGCGCTGCTTCGAGGCTATCCGAATATCAAAGACCCGCTGCGGCAGCCCGGAATATTCGGATTGGCTCGAAGCTCAAGCCTAACCCGAAAGCCGCGCGGCGGCGACTGCCGGAACCGCCGCCGAACCGGATGATGCAGGACGCGAACGCGTCGCGTTCGAACAGAACACCGGACATGCCGCGAATTAGCAGTTCCCCGGGCACTTTGGCCGGCGAGGCTATTCGGCTAAGCTCTAGGCCCAGTTCAAACGGGCCTGCCGCCGCGGGAGCTCTGGAACGGTTAATCCGATAGACCCTTAGATTCTTGATTATTGCCAAACGCGGACGCAAGCCCCGTACCGCCCTATCGAGTAGGTCCCATGGAATTCATTGATATTGGCGTAAACTTGAGCAACAAGGCCTTCGCCCGCGACCTCGAGGCAGTACTCGAGCGCGCCGAGGCTGCCGGTGTGAAGACGCTGGTACTGACCGGCACCAGCGTCGGCGAGAGCGAGAGCGTCCTCGAGTTGGCAAGAAGCCTCTCCATCCGGGCTTATACGACGGCGGGCATCCACCCGCATCATGCCACTGAAGTGAATGCCGAAAGCCTGTCGCAACTGCGTGCGCTATGCGGCAAACCCGAGGTCCGGGCCGTGGGCGAAACGGGGCTAGACTTCAACCGAGACTTCTCGCCGCGGCCGGCGCAGGAGAAAGCCTTCGAGCGGCAGCTCGAACTCGCCTGCGAACTCGGCCTGCCGGTTTTCCTGCACCAGCGCGACGCGCACCCGCGCTTTCTCGACATCCTAAAGCCCTACCGCGATAACTTGGTCGACGCCGTGGCTCACTGCTTTACCGGCTCGCGCGAAGAGCTCTGGGCATATCTCGACCTCGATCTGCACATCGGCATCACGGGTTGGATCTGCGACGAGCGGCGCGGCCTGCATCTGCAGGAATTGGTGCGCGACATCCCGGCCGAGCGCCTTCTCATCGAGACCGACGCGCCGTATCTTACGCCCCGAGATCTGGACCCCAAGCCCAAGAACGGTCGCAACGAACCGGCTTTTCTGCCGCACGTGGCCGCTCGCATCGCGGCCTGCCGCGGCGAAGCGCTCGAGGATCTCGCCGCGCGAACGACCACCAATGCGCGACGCTTCTTTCGAATGGATGCTTAGCGACGCCTAAGCCAAATGAAGAACGCGGGCCGCGCCGGAATGCGGGCCGTCAACCGGCCGCATCGACTTCGGCCGCCTGCTCCGGCACCTGCGCCAGCGCGGCTTCCACCACTTCCACACCGGCGCCGGCACGCGGCGCATGCTCGCTCAGATAACGCCGCCACCCGCGCGCGCCGGGCAGCCCCTGGAATAAGCCGAGGATATGGCGCGTCATCGACGCCAGCCGCGCACCGCGCGCCAAACGTTGCTCAATATAGGGCAGATAACGCCGCACCAGCTCGTGCCGACTCGGCAACGGATCATCGCGGCCGAACACAGCGGCATCCCACTGCGCCAAGGCATAGGGGTTGCCGTAGGCTTCGCGCCCGATCATTACGCCGTCGACGTGGCGCAGGTGCTCGCGGATTTCGTCCAGGCTGCGCACGCCGCCGTTGATGACGATCTCCAACTGCGGATAATCCTGTTTCAAGCGGTAGACGCGCGAATAGTCCAGCGGCGGGATTTCCCGGTTCTCTTTGGGACTCAACCCACTGAGCCACGCCTTACGGGCGTGTATGATAAAACTCGTGCAGCCGGCGTCGCGCGCAGCGTCCACCAGTCGCCGAAGAAACGAGTAATCATCCTGATGGTCGATGCCGATGCGGGTTTTGACCGTTACCGGTAGCGAACTGGCCGCGCGCATAGCGGCCACACAGGATGCAACCAGCTCGGGCTCGGCCATGAGGCAGGCGCCGAAGCGCCCGGATTGCACCCGATCGCTCGGGCAACCGACATTGAGATTGACTTCATCGTAGCCGTAGCGCTCCGCCTCGGCGGCACACCGTGCCAAGGCTTCGGGCTCCGAACCGCCAAACTGCACCGCAACCGGGTGCTCGGCGGGATGAAAACGCAAATGCCGCTCGGCGTCACCCCGGCACACGGCGCCGGATGTCACCATTTCGGTGTAAAGCAAGGTGTGCGGGGCGCACAGCCGCAAAAAATAACGGGCGTCCGGCGTGGTCCAGTCCAGCATCGGCGCAACGCTAAGGCGCCGGTCCAATAGAGGTGTTCGCTTCATTGGGCCATTATATCGTCGTCGAGCCGCGGCTTGCCGCACAGACAACACAAACCAACGGATACGCATGCAGAACGCCATACTCTACACGACCGAAGGCTGCCACCTTTGCGAGCAGGCCGCGGCCTTGCTTGCGCCCTGGAGGGCGAACGGACGCCTGCAACTACAGGAAGTGGATATCGTCGACGACGATGACCTGATGGAGCGCTACGGCGTGCGCATTCCCGTGCTCCGCCTGTCGGATTCCGGTCGCGAACTGGGTTGGCCGTTCGACGCTGCGGCGCTGGAGCAGTTCCTGACATGCGACTAAGACGCCTACTGTCCCTACTCCTGCTCGCGCTGTCGGTATCGACTTCGGCCGTCGCGGCAGGTGTTGGCGCGGAAACCTGGGTTCTGGTAGATATCGAAGCGCGCCGCATGGACGTTTATCGCAATGGCGATGCGATTCACCGCTTCCGCAACATCGCCATCGGCAGCGGCGGCGCGGCCCCCGTCCGACTCGCCGGGCAGAAACAGACGCCCTTGGGCGAGTTCCGTATCAATCGCATCAACCGCAATAGCCAGTTTCACATTTTCCTGGGGCTGGACTACCCGTCGATGTCCCACGCCGAGCGGGCATTGGCGGCAGGGCTCATCGATCACGACACCTACAAGAGCTACCTCGACGGTTATGCTCGCCTGGGACGCCCGCCGCAAGACACGCCTCTCGGCGGCTACATCGGCATACACGGGATCGGCAAGGGGGACCCGCGGATTCATCGCCTGTTCGACTGGACCAACGGCTGTATCGCACTGACCAACGAACAGGTGGAGAAACTCGCCAGCCTGGTGCGTGTCGGGACGCGCGTATTCATACGCTAAGCGTCTCTCGGCCGCTTGAAAAAAGTCCTGACGATCTCAACTGAGCAGGGCTAGCCGTCCGCCCTCAACAGCATGTACAGGGTTCCGCGACAATGCATGCGCATTTCGCCGAAACGTAATCAACTAACAGAAGTGTGGTTGAAAAGCGACGGTACTGGTGGAATTACTGTCTTTCATCTCCAGCTAGATGCTTCTACAATCGTTGCGAGCCTTTCTTTGGATAGGCTGGAGAGAATAAAGACGAAATAGGAGACTCTGTAGATGTCGCGTTCCATGAAGACTACCGCGAAGCTTTCCGCTGCTGCTCTGGCCCTGGCTCTGCTGGCCGGCTGCGCCACCACCCAGGATGGCCTCGACCCGAACTCGGTTGCCACCGCTCAGGAGCGTGCCGACGCCGCCATGGCTGCTGCTCAGGAAGCTAAGGCTGAAGCTGAAGCCGCTCGCGCCGAAGCCGCCGAAGCGAAGTCCCTGGCCGAAGACGCTCAGGGCCAGGCCAAGGCTGCTCAGTTTGCGGCTGACCGCAACGCTGAGAAGCTGGAGCGTATGTTCCAGAAGTCCATGTACAAGTAATCGTACCGGACTACGAAAAAGCCCTGCATTGCAGGGCTTTTTTGTCCAGCATCACGGCTGAATGCCGTTTCTTCGCGCTGGTTTCGTGGCCCAGCCAGATGAAATGCTGCAACAGCAATGCGCGCGCAACGCGCGCCCAAAGCCGCTCGGATTTACTCAGCCAAATCCCTGAAGTTCGCCGTCAACTGCAGGGGCGGCGTGGTATCGCGGCTAATCGGCATGGGAATTCCGTCGACGATTTCCAAGGTCATCCGCAGCCGGCTATGATCCACACGCTCGTCACTGTCACCAAGCTTGGCCGCCACCTTCTCCACCACCGCTTTTAGCGGCTTATCGAACTCCGACTGGTGCTCCTCGAGCACGGGATGGACTTCCAGATAGAGCTTGCCCGCGAACCAGCCTACCTTATAAGGCTCGTTGATGATGCGGATCGGCGTATCCACCGGCACGCGCGGGAACAAGCCCTCGATATCCTCCGGATACATGCGCACACAGCCGTGGGTGGCCCGCATGCCGACACCCCAGGGGCGGTTGGTGCTGTGAATCAGATAACCCGGAATGCTAAGCCGCATGGCATAGCGACCCAACGGATTATCCGGCCCCGCCGGCACCACCGCCGGCATTTCCCGCCCTTCCGCGCGCGCCTCCTGCTTGATGGACTCCGGCGGATACCAGGCGGGGTCTTTTACCTTGGTAACGACACGCGCCTCGCCCAGCGGCGTGCGCCAATCCAT
This sequence comes from Ectothiorhodospiraceae bacterium, assembly GCA_029268285.1. GTDB lineage: Bacteria > Pseudomonadota > Gammaproteobacteria > Nitrococcales > AK92 > JAJUGG01. The sequence goes on along the minus strand of JAJUGG010000026.1, from coordinate 7,094 downwards.
GCGACCGATACTGACGGCGTACGTCTCCACCGTGGGCTGCTCGCCCGGCCTCACCGGCGGGTAGTAATACAAGCGCATTTCCGGCAGGTTCAGCACCAGCCCCTCGCGCGGCCCCGGCGGGAGAATGAAGCGTGTCGGCACGACAACTTTGCGCCCCACTTCCGGCAACCAGACATCGACGCCGGGGTTAGCCAGCTTCATTTCTTCATAGCCCAGCCCGTAACGACGGCCTATATCAAGCAGGGTTTCACCTTCCTGAACCTCTACCGTGCGCAGCTCGCCGATGATGTCGACGTCGCGCGGCGGCAGCGGGTAGACCTCCGCGAAGACCGTGCCCGCGCTCATCACGGTTACCAGTGCCAGAGCTTTTGCCAGGCGTTTGTAGATATCAGCGATCACTGTGCCCAAGATCCTTCGTCGGCGCGATTCGGTCGCGCACAAGTTGTTTGATTTCTTTGGACTCCGGAAATCGCCCCGCTGCTGCGCGAGAGAAAATGACTTCGCCATCGAGACGCAGTTCGAACACGCCCCCCTCTCCCGGCACCAAGGCGACTTCACCGAGCTCATGCCCGAAGGTAAACAGCACTTCCTGTGCCAGCCAGCTCGCGCGCAGCACGAAGCGGCACTTACGACAGTACTCGATTTCGAGGCGCGGCGTAGGCACGATTACTCCTGAACATGGCCTAGTTTGGCCGCATTATAACGTATCGGTAACCGGCATTTACCGACTTCAAGCCGCGCCGCTGACGGCAAACGGCGACTGCGGCACAAGCGAGGCAGCACATGCACATCGCATCTTTTCTTCATGAACAGCGCCCAGGCTGGGGCATCGTGACCGAGCGGGGCATCATCGTCGCCGAGCGCCACGGATTGCCACCCAGCCTGATCGAACTGCTCGGCGACGCGTCGGCCCAGGCCCCTCACCTGCTCAGTGAGCTTCGCGCACAAACGCCCAGCCTGCGGCTCGACGAAGTCCAACTGCTGGCGCCTATCCCGCGCCCGCGCAAAAACATCATCTGCCTGGGGCTGAATTACCTTGCCCACGCGCAGGAGTCGCTGGCTGCCAAAGGCGCGGCGATGCAAATAAACGAAGATCCGGTGGTATTCACGAAAAACGTCACAGCTGTGACTGGGCCTTACGCCGACGTCATGCGCGACCCTCGCGTGACAGAGCAACTCGACTGGGAAGCGGAGCTGGCGGTCGTCATCGGTCGCGGCGGCCGCTTCATCGAGCCCGCGGAGGCCTTGCAGCACGTCTTCGGCTACACGGTGCTCAACGACCTCTCGGCACGCGACCTACAGTTTCGCCACAAGCAGTACTTTCTGGGAAAAAGCTTGGACGGCGGCTGCCCGATGGGGCCCTGGATCGTGACAGCCGATGAAATTCCCGACCCCCAGACCCTGAACATCGCCTGTCGCGTCAACGGGGTGGTCAAACAGCATGCAAACACCTCGCAGCAGCGTTTCGATGTAGCGACGACCATTGCGATTCTATCGCGCATCATGACGCTGGAGCCCGGAGACATCATCGCCACCGGCACACCGGAAGGCGTGGGCTTCGCCCGCAAGCCGCCGGAGTTCCTACGGCCGGGCGATGTGGTGGAATGCGAAATCGAGCGAATCGGCAGCATCCGCAACCGCATCATCGGGCCGCGCGAGAGCGCCTAATGAGCTATCAAGCCACCCGGGCAAAGGAAAAATAGCAAACGCGCCCTTACGGCAGCTTGGTGCTCTCTACTGACTTGTGTGGTTGGCGACGTTGGGGCAGTGACGTTTCCGCGCGCGGATGTTGGCGCGCCTCGCCTTCCAGCGGACCTTCGAGCAAGGTTTGATACCAGCGACGCAGACGCCGTCCCATAGAACGCTCGCGACGCTCCTGCGCCAGATAAGCGGCCAGCCTGTCTTGCGCGCCGGCATCGAGATCGGCAAACGCGACCCCGATGCGGCCGGGTTCGGCATGGCGCACGCGCGCCTCTACACATAGCCTGCTGGGTTCGCCGAGGGGCAGGATAAGATCCAGATGCAGCAACGCGCCCACCGCCGGCGCCGAATCGCGGGGCCATTCGAGTTCGGCGCCGCCCTCGCTGATATCGTTGATCTGAATCCTAGCGCCGCCGGCGAGCTCGGCCACGACCGGTCGCGGCAGCTCCGGGATCACTCTCGGATAGCGTCTCCATACACCTCGGTGGGACTTGTCCATGCCCTGCTCCTTGTCGATACTGAGCGCGCGGAGCGACGCCGGTTCCTGCCAGGCAGTCACGCGGCCGCCAACGCTAATATTAGCGAGTATAGGTCCGCACTCGATCATTATCCTTTATCGTAGATAGGGATATTACTGGAAAGTCGCAGCCCGCGCGCTGGAAGCGATTCATCAGTTCAGAAAGGAAGAAACCATACCGATGGCATTATCAAACACCGCTCGCAAAGGACGCACGAACAGTGATCTCGGTAAGCGCATTGCCGCTGTCGTGGCCGCTCTCCTCGCGGCATATCTGGGCATCGCGCTGCTGCTCGGCTGGTATTGGAGCCGCTCGCCCGACCCCTTCGACGTGCGTGCCGCGGCGCAACTGCGCCTAGGGCAGGAAGAACTCCCGTCCGGCGCAGTAACGACCTCGACGCTGGCAATCGTCGCCGAGACGCTGCTGCGCAAGCCGGGCGGCTACACCTCCAACGACATCCTTCCGCCCGGTCTGCTGATGGACAACATGCCGAGCTGGGAATATGGCGCGCTGGTACAGATCCGCGACCTCGCTCGATCGTTGCGCAACGACATGAGCCGCTCGCGCTCGCAGTCCCTGGAAGATCCGGATCTGGCCGAAGCCGAACCACGCTTCAATTACCGCAGCGACGCCTGGATCTTTCCATCCACGGAAAGCCAGTACAAGATCGGCGTCTCTTACCTAAACCGCTACCTGCAGCGCCTGACAGCGCCCAACCGTACTGAAACGCCGTTCTACCCGCGCGCCGACAATCTCGAAGACTGGCTGAACGTGGTCAATCAACGCCTGGGCAGCCTGTCGCAACGCCTCAGCGCCAGCGTCGGCCAGTATCGGGTGAACATGGATCAGGACGGCAGAGGCGAAGGCAACGAGGTTTTTGCCAAGACACCGCGCCTGAAGGTCGACAACGTGTTCTACGAAGCGCGTGGCGCCACCTGGGCGTTGCTGCACTTCCTGAAAGCGGTCGAAATCGACTATGAGTCCGTGCTTAGGGATAAGAACGCGCAAGCCAGCCTGCGTCAGGTAATCCGCGAGCTCGAGGCGGCTCAGCGCGCCATTCGTAGCCCCATCGTGCTGAATGGCAGCGGCTACGGCATCTTCGCCAACCACTCCTTGACCATGGGTTCCTACATCGCACGCGCCAATGCGGCGCTCATCGACCTGCGCAACATCCTGCGCCAGGGCTGATCCCGTAAGGCAAAAGCGGCCGCTCCAGCATCAGGAAAGAACGCCTGCAGGAGCGGCCCTGGGCCGCGAAGAAACGACATCGCTGTAGCGTAAAACGCCGCGGCGATCAGAAGCTCACGATCACGTCCACCGCCGCACGCCGCGTTGCCCCGGCTCCAGTCCGTAGACCTCTCCGCGATCGAGCACCACCATGCTGCCGGGCGGAATCGTGGTCCAGACTTCGTTGCTGGTGAGCGGCCGCGTGGCCACCACCGTGACCACATCGTCCGGCGTCGTGAGTTCCGCGAAATCCACCGTCATATCGGCATCGACCAGCTTGGCTTCGCCGAAGGGCGCGCGACGGCTAATCCAGGACAGGTGTGTGCTGCAGAAGGCGAACAACTCGCGGCCGTCGCTCATCAGCATGTTAAAGGTGCCGAGCTTATTCAGCTCCTGGACGTGCTCCAGAATAAAGCGCCAAAGCGTTGCGCGCCGGGCCGGCGGGCGCGGGAAACGCCGGCGGATCGCATCGAGCAGCCAGCAAAAGGCGTGCTCACTGTCGGTCGTTCCAATCGGCCGGTAAAAGCCCAGCGGCCATTTCTTCACGCCCGGAAGCTTGCCGTTGTGCGCAAAGGCCCAACTCCGCCCCCACAGCTCGCGCAGGAAGGGATGCGTGTTCTCCAACGACACCTGCCCGTGCGTCGCCTGCCGGATATGGCTGATGACGTTGCGGCTCTTGATAGGCAGGCGCTGCAGCAAGCGGGCCAGCTCGGAGTCGGCCGCCGGCGCGGGGTCGTGAAAGGTCCGACAGCCCTTGCCCTCGTAGAAGGCGATGCCCCAGCCGTCTTTGTGCGGCCCGGTGCGTCCGCCGCGCGGCATCAAGCCGCTAAAACTGAAGCAAATATCGGTAGGCACATTGGCGCTCATGCCGAGGAGCTCACACATCAGCGCTCTCCTCGCAAAACCAAGTACAGGTTGCGCAACATACCGGCCGTGGCGCCCCAAATGTAGTAATCGCCATAAGGCATGGCGTAGAACCGATACGTGCGCCCGTCGAGCTCGAAATCGAGTGGTTGATGGTTGCTGGGGTCCAAGAAAAACGCCAGCGGCACCTCGAAGATCTCGGCCACCTCCTCGGGCTGCGGCCGCAGCGTCACCGGCGACTGCAGCATGCCCACGATGGGGTGCACCCGGTAGCCCGTGCGCGTGAGGTAGCAATTGAGGCGCCCCAGGACTTCCACCCGCTCCGGCGGCAGGCCAACCTCCTCCTGCGCCTCGCGTAACGCGGCGTCGACGACAGTCGGGTCGGAGGCTTCGATGCGCCCGCCGGGAAAGCTGATCTCGCCGGCGTGACTGCGCAAGTTGTCGGTGCGTCGCGTGAGCACGACGCTGAGACCGTTGCGGCGCTCCACCAGCGGCACCAGCACCGCCGCCTGCGTCAGCGCTTCGTCCTCGCGCGCCCGTTCTTCGCGGTACGCTTCTTCGATGAGCCTGGCAATAGTGTCTTTGTCGAACATCATTGCAACTAGCATACCGCATCCGCGCCCGAGCGGGATGCGGCATCAAGCAAAGGCGCGTCGGCCTGCAGCTCCCTGGATAACGCCGTCAAGGCACGAAAATGACTTTAACCCGACGTTGACCGATGAATTCGTCGGTGGCCAGGCCGGCCCGGCCTATGCTGTAAATCGTCCAAGGCATGTGGGGATGCGCGGGCGCTTCGGCATATACGTAGAACCACGCTCGCACCGGGGCAGCTGCGGCCGGATGCGGGCCCTCGTCCAAGGCTGCCTGCTGGCTAGCGGGCAACGTATGCCCGGAGAGAATCTGATGCACCGCATAGTCCACCCCCGACTCCGCGGCATATAGAGCCTGTGCCGCGTACAAATCCGTAGCGGTTTCCTCGGCGCTCAACGCCACCACACGCGCGAGCAAGGTTCCGAGCAGCGCCAACGACGTTATCAGGAAAACCGCCGCGATCAGCGACACGCCTTGTTGGCGCGACTTACATGGCATTGCGCACCTGTACGTTCTGATACAGCACCACCTGAGCAGCGCCTTGCTTCAATTCCAGTTCGATCGACAGCACGCCGTTGCCTTGGCCGATGCCGGGGCTGTAGCTGAAGGTGGCGTTGCGCAGGCCATCGACCAGAATCGGATCGGCGCCATCCCAATCGCCCGAGCCGTTGTACTCCCCCACACCGTTCTGCTGCCGCCAGTGCAGCCTGTCACCGCTTACCCCGACTTCGATGAAGTCATCAGCAATAAAGAAATGCCGCCCCGGCGATCCGATGAGAAATGCTGTCTGGGTGAAATGGAGAACCCCGGCGCCTTCGACACCGTCGACGACCGCCGTCGTAGCAGTAAGTTTTTGCAGCTCTGCCGTCGAGGCACCGAGATCGTCGGGCGAAGCGTTACCGATCACCAGATAGAGGCGACGCTCCGCCTCCCACCAGTCGCTACCGTCATCCAGCACATACAGCTCGGAGCGAGGCTCTCCAGCAACGAAGCAGCGCGCTGCCTGAGAGAAAGCAGCACCCGGAATCTTCAGGCACCAATCCGATCCGTTCGGATCCCCTTCACTGACGTAGCGGCCGCCGTGCCGGCTGCGCAGGAACTCTATCCCCCGGCCATCCGCAACCACCCGCAGCGTATTAGGCACGGCATGGCGCACTTCCCGCGCCAATCGCTCCAGCGCCAAGCGGCCGCGCGCGGTCAGCTCCACCTGGTTGCGCGCGGCTGAATAAGTGCTCATATTGGCGCTGATCACCGGCGCCAGCACGATGGCAACGATCCCCAGCAGCACCATAACCGTGACCAACTCGATCAGGGTGAAGCCCCGCATGCACTCTCGCCGCATCAGTTGTTCACCCTGTAGGCTTCCAGGCGCAGGCTTTCCCCGCGGTTCGGCGGCGTGACCACGACCTGCACCCGCTTGACATCGCGAGCATCGATGCCGTTCCAGGGCCCGCCGGGATGCGTGACGAAAACCTGCACCCGATACCCCGCGTAACCATCGAGCATCTCTCCCGTGCTCGCCTTCAGGGGCGGATGTTCATCCAGGCCATGATAGTCATCGACGTCGTCGAACGAGGCTCGCGTTTCGGCCTCCGGCCCGAGTTGCGGCGCGCTGTTTGCGCGGGGCGCCCAGACGCCCGTTTCAGAGGTGCAAATGCGCTCGCTGCGGCGCGAAGCATCGTCACAGAGCGCCGAACAGAACTCGCTGCCCGTTTCCACGCAGCCGCCGCCGCTCGGCGTGTTTTCGTCCCAGGGTTTGTTGAGAACCTCTTCCATATACGCATTGGCCAGTGCCAAGCTGCGCTGTCGGACTAGGGGCTCGCTACTATGCTGCGCGCTCTGTGCGAACAGCAGGGACACCATGACCACCGCGATGGAAACGATAACGATGAAGACGACGATCTCGATGAGGGTGAAACCGCGCTCGCGCTTCATCGAATGTACCCCGTTACCGGCTCGAGCCGCAGGGTGGACGAGTTCTTTCCAGCGCTCACCGTTATAAGCCACGGCCGCTCAGTGCAGTCGTCGGGCTGGCAACGCGGCCTGCCGCGCGTATCGAACTCGATGCTGCCTGCCGGCTGCACGCGGACATCGGCCCAATCGCTTGTATTCATCGGCGCCAGAAGCACCCCGCGCTCATCACTGACTACGCTGAAACCGCCGTTGCCGAATTCGACCCGGTAGCGCTCCAGG
>JAJUGG010000025.1 GCA_029268285.1 Ectothiorhodospiraceae bacterium | reverse complement strand
CTCAACACGGCATCGACGACTAAATCACTCAGGTTCAGACCGTGTCTGCCCCGCTTTCTTCCTGCGACGCACCAGCGCCTTCGGTCTCAAGCTTGATAACTGGGGGGATGACTTCCGGCCGGTCTTGCAACACGAAATGACTGCAGTCAGCGACCTCGACCACTTTAAGATTCGCGGCCTGGGTGGCGCTGGCTTTCATCGAGCGCCCATCCAGGACACGATCATCGTCCGGCACCAGTATCACGCCGCGCGCAAGGTGACGATAGGCGGCCGCGTCGTGGTCGCGCATCCAGTGCTCGATGTCGCGCTGATTGGTCACGAGGGTCGATACCCGGCGGCCGTTAAAGGGCAGCTCCTCGATCAAGGCGCGCTTGCGGGGAATGTCCAAGCGCCCGTAGATGCGCTTGTTTTTATCGTTAATCGGCGCCCGGCGCCAAAGCGCAAAGAACAGCGGCATGAACCAGCGCTCGCGCTCGCTCAATGGTTTGCGCGGTCGTGCCTGGGGCAGGACCGGCGCTTCCAGCACGACTTCGACATCCTCGAACAGGTCCGGTCGCAAAAGGGATGCTTGCATAACCACAGCACCTCCGCGTGAATGGCCGTGCACCCGAATGGATTGCGATCTAGGCAGATGTTCCAGTGCCTGCACCAGAACCTGTGCGTCGTAGAGTATGGTGCCGAGCGGGGCGTCAGGCCGGTGCGCCCAATCGGCGCGCGTGCGCTGCGGATCGGCGATGGGAAGGTGGTAGTCGCCGCTGTTTATCAACACCAGCTGCACATCCGCGTCGCGATAATGCTCGGTGAAGTACTTCAGGTTTTCGACGAAGCCGTGCATGCACAGTACCGTCGCAGCCGGGTGCTCCGGGCCGCAGTCCACCACATGCGCCTCGCCCACGCGATAGACCGCACCGCCCACGTCCTCAAGACTGGGCGCCGGCACTTCTCGATAAAGCAACCGCCATCGCATGAGAATCACTAATGCAACGCCGGCGATGAAATAGATGAAAATGGACGACACCATCCTCTCCTTTTGTTTTGTAACGCCCCGCGCTACACGCGCGAAATTGGGGCGTCGGTCTTATTGCAAGCTCGTCGGATAGTAGCAAAGCCTTCCGATCGGCACGACCGCCTGTCGGCAACATGCGAAACTCGTCTGTTCCCTCTAGAATGCACGAAACTCCACGGAGAACAGCATGATTACCATCGGCACTCCCCTGACGGAATTTTCGACCAAGGCCTTGCTGCTCGGTTCGGGCGAGCTCGGCAAGGAAGTCGCTATTGAATTACAGCGCTTTGGCGTCGAGGTGGTTGCTGTGGATCGCTACGTCGATGCGCCCGCCATGCAGGTAGCCCACCGCTCGCACGTCATCTCCATGCTGGATGGGGATGCGTTACGCGCCGTGGTCGACGCCGAACGCCCCGACCTCATCGTGCCCGAGGTCGAAGCCATTGCAACCGACACTCTGCTCGCGCTGGAAGCCGAAGGCTATCGCGTCATACCGACGGCGCGCGCAGCGCACTTGACCATGAACCGGGAAGGCATCCGTAAGCTGGCTGCAGAAGACCTAGGCCTGCGCACGTCCACCTATCGGTTTGTCGGTGACGCCCCGGCGTTCAGGGATGCGGTGGAGGAAATCGGGCTGCCCTGCGTGGTCAAGCCGATCATGAGCTCCTCCGGCAAGGGGCAGAGCATTCTGCGTTCGGCGAGCGATATCGAACCTGCCTGGCGTTATGCCCAGGAGGGCGGACGCGCCGGCGCGGGTCGCGTGATTATCGAAGGTTTCGTCGACTTCGACTACGAAATCACCCTACTCACGGTACGCCACCAGGGCGGCACCTCGTTCTGTGCCCCCATCGGGCACCGGCAGGAACGCGGCGACTACCGCGAATCCTGGCAGCCACAAGCTATGACAGAACCCGCTCTGGCCGAAGCTCAGCGCATGGCGGCGGCCATCACAGAAGCCCTGGGGGGCTTTGGCGTATTCGGCGTCGAGTTCTTCGTCCGAGGCGATGAAGTCTGGTTCAGCGAGGTCTCCCCCCGGCCGCACGATACTGGGCTCGTGACCTTGATCTCTCAGGATCTCTCCGAATTCGCTTTGCATGCACGCGCCATTTTGGGGCTGCCCATCCCGCGAATTCGCCAGCTCGGGCCGGCCGCATCCGCCGCGTTGTTAGCCGAAGGCGACTCTGACCGCGTTCGGTTCGAAGGTATTGATGCCGCCTTGCAGGCCCCCGATACACAATTACGTCTATTCGGCAAACCAGAAGTCCGCGGTGAACGTCGCATGGGCGTTGCCCTTGCGCTCGGTGAGAATATTGACGACGCTCGCCGTAAAGCAACGGCCGCCGCGACCGCAGTCAAACCGATTCTCTAGCAACCCTACGCTCGCTGAACTGTGGAGGCGCACGCCCGGCTAGCTCTACGGCTGCGCGCTGATTTGGGCGCTGGAGACTGCGGCGCATAGCAATAAGAAGTTGGCTTCCCTGGTTGGAAGCCGGATAAGGTCAAGGAGGACATGCCGATGCTCGAGGCATTTTGGTACATCGTGTGCCGCAGCAAGCAACTGGGGCGGCAGCCGCTACGACGGCGTCTGTTTGACCGCCGCCTGGTTCTGTTCCGCGATCGCGACGGTCGCGCAGCCTGCCTGGAAGACCGTTGTTTGCACCGGAACATGCCGTTGAGCGCGGGGCAGGTCGTTGAAGGTACCTTGCAGTGCCCGTACCACGGTTGGCGCTACGACGGTGCCGGGCGCGTCTGCGCGATTCCCGCTATGCCCGCATGTGCCCACAGTGCCCATGCCATACAAGCGAAGCATTACCCGGTAAAGGAACAAGACGGCTATATTTGGGTCAGTCTCGCCGAACAGCCTGCGCAGCCAGAGCCCCCGCGCTTTCCGCACTTGAACGAGCGCGGATGGGCGAGCTTTCGCATGAGCCGAGTGGCCGACGGCGGCGTCGAGGCGTGGCTGGAGAACTTTCTCGACTGCCCGCACACCAGCTACGTGCACAAAGGCCTGTTTCGCAACCCGTCGACGCGGGTCATGCGCGTGCGGGTGAGAGAGTTAACCGACGGGGCCGAGGCGGAGTTTCTGGAAGCGGACGAAGAACGACGAACCAGCCTGATCTGGAAGCTGTTGGTCCCAAAAAAAGTCCCGGTACAGCATATCGATCGATTTATCGCTCCAGCGATGTCCCGCGTGGAGTACCACGCCGACAACCATGACTACTTCATAAGCTCGCTATGCACGCCGATATCTGCAAGCCGTACCGCCATTAACACCGTAATCACCTTCCGGCACGGCCTGTTGACACCGTTCGTACGCATCGTGCTGCCGCCCCTGGCGCAGCTGATTCTGCAGCAGGACGTAGCCGTGCTTCGGCGCCAACATGAAAACATCGAGCATTTCGGCGGCGAACGCTTCCGCGTGATACCTCAGGACTTGCTCCTGCCACACATCCGACGCTGGAGACGCGCGCTTGCCGAGGGACGCACGCCCACACCTCGAACGGAACAAAACCGGGCCGAGCGCGAGCGGGACATCGTGATCTAGGCGTAATTAATGGCACGTCGGGTTCGCGCCGCACGCTCACCGCAGGCTTCGCCTAGTCCGCTTCGACGCGGTTCCGCCCACCGCTCTTGGCCCGATAGAGTGCGCTATCCGCCCGCGCCAAGGCGGAGTCGACAGTGTCGCCTTCGGACCAGGCCGTGAGGCCGATAGAAACGCTGACACTCAAGTCCGGGTCGATGGTGCTCCAGTTCCAGGCCCGCACTTGCTTGCGAATTCGTTCCGCAACCGCTCGGCCACCTGCCAGATCGGCATCGACCAGTAGCAGCAGGAACTCTTCGCCTCCGTAGCGGCCGCTGCCGTCCTGCTGCCGCAAGCTGCTGCTGATAATATCGGCGAACACGCGCAACACCGCATCGCCGACGAGATGACCGTGTGCGTCATTAATGGCTTTGAAGTGATCCAGATCCAGAATCGCAAGACAGAACCTTTGTCCGCCTCGTTCATAGCGTGCGCGTTCAGCCTCTATAAGACGCAACAGGGCACGCCGATTCGACAGCCCGGTGAGCTCATCGACATTGGCCAGGGTCTCGACTCGCAGCACCGTACGCGCCAGTTCCTCGTTCTGCCGCACTAAAGCCTGCGCAATTGCGTGACGTAGAGGTTGACCACGGCGCCGCGCGCGACAGTGCTGCAGAAGCATGCCCACACCGTAAAGCTCAACCCCGTGGTACCGCTGGGAATCGAGAGGGCGTCCCCCGCTGCCAATAGGGCGAGCCCGGTAAGTGCCGCGCCAACGACTAACGCGGCGCCAAGCTGTTTGGCGCTCAACCCCAGCATGGCGAATGCTGAGATGAGGACGAGAACCATCAGAAACACGAAGCCGATTTCAGAGTATACGACGAGAAACCCTAGCTCATAGACCGTTGCGGCCAACATGCAGACTAGAAGGAAATGACCTTCGCGAACGTGCATGCCAATACGGCTCGCGCCTACCAGCGCCGCTGCGCCCAGCAGCGCTACACCGCAGACCAAGTAGAGCCAGACTGCGCTCCAGGCTGTAACCCCTTGATAGGCAAAGAGGCCGATCCACAGCGCATCAATGAGCATGCTGCACGCGACCCCGGCTAAAACTAGGAGCCGCCGACGCGTCGAACGCTCATTGAGATTGATCCAGACTCCGCTGGCAGTCGTCGCGTTGCTCAAGCCCCCTCCCCCTTGTCCGCTCCCTTACCGGGGTCGCTACATTAGATTATTTCCACATTCCTTGTCATGTTGAGGATTTGGTCTAGCCTTAGAAAAGGCCCGGGCAAGCATCGCAAGGATGGAACGCTGTGAGGCTGAACAGCGTTCCGCTCGGGACGCAGTCGATGATTCAAGGACCGCCGCGGACACGAACAACGGACGGTTCGGCGAAGAAGATATTCGGAGAACAAAGCCATGCGCGTTGGGCTGGTAGTCGATTCCGCCTGTGATTTGCCGCACTCATTCATCAAGGAAAATGACATCTACATCCTGCCGATTACGGCGCGCTTCGACGGGCACACGGTGGTGGACGACCACGACCCGGAGAAAACCCGGAGCTTTTTCGAAAGCGGTTTGCTGGATAAAGGACACCTGGCCGAGACGGAGGCCTATAGCGCCGACCAGATACGGCGCCTCTTCCTTGATGAGATCGTCACCCAATACGACTTCGCCTTCCTGGAAACGGTCACCCGTTCACGTAGCCTGATCTACCAGAACGCCTGGGAAGCTATGACGGGCGTCATGGCCGAGTACCGACAACGGCGCAAGATGGCCGGGCGCGAAGGCCCCTTCTCCATGCGCGTGGTCGACAGCGGCACGCTCTTCGCCGGCCAAGGTTTGCTCGCAGCCCACACCATACACCTGATCAAACAGGGGATTCCGAAAAACGAGCTGCGTCAACGGGTCGAGAGCTTCGTCAACGATATCCATCTCTGCGTACTGCCGCGCGATATCTACTACATCCGCCAGCGCGCGCGACGCCGCGGCGATAATAGCGTTTCGGGCGTCGTCGCATTCCTGGGCAAGGCCTTGAACATTACGCCGCTGATCTGGGGGCGCGGACACATCGGCGGCCCGGTGATGAAGTCCCGCAACTTCGAGGCGGTGGTCGAGCGCACCTTCGACTACGCCTGCCGGCGCATTAAGGCCGGCCTGCTCTCGCCCTATGTCTGCGTGAGCTGCGGCTTCCCGGAGGAGCAGATCGAGGCCCTCCCGGGGCTGGACAAGCTGCGCGATACTTGTGAGCGTCATGGCGTCGAGCTGCTGATCACGCAAATGGGCATCACCAGCAGTGTTTATCTTGGGCCGGGCGGGCTCATGCTCGCGTTGGCCGCGCCGCCGCACGAGTTCGACGACTGACCGCGCGTATCCGCCAGCCATTTTTATTGGCTTCTTAGCGGCCTCCTGTGCTATTTCAGTTGGCAAACGAGCAACAATAAGGCGGATCGATGGAGACGCTTCTAAACGGGGTGCGCGTCCTTAACGGCTACGTTTGGGGCGCCCCGATGCTGATCGCCATCCTGGCGACCGGTCTTTACCTTACTGTGCGGTTGAAGCTGATGCCCCTGCGCCGCCTGGGCTACGGCTTTCGCATGCTGTGGGCGGGGCGCCGCGCTGCCGGCGCGGGCGATATCAGTTCCTTCAACGCCCTCATGACCGCCTTGTCGGCGACCATCGGCACGGGCAACATAGCCGGCGTTGCAACGGCCATTGTGCTGGGCGGGCCGGGGGCTTTGTTCTGGATGTGGTGTACCGCCCTGGTCGGCATGGCGACCAAATACGCCGAAGCCGTGCTTGCCGTGCATTATCGCGAGGTCGACAAGGCCGGCCAGCACGTCGGCGGCCCGATGTTCTATATCCGTAACGGCATGGGCGCGCGCTGGGCTTGGCTGGGGACGCTGTTCGCGATCTTCGGCGCCATCGCCGGTTTCGGCATCGGTAACACGGTGCAGGCCAACTCGGTAGCGGATGTACTGGAGAGTAACTTCGCTGTCCCGGCCTGGCTCACTGGCTTAATCCTTGCCGTATTGGTCGGTCTCGTGCTCATCGGCGGCATACGGCGCATTGCCGAAGTCGCCGGACGACTCGTCCCCTTCATGGCGATCGCGTATTTCGGCGGCGGCCTCATCATTCTTGCCGCCAACGCCCCTCAGGTACCGACCGCGCTCGCGCTGGTCCTCGAACATGCCTTCAGCCCCGCGGCCGCAACAGGCGGTTTTGCCGGCGCGACCGTCTGGGCCGCGCTCCGCTACGGCGTCGCGCGCGGCATCTTCTCCAATGAGGCCGGGCTTGGCAGCGCCCCTATCGCGCATGCCGCGGCGCGCACCGACAACCCCGTCCGGCAAGGCGTGGTCGCCATGCTCGGTACCTTCCTCGATACCATCGTAGTGTGCTCGGTGACCGGGCTGGTGATCATTGTATCCGGGGCCTGGACCAGCGGAGAGAACGGTGCCGCCCTATCCTCGTTGGCTTTCGAAACGGCCTTACCCGGTTTCGGGGGTTATCTGGTGAGTTTCGGTCTAGCGATATTCGCCTTCACCACTTTGCTAGGCTGGAGCTTCTACGGCGAAAAATGCGTTGAGTATCTGTTCGGCTTACGGGCGGTCAAACCGTTCCGCGTCATTTGGATCATCGCCGTTCCTATCGGCGCGACGCAGTCGCTCGATGCCGTCTGGCTGCTCGCGGATACACTCAACGCCATGATGGCGCTGCCCAACCTGATTGCGCTGCTCGTACTCAGCCCTGTGGTGGTCGCTTTGACCGCGCGCTATTTTTCCGATGACACAAATGCTAGAGCCTGAGGCCACGAAAACCGCCATCGAGCCCTGTGTGCATTTCATCGAGCCGGACGCGGGGCAGGCACTCTGTGTGCGGTACAGGGTCGACGCGACCAGCACGCTACTGGAATTGGCGCGCGCGCATGCTGTGCCGTTGCACTGGCGCTGCGGTCTGGGCACCTGCGGCACCTGCGCCGTGCACGTCACCGTTTTGGAGGGAGTCGCGCCCCCGATCAACGCCAAGGAAGCTAATGTACTGCGGCGTGAAGGCAAAGCACCCGGCAATTCCGCTGACAGTTGGCGCTTGGCCTGCGGCTACCCGCTCGGCGGCCAGTGCTTGCGCGTGACACTGACCGCCTAGTGCATGAGTTTTGGCGCAAGCGTGGAGTGGCATACTTCCATAGCTACGCAAAAAATCCCGCCGATACCGACGCGCCCATTGCGCAGTTGGGATGCGGCGGGTTAAATAGTCGGAACCATAATCAAAACAAACTCGAGGAGGTTTGGCGCTAATGCGACGCTTTCTAATCACGGCTTCCCTGCTTCTGCTGTTCACGGCCCCTGCATCGGCGCAAACCGTCAAGGCGCACGGGGTCGAGCTGCCGACGCAGGCGGAACTCGGCGGCGAACAGCTGACGCTCAACGGCGCCGGACTGCGTAAGAAATTCATGTTCAAGGTGTACGTCGGTTCGCTCTACCTGCAGGAGAAAACCTCCGATGCGGACCAAGTGTTGAACATGGAAGGTCCCAAGCGCGTGCGCATGGATCTGCTGCGCGACGTCGATCAAGACACGCTTAACGAAGCGATGGCGGAAGGCCTGCAGGCCAACCTTACCGATGCCGAACGCGAGCAGTTCTCGGCTGAGATCGCTCAGTTCAACGGCATGCTTGACGATGGCAAGAAAGGGGATCAGGTCTTCATCGACTACGTTCCCGGCGAAGGCATCCGGATTACCCACGACGGCCGGGACAAGGGCACGATCGCCAACGACGAGTTCCATCGCCCCTTGCTGAAGCTCTGGATCGGTCCCAACCCGTCCGACAAGAACCTCAAGCAAGGCATGCTCGGCGGGTAAGGCTCTCGCCGCGACAGACAACGCCGGCCTCGTGCCGGCGTTTTTGTTTGTGCGTACTAGGTGACGGCGAGAACGACGATCATCGCCGGCACCGCGAGCAAGTTGCTGATCACGATCATGCTCGACGCCAAAGCCTCATCCCCATTCAGTTGGCAAACCAGCACATAGGAGGCCGACGCCGTGGGACAGGCGAGCAGCAGCAGCGCGATGCGCGTATGTTCCGGCGAGAGCGCCCACCATTGCGCCAGCACATATCCGATCGCCGGCACCAAACCCACCTTCATCAGCGAGCCGATCACGGCTGGCCCCACCGCCCCCTTGAGCCGTGCCGCATAGAGCGTGCCTCCGATGCAAATCAGCGCCAGCGGCAAAGCCATCTGCCCGATAGCACCGAAGGTCCGCTGTACCATGTCGGGCAAACGGATGCCTGCCAATGAGAAGACCAAACCTAACACGCAGGCGATCAGGATCGGGTTGGTTGCCAAACCATATAGTGCATTGCCCAATGCGCCGCCACGGCGCGTGCCGCCGGAAAACAACAGGACCAACACCGCCAGGATGTTGTAGAGCACGACCATCGGGCCGAATACCAGCAAGGTGCTGGCTTCGGCGCCAGCGGCGCCCGCCCCGGCAAATGCGTACAGCACGATCGGCAAACCGATGAAAGCCAGATTGCCGCGGAATACCGCTTGCGCGAAGGTGCCTCGTGCCGCCGAGGGCAGCCTCAAGGCCCATGCGGCGGCCAAGCCCAGGACGATGGCTGCGAAAGTCGCCACAGCGCCGACTGCGAACAAGCCGCCTACGGCGCCGATCTCCGGGCTTGCGCCGGCGATGCGGTGAAACAGCAGGCAAGGCAATCCGACCCAATAGGTCAGCCGGTTGAAGTCCTGCAGCGCCCGAGGCGAGAGGAAGTCCACGCGCGCCAGCACCCAACCGAGCACGATGATGACAAAGATCGGCGCCAGGATATTGAAGATGGTAAGCAGGGTAATACTCCGGTTCGGCTAAGATAATGCTCCGTCCCTGTCACAAGCGCCACGTCCACTGCGCCGATATTCTATCGCGATGCTCGCTCTCTGTCGGTCTTGAAGCCTGCAGCGGCAAGCCACAAGGAAGAGTCAGAGCGGCCACTCCCTGCATCCTGCGCACGGCCATGACCCTCTAACCAAACGCTGGCGCGCACCAGGATCACAAACCCAACTCCGCCGCGAGGTGCCATGAGTTCACGTCCGCGCGAGGTACTGTCTCTATTCGACGCGGTCGCGCTGACCGTGGGTATTGTCGTGGGCGCGGGTATCTTCAAGACACCCTCTCTGATCGCCGCTGAAGCCTCGAGTGGGACTCTGGTGCTTGCGGCATGGCTGCTCGGCGGTTTGATTTCGCTACTCGGGGCGCTTTGCTATGCGGAACTGGCCAGCACTTACCCCGATGCCGGCGGCGAATATCATTTCCTGAGCCGAGCCTACGGCCGCGGCGTCGGCTTTCTATTCGCCTGGTCGCGCCTTTTGGTCGTGCAGACCGGCAGCATCGCCCTGCTCGGCTTCGTGCTGGGCGATTACTTGAACGCACTCGCGCCGCTCGGACGCTATGGGCCTGCCTTCTACGCAGGCGCGGCCATTGTCGTGTTCACCGCAATCAACATGGCAGGCTGGTACGGCACCACCCGCTTGCAACGCCTGCTGACGCTCATCACCTTGGGCGGCCTACTCCTGATCGTTGCGGCGGCTCCTCTGCTGCAGCCCGCGGCAGCCCCTGCCGCTGCTCCACCACCCGCTTCCTCGGGATCGACGTTCGGGCTGATGATGATTTTCGTTCTGCTGACCTTCGGCGGTTGGAACGAGGCGGCCTACCTGTCTGCGGAAGTCCGTGACCGACAGCGCAACATCGTCCGCGCCCTGGTAATGAGCATCGCCTTAATTACAACGCTCTATCTAGGCGTCAACGTGGCCCTGCTTTGGGGGTTGGGGCTTGGCGGTACAGCGGCCAGCCCTACACCCTTCAGCGCCTTGGCGGAACGCTTGTTCGGCAGCCTCGGCGCCGATCTGACCGCACTGCTGATAGCGATTGTGGTGCTCGCCTCGCTCAATGCCACCATACTCACCGGCGCGCGCTCGGCGTATGCCCTGGCTCGAGACCATCGGCTCTTCTCTGGGTTGGCTCACTGGAACCCGGCCGCCGGCGCCCCGCGCGCAGCCTTGCTACTGCAAGGCGCTATCGCGCTACTGCTGGTGGTCTTTGGCGGCTGGGCGCGGCGCGGCTTCGAGCTCATGGTCGAATACGTGTCGCCGGTGTTCTGGCTGTTCTTTCTATTAAGCGCGCTGTCGCTGTTCGTGCTGCGCGCGCGTGCCCCGCAAGCGCCGCGGGGATTCCGGGTGCCAGGCTACCCTTGGACGCCTGCGCTGTTTGCGGCCGCCTGCGCGTTTCTGCTTTATGCCAGCGTTCGACATACCGGCATCGGCGCAATACTCGGACTCGTCGTGATCGCAGCCGGTCTACCCGCACTGTATTTTTCGCACCGCCTTTCGACGGCTTCCCCTTCGTATCCGCCCAACACACCAAGCAAGGAGTGACGCTCATGCGCAAGCTCATCTCCCGACTCGCCCTCAGGGCTTTGCTCGCAGCGGTTTTCTCGGTGCCGCCAGCGATCGCCTTTGCTCAACAAGAGTCGACCAGGCTGGACGTGCCTTTCGTGCCGACTCCGATGCCGGTGGTCGACGCCATGCTCGAACTGGGCGAAGTCGGCGCTGAGGACATTCTGTACGACCTCGGCTCCGGTGACGGCCGCATCGTGGTACAGGCGGCCAAACGCTTCGGCACCCAGGGTACCGGTGTCGATCTCGACCCCGAGCGCATCAGCGAGGCACGTGCGCGCGCCGCGGCCGCCGATGTCGAGGATCGCGCTCGGTTCATGCAAGCGGATTTGTTCGAATTCGATTTCAGCGATGCCACCGTCGTTACCATGTACCTGCTTCCCAGCGTCAATCTCAAGCTTCGCCCCCGCATTCTGGATGAGCTCCAGCCGGGCACGCGGATTGTCTCTAACTCCTTCGACATGGGGGACTGGGAGCCCGACAAGACCCGCCAAGTGGGTATGAACACAGTCTATCTTTGGGTGGTGCCAGCCAAGGTCGCCGGGGACTGGGCCTGGACGGTCGAGAACGGCGAGTCGAACCATGAGTACCGCGTCTCGCTCCAGCAGGAATACCAACAAGTGGGCGGCCGCGCATTCATAGACGGCGAGCCCGCCCGGCTGGAAGAGGCCTACCTCGAGGGAGATGCGCTGCGGCTCGCGATCGCCTCGCCGGACGGCTCCGAACCCGTGCGCTTCGAAGGTCGCCTTGAGGACGGGCGCCTGGTCGGCGTAGTGCGGTCGGAGGAGCAGGAAGTCGCCTGGCGGGCAGAACCGGTCTCCAGCGATCAGGGTTAGCGCTCTCGGCAGCGCTTACCGCTCAGGGGCCGCCCCCCTCTGGCCTACCTCCTCTGCCGCTATTGGACACTGCACCGCGGTGCCCATACTTCTGCTTGCGTGCCGACGCGGTCCTGTGAGCCGGCACGCAAGCATGATGTCCAGGATAGTGAGCAAAAACGGGGGGAACCCTTGACCCGTGCACTGTTACCGATCACGGTTGTATTGGCTAGTTTGTTGCTGTCCGTCTCGGGCAATAGTTTACTCGGCACCTTGCTTTCCGTTCGAATGGCGATCGAAGGGTTCGACCGCGAACTCATCGGGCCCGTGCTCGCCTTTCACTCCATCGGTTTCGTCCTGGGCACTATGTTCTGCCCTCCGATCGTACGCCGTGTCGGACACATCCGTTCCTTCGCGGCATTTGCCGCCATCGCCTGTATCGCAGCACTCATGCACCCATTAATTGTGACGACTATCAGCTGGGCCTTGCTGCGCGGCGTAACGGGTTTCTGCGTCGCCGGGCTCATGATGGTCATGGAAAGCTGGATCAACGACCGTACCAGCAACGACCTTCGCGGCAGCATTATGGCCTTCTATATGGGCACGCAGTATCTGGGTCAGGGCGGCGGTCAGTTCCTGCTCGGATTCGGCGACCCCGACACCACCATCCTGTTCATCATTTCCGCGGCGCTGGTCGCAGCTTCACTGGTACCGCTGGCACTCACCCGCTCGCGCGCACCGGAGCTCGAGTACCACGAGCCCATGGGGCTGCGGCGCTTGCTGAGGATTTCGCCAGTCGGCATCGTCGGCGCGCTGGTTGCCGGCACGGTCATGAGCGCGTTCATGGCCGTCGGCCCGGTATTCGCGCACGAAGCCGGTTACGGCGTGCGCGACATCTCCGTATTCATGGGTGTTACCGTCCTTATGGGCATGGCCATGCAGGCGCCGGTCGGTTTCCTCGCCGCGCGCCTAAACCGGCGCACACTGGTGCTTATGATCTCGACGATCGCCCTGGCGCTGGTAGCGCCGTTGTTGATGTTCGCCGCCGACTCCTTCTCCGCCTTGCTGATCTCGAGCAGCCTTTTCATCGGCTTCGTCGGCAGCATCTACCCGCTGTCTGTCGCCCTGACCAACGATCAGCTCGACCCGCATCATGTGGTGAATGCAAGCGCTACGCTGCTACTGGCCCTAGGCGCGGGAACTATTATCGGGCCAATCGGCGCGTCCATTGCCATGGCGGCCTTTCCGGAGGAGGGGCTGTTCCTGTTCCTTGGCGCAGCGCTCAGCGTGATGGTCATATTCGCCCTGGTACGGGCGGTGTCCGTTGGTGCCGGAAAAGTCCGTCGTCGAAGCCGCTACATGCCCGGTGCGCCGGCGCCGACCACACAGGTAATCCTTGAGATGGATCCCAGCAACCCGGACTTCCATCCGCACGTTATCACGCCCGAGCATGAGCGCCGTCGAGGCCCGGATCGCCGCCAAGGTCATGCCCCTGGCGGGCGCCGTCGTACCGATGCGTGGGATTCGAACGAGTAACGGTGCTCGCTGAGTATTGGGAAAACGATCGCGCCAGACGGCCTAGGCCGGGCCAGCTGTTGCTGCCGAAGGTGGCACCGCCTACCAATGACCTCCGCGGGACCGGCACGCTGAGCTAGGCTGCCGAGATGCGAGGGCTTGGCCGACATGGCACCATAAAAGCCCGTCTGCAAAAGCCGAACGCTCATGCCTTCACCGCCGCACCCACTCACTGTCCTGCGTCCTTATGCGCGGCGCCATCGACCGTTGTTGGTCCTGGCGCTGGGCGCGCTGCTCGCTGCCGCGCTCGCGACGCTCGCGCTGCCCCTGGCGTTCCGCTTGGTCATCGACGCCGGCTTCTCGGCCCGCAGCAGCGCCGAAATCGACCGTTATTTCCTCGGGCTCTTCGCGGTTGCCGTTGCCTTGGCGCTCTTTACCGCCCTGCGCTTTTACAGCATCAGCCTGTTCGGTGAGCGAGTGGTTGCGGATCTCAGGCAGGCCCTCTACCAGCGCTTGCTGCACCTGGACGCTACATTCTACGAGCGGAGCCGAACCGGAGAGCTGATGTCGCGGCTAACCACCGACACAGAGCTCGTGCAGACGGTGCTCGGCTCCAGCGCTTCCGTGGCCTTGCGCAGCGCCCTCATGCTGCTCGGTGCTGCAGTGCTGCTCGCTGTCACCAGCCCTCACTTGGCTGCGTACATCGGTGCGGTGATCCCGCTCGTGGTGATTCCCATACTCGTCTTCGGACGCAAGGTGAGGAAGCTCTCGCGTGCGAGCCAGGCCCGCCTTGCCGACGCCAATGCCATCGCCGGCGAAGCACTAGCGGGTATCCGCACGGTGCAGGCGCACGTGCGCGAAGACCACGAGGCCGAGCGCTTTCGGGGTGCGACGCTGGCCGCCTTGCACGCCGCGGTTCGACGCACGCGCGCACGCGCCTGGCTGACGGCGCTCGTTATATTGCTGGTTTTCGGCGCAATGGCGCTGGTGCTGTGGCTCGGCGCGCAAGCGGTGATTGGCGGCGACATGAGTGAAGGCGAGCTGGGGCAGTTCGTGCTGTACGCAGTCATTGCCGCTGGCTCGATCGGCTCCTTGAGCGAAGTGTGGGGGGATGTGCAGCGCGCAATCGGCGCTGCAGAACGCATCGCTGAACTGCTGGCCGAACGCGGCCGCCAGGACGTCGGCGAAGCGCGTCCTGCGCAAGCGGTAATCGTGCCGGGCGACATTCGCTTCGAGCACGTGCAATTCAGCTATCCTTCTCGTCCCCAGCGCCCGGCGCTGGACAAGTTCGACTTGCGTGTCCGCCGCGGCGAAACCGTAGCCCTGGTGGGACCGTCCGGCGCGGGCAAAAGCACGGTACTCCAACTGCTATTACGCTTCTACGACCCTCAGGCGGGCCGCGTCCTTATCGGAGAGCGCAGTATTGCCGAATTTCCGGTAAAGACACTGCGCGAGCATATGGCGCTAGTGCCGCAGGAGCCGATTCTGTTCGCCGGCAGCGCCCGGGACAACATCAGGTACGGGCGTTTGGATGCCGACGACTCGGAAATCGAGGCCGCGGCCCGCGCCGCGGAGGCGGATGAGTTCATCCGCGCCCTGCCCGACGGCTACGATACTTTTCTCGGCGAGCGCGGCGTGCGCCTGTCCGGTGGGCAGAAACAGCGCATCGCCATTGCAAGGGCGCTGCTCAGCAAAGCGCCGATCCTGCTGCTGGACGAAGCGACCAGCGCGCTCGATTCCCATAGCGAGCGGCTGATTCAGCAGGCGCTGGAACGCCTCATGGCGGAACGCACGACGCTCGTCATCGCTCATCGCCTGGCCACGGTGCAGCGTGCCGATCGCATCGTGGTCCTGCATGACGGGCGGATCGTAGCTGCGGGCACACACGCGGAGTTGATGCGGCAAGGCGGGCTGTATGCCGATTTGGCGCGCTTGCAATTCGCGCGCGCGGAAGGCGATGCACCTACACCTGAGCGGGATACAGTTCCGCGAATTCGGTAGGCATGCGCCGTGGCCGCCCGCTTTCGAGATCAATACTGACCCAATGCGTGCTGCCGGTCAGGATGGTTTTGCCATCGTCAGGTCGGATAATCTGATAGCCGCGATAGATCGAAAGCTTGCGGTCGTTGCCGCTAATCCAGGTACCGACAAGCAGCGTCTCGTCCTCGAAGCTCGGCGCCAGGTACTCGAGTTCATGCTTGCGCGCTACCAAGCCGCGGCCAAGGCGCCGATAATCCTCCATACTAAGGCCCAGAGCTTGCGAGTGCGCCCATGCGGCACGCTCCAGCCATCCTAGATAGACGACGTTGTTGGTGTGTCCAAACTCATCGATATCGCCGGCCTGCACGGTCACCTCCAGGACGTACGGGTTGGCGACTTGCCAGGAAAATGCTTCCATCAGAAAACTCTACGTTTTAATGGGGGCCAAATGTGCCGCGCTGCGATCGATTAAAACCGCACGGGGCGCCGCGGTTCTGATTAGCGTCAGACTAGGAGTGCCGTCCTAAGCAGACAGAGCGGCACTGGCGCCTTGTCGCTTCGACAGGCTCCAACGGGCTGAGCCCGCTGTCGACGATGCCCCAAGGATAACACCTCTGGCTGCCGGAGTAGCTCGCCGTCAACGGGCCTTCAGTCGAAGATGGCCCGCACCGGCATGCCGTCCTTGCCATCCACATCCAACGCTTCGGCCATGGCTTGATCGACGATATCGAGCCCTTTCTTTATATCTTCATCGCTGGTGGTAAGGGGCGGCATTAATTTAAGCACTTCGCCTTCCGGTCCTGAGGTTTCGATGATGAGACCATGCTGAAAAGCATGCTTGGAGACAGTGCCCGCCATATCAGCGTCTTCGAAATGGATGCCTTGCATCATGCCCCGTCCACGCACGGCCCCCTTGCTGGCGGCGTACTTCTCGGTGAGGTGCTTCAAGCCCGCGTGAATCATCCGGCCCTTGCGCTCGACCTCATCGCTAAGTCTGTCGTCGCTCCAGTACAAGTCCAGCGCGCGCGCAGCCGTGACGAAAGCGAGATTATTGCCCCGGAACGTGCCGTTATGCTCCCCGGGCTCCCACACGTCCCATTCCGGCTTGATCAAGGTAAGCGCCATGGGCAGACCATAGCCGCTGATGGACTTCGACAGGCAGATGATGTCGGGTTCGACGCCTGCCTCCTCAAAGCTGAAGAACTTACCGGTGCGGCCGCACCCCATCTGAATATCGTCCACGATGAACAGCATATCGTACCGGCGGCACAAGGCTTCCAGACGTTTCAGCCATCCCAAGTCCGCCACGTTGATCCCGCCCTCGGCCTGCACAGTTTCCACGATAACCCCGGCCGGTAAGTCGACGCCGGAGCCTTGATCCGCGAGCAGACGGTCAATGTACTCGATAGTGTCGACCTCATCGCCGAAGTAGCCGTAGTACGGCATGGAGTCGCTATGCGTTAGCGGCAAACCTGCGCCGCCGCGCTTGAAGGCGTTGCCCGTCACCGAGAGCGCGCCCAAAGTCATGCCGTGAAAGGCGTTGGTGAAGGACATCACCTTCTCCCGCCCCTTGACCTTGCGGGCGAGCTTGAGCGCAGCCTCCACGCTGTTTGTGCCGGTCGGCCCCGGGAACTGAACCTTATGAGGTAAACCGCGCGGCTCCAATATCCGTCGCTTGAAGGTCTCCAGGAAGGCTGCCTTGGCCGTGGACGCCATGTCCAGGCTATGGGTCAGTCCGTTGCGGCTGATGTACTCGATCAGCGCCTTCTGCAGCTCCGGATGATTATGGCCGTAGTTGAGCACGCTGGCCCCTGCGAAGAAATCGAGATACGCCTTGCCGTCGATGTCGTAGAGGTAACTGCCTTCGGCCGTGTCGAACACCACGGGGAAGTTACGCACATAGCCGCGCACGGTCGATTCGATTTGCTCGAAAGCTTCCAGACTCATAATTCCGTCCTCGTAGGTGCTGGACGTGATTGCGCACCGCGCGCAGGCCGTCGGCACCCTCGCCTAGGGATCGTGACCGCCACGCTACTGGGCGTCTGTTGCGGCAAGACCGCTGGACGGGCCGTCACGCTCGCTCATGACTTCGTCGGCGATAATGAAGTAGCGAACGTCTTCCAGTTCGGCTTCGATCTGCGGATTCAGGTCCCAACCTAGTTCGCGCTCCAACTCAATGACCGCGACCTGGCGCACCGTACCGCTGACCGTAACAGTACTGTTTTCGGCGAAACCGGCCGCCGCGCCCTGACCGGCACCTGGCATAATGACAGCGATTTCATCGTTAACAACGCCACCGCCTTCAAGCGTAAACGCGCTGCCGTCGAGGCTGTCGCTCACCTCGCCGCGCACCGTGACGCTCTGCCCCACGTGCTGCTCTATATCGTCCCGCAGCGTCTCCACATCCATGACTTCGCTGCTAGCGGCAGGCGCCGCGGCAGCGGCCGCTATGAGACTCCCGATCAGACCGCCACGCAGCCATTGACTTGCCATACAACCTCCTGCTCCCGTCCCCCGAGCGCGTATCGAAAGCACGCTCGACCTCCCTAGCACATGCGTACAGGTCGGCTGCCCTTCAATGCAGCGGTTCGAGCACAAGCCCCTGGTGACCCTGGAGCGATATGCGCGATTCGGTGCTCTCGAGCAGGTATTCTCTACCGGTCAAGAGGTCGCGGTATCGGCGAGCATCGCGGACTGCACGCGGGTCAAGGCGAACGTCCACGGCATCGGCGCCAAAGTTCAGAACCACGAGCAGCGGCGTTTCATTGGCGTCAGCGCCGCGCCGGTAGCTCAGCACTGCATCCTGGCGGTCATTGGGCACCAGCGCAAAAGCGCGGGAACTCAACGCGGCGTAGCTCTGACGCAGTCCCGATAGCCGGCTGTAGTGAGGCGTCAGCCCGTGCGGGTCGCGCCATTCGATGGGTGGACCCTCGTCATAGGGCTCGAATTCGGCGCCGACTTCATCGCCGTTATAGATCAGCGGAATACCCGGCAGCGTGAACAGCAGGGTTGCGGCTACGTGGGTCAGTCCCGGACCGTGCCGGCTAATAAAGCGCGCACCGGTATCGTTATTGTTGAGAAAGCGCAGTATCAAGGCGTCGTCGGGGTAGCCGCGGCCCTGGTTGGTTAGCGCCTCGCGTAGCCGGGCAAGATCGGCCTTCCCGTTCTGAAACACCTTATCCCAGGCCCAGACACCGAGCTCGTCGGTCCAGTCGTAGGCAGCATCGAATCCGTGCTTGAACTGGTAGTCGTCGCGCGCCGAGGCTTCGGCCAATAGAAAAACGTCGGGCTCCAGACGCTTCAACTCCGCGCGTAATGCCGGCCAAAATTCCGGTGCCCGTTGCCGTACCGCCCAGCTTGCGTCCACTCGGAACCCGTCTATACCGTAGTCAAGCACCCAACGCTTGAAAGCCGCCGCGATATAGCGCTGCACTTCCGGGTTGTCGTAGTCCAGATTCTTCAGGTGATCCCAGTCGAAATAACTGCTGATTTCGCCTTTAGGGCCACGCTCGAACCAGTCGTAATACGGCGAGCGCTCGCCCTGCTCGTGCGCGGATCGATAGTACGGGTGGCGGTCGCCGAAGTGGTTAGGCACAAAGTCCATCAGGACCTTAAGGTCACGGGCGTGTGCGGCGTCGACAAGCTGCCTGAATTCCTCCTCAGTGCCGAAGCTCGCGCGCAACGCGAAGTGATCGCTTACCGCGTAGCCGAAGTCGTCGGCCGGTGCCGCGGTTACCGGCGACAGCCAGATTGCCGTCACGCCGAGGGCGGCGATCGCATCCAAGCGTGCCGCAATGGAGTTGTAATCGCCGTTCCCGAAAAAAAACGGCGCAACACCGTAGAGCACGGCCTCATCCACCCAGGCTGGATGGTCGCGCATCAAGTCGACTTCGGTGGCGCGGCCCTCGTTGACGCGAAATACGCCTGCAGCACGGCTGCTACGCCCCAAGGCGTCGCTGATCAACAGCTCGACGTAGTACTCGCCATCGCGCTCCGGTACGGCCAATTCCACTACTTCGGTCTCGGCCGGCAGCCCTACGAGCGGCGCCGGATTACCGTCGCGGGCGTTCCAGCGATAACTGACGATTGGCGCTGGACGCCCGCTTGCCGGGCTGCTACGCCCCGCGTCCAGGCGTATCGATTGCTCGTCAGTGGTTACCCGCACCCAAGCTTCGGGCTTTTCCTGCGCGCGCAGAACCCACTGCTGCTCGGCGCTACGACCCGCCTCTTGGCCATCGTCGAGACAAACGGCATACACGCGATTACCGCCTTCCAGCAACTCAACCTCGCCGCTGAACCGTTTGCCGTCCGTCCATGCGATGGCCCGCTCAACCGGAGAATGCAGCTCGACTTGGTCACATTGCCCCAGAACGTCTCCTTCGAGCCTTAGTTCCTGGCTCCAGGTATCGCCGCCGAAAGTATCGAAGCGTAAGGCCTCAGCGGCGGCCCCGTACCCGCTGGGCGACGCCGCGAGTGCGAGCACGACGCCCAGGGCCCGTACGCATCGCCGCGACCATGTGGAGATGCCGGTCATAGTGATTTCTACTCTGCCAGTGCCTTGCCTCTTTATGGCGATTGTTCAGCGCCATCCCCACTGTCCCTTGGAAGACGCGATTTTGCCTGCATAGCTAAAACCGGCCCACAAGGCATCTGGGAGAGGAACAGCCAATGAAGAACCTGCAACAGGCCATCACCGACGGACTGCTGCCCGGGCTGCTCGCCGGCGCCGCGGTCATGGCAACCGTGGCGGCTCGCGGACGCCAAGACAGCGGGAGCGCGATTGCGCCTATCAACGCTACCTCGCACATTCTTTGGGGCGACGCTGCCGCCGAGGAGGAAAGCATCACCGCGCGGCATACGCTGCCGGGCGCGCTGATCAACCTGGGCTCCGGCGTCTGGTGGGCATCCGTATTCGAGACCTTGTTCGGCGATAGCGTGGATCGACGCGGCCCAGGCGCGGCCGCGGTGGGCAGCCTCGCAACCGCAGGTATCGCCTATCTCCTGGACTATAAGATGCTGCCGGAACGGCTCACGCCCGGCTGGGAGAAGCGCATCTCGGGTCTCTCCCTGGCCATGGGGCTAGGCGCCCTGGCACTAGGCATCGGCATCGGCGCCGTTTGGGAGCGGCGCATGAGAGGCGAGCTCTCCGTTCATTGACGCCTGTGACGCGCTGCTCCGCATGGTTGTAAGCTATGCGCTCGGTTTTAACCACGGAGTTGCCATGACGCCGCTCGTCACACAGGCCCTTGATCCGACGCTGACGGGGTTCAGCCCCGCCGAGCTCGAGCAGTTCCGGCAGCAAGGCTATGTCATCGCTCGTCGCCTGGCGCCGTCTGCGCTTGTCGCCGAGATGCGGCGCGTCACCACACGGCATCTGGCGGAGCGGATCGAGCCGCTGGAATTGGAAGCAGCACTGGGTTATCCCGGCGCGCCACCTTCGCGCGCTGCCGAAGGCGGGGATGCCATACGGCGTTTGCGGCAGGCCTATGACCGCGCCCCGGTATTCCGCGCTTGGCTCGGTCATGAAGGGCTGGTCGCCCGCCTGCGCCAACTCCTGGGCTCGACCGTGCTCATGCCGCGTGCGCATCACAATTGCGTCATGACCAAGCATCCTCGCTACAGCAGCGACAGTCTTTGGCACCAGGATATTCGCTATTGGCGCTATAGCCGTGCAGAGCTGGTTACGGCCTGGCTCGCGCTGGGCGAAGAACACGCCGAAAACGGCGGCCTGCAGCTCATACCCGGTTCGCACCGCATGGAATTTGCCGCCGACAGCTTCGACGACGCCTTGTTTTTTCGCAGCGATCTGCCTCGCCACCAACGCTTGCTGGCAGCGGCCCGAGCCGTGCACCTACAACCGGGCGACGTGCTGTTCTTCCACTGCCGCCTGCTTCACGCGGCGACGCGCAATTACCGCCAGGAGCCCAAGTACGCCGCCGTGTTCACGTTTCGCCACCCCGAGGATCGACCGATACCCGGCAGCCGATCGGCAAGCCTGCCCGATGTCAGCGTATGCGAGGCGGAGTAGCGCCCATGCCACGCGCAGTCATCCTGCTGTTCGCGCTGCTGGCTCTGCTAAGCGCTTGCGCGACGTCCGCACCGCCCTCCTCGCCGGGTAGTTCGCCAATACACGCCGTGCAGGAGGCTCGACGCGTAAGCGAAGAAGCTCTGCTGCAGGATCTCGCTACGGCCGACCTCGTGTTGCTCGGCGAGCAACATGACAACCCCCATCACCATCGCCTGCAGGCACGGGTCATCGACGGGCTCGTTGCGCGGGACCGTGCACCGGCGGTGGTTATGGAGATGCTCAATGAGGACCTGCAAGCGGCCGTCGATAAAGCGCGTGCAGAACAGCCCGAGAATGTCGACCATCTTGCCGCGATGGTCGATTGGGAGGCCTCCGGTTGGCCCGCATGGTCGATGTACCGCCCCATCTTGGCGGCAGCCTACCGACATGACCTGCCCATCATCGCCGGCAACTTATCGCGCGGCGTCGCCCGAGCCATTGCCATGCAAGACGAGAACGCCCTGTCTAAGGTGCGCCGCCGCGAGCTTGGCATCGACCGCGTGTTGAGCGCCGCGGATCGGGCCGAACTCGAACAGATCATTCGCGACAGCCATTGTAATCTGTTGCCGGAGCACCATATGGGGGGCATGGTTACGGCGCAGCAAGCTCGCGATGGCGCCTTGGCTCGTGCCGCCATCGACGCCGCGAGGGAACTCGACAGGCCTATCGTGGTCGTAACCGGCAACGGGCATGCGCGCACAGACGTGGGAATACCCCGAGTCCTCGCAGTCCTGGCACCCGAACTCCGCGTCATTAGCCTGTCCTTTCAGGGCCGGCAGCACGCCGAGCCGAATGCGCCCTACGATTATGTATGGCTCACGCCATCGGTCGCGCGAGACGACCCCTGCGCCGCCTTGCGCGAGCGCTTTCAGGGATCGGAGTGAAGCGATTCAGATCTGTGAACCAGATCAACATTTTTTGCACTGCGACATATTGCGCAATGCAACATGAGACGGCATACTATACGAACTCCTCCTGATATCCTCCCAAGGATATCCTTGGCCCGCCACCCGGCGGGCTTTTTTTTGCAAACTAGGTCCGGAAAAAAACTTGCACGGTAAAAAAGGGACCTGTATAAGTTTCCTCAGGGTCGATGCCGACCTGACTTGTGATTCCTGCCAAGCTCGAGGACAACCTCCTCGCCCTTCCCGAATCCCAATCCAGCTAGGTATCCGCCTCACAGGTGCGTCCGGCAGTTGGACGCTCTGCGGTGAAATCCGCGGCAATGAATGCCGCTTTTACGAGTGATTGAGTGATATGAAATCGATTTACGTAGGCAACCTCCCCTTTAGCGCCACCGAGGACGAAGTGCGCGACCTGTTCGCCGAACACGGCGACGTCGTGGAGGTTCGCCTCATGAGCGACCGTGAGACCGGTCGGCCGCGTGGCTTCGGCTTCGTGAAGATGGAAAACGACGCCGCTGACGCCGCCAT
>JAJUGG010000024.1 GCA_029268285.1 Ectothiorhodospiraceae bacterium | reverse complement strand
TGCTGTTAAAGCACAGCACCGACTCGTAGTGCGCGAAAAAGCTCGTTAGCGCCGACTCGAGCAGGCCAGGCTCGACGTCGCCGTCCATGCGGCCGGTCAGCGCGCGCTTGACCAGATTAGCGGAGCCGTTTCCCACCCACTCGCGGACTTTAGCCTCGCCGGCCGGCGCGCGCCCGAGTTCGGCGAGCATGCGATCCACCGCCAGCGCCAGGTCCGGCACGCTGTCGACCAGCGTTCCGTCCAGGTCGAACAGGACCGCGGCGACATCCTCCCAACGCATCAGGCGACCCCGGCCAGCGCCTCGCGCATCTGGCGGATCACCTCGGCGTAGTTGGGCGCACCGAAAATCGCCGAGCCGGCGACGAAGGTATCGGCGCCCGCCTCGGCCACCGCAGCGATATTGTCGACCTTGATGCCGCCGTCCACCTCGAGGCGGATGGGCAAGCCGCTGGCATCGATCAGCGCCCGGGCCTCACGCAGCTTGTCCAACGTCGCGGGGATGAACTTCTGCCCGCCGAAGCCGGGGTTCACCGACATCAGCAACACCATGTCGACCTTGTCCATGACGTACTTGAGGTAGTCGAGCGGCGTGGCCGGGTTGAACACCAGCCCCGCTTTGCAGCCGTGGTCGCGAATCAGGGACAGGCTACGGTCGATGTGCTCGCTGGCCTCGGGATGGAAGGTGATGTAGGTCGCGCCGGCGGCAGCAAAGTCGGGAATGATGCGATCCACCGGCTTGACCATCAGGTGCACGTCGATGGGCGCGGTAATGCCGTGATCCCGCAACGCCTTGCACACCATCGGGCCGATAGTGAGGTTAGGGACGTAGTGATTGTCCATCACGTCGAAATGGACGATATCGGCGCCGGCATCCAGCACGGCGCGGGTCTCCTCGCCCAGACGCGCGAAATCTGCGGAGAGGATGGAAGGTGCGATCTTGAAGTCCGGCATGAGTCTTTCCCGTGTTGATGAACGGTCCGGAAGGGCGAGACTTTACCCGATCAGGGAAAGCCGCGCACCTTGCGCACCTGCTCGTAGGCAGAACGGATCTCGCGCGTACGCCGCGCGGCCTCCCGCACCTCATGCTCAGGAGCGCCTTGAGCCACCAGGCGATCCGGGTGATGCCGACTGATCGCGCGCCGGTAAGCACGTTTGATTTCCTCTTCGCTGGCATGCTCGTCCACGCCGAGCAGCGCGAAGGCGCTCTCCAGGGTGGGCCGAACCTGCTGGCGCCTGCCGTGCGTATCGCGCCGACTCTCGAAGCGCTCCATGAGCTTCTCGAAGCGGGCTTTGGGAACATTCAGCGTGCGCCCCGCTAGGATCAGCAGCTGCAACTGCTCGGGCGCGGGCCGGCCGTCGGCGTGGGCAACCCTCATCTGGTAGACGAGGAAACGCTCCACCAGCGCTGTCTGGCCTTCAAGCTCGGCGCGCAGCCGCCGGATGACTCCTGCAAACGGAAAGCGCTCATGCTTGCCGCGGGTGAACAGATCGATGGCGCGCCGTCGCCATTCTCCATCCAGACGAAACTCGCGCATAACGGCCTCTGCCGTCGCCACTTCCTGCTTACTGACGCGTCCGTCGGCCTTGGCGATGTGCCCCATGGCCGCGAAAGTCGCCGTCATGAGCGTACGCTCGGGCTCTCGCCACGGACCCTTCTCCCAAACGCGACCAGTAAACGGCGCCAGCCTCAACCACTCGTCCAGCACATGGCCGCACGCCAGGCCCAGAATGATGCCCGGCCACCCCAACAACAGGACACCGAGTACGAGGCCGCCGAACTTGCCCCACCAGGGCGCGAGCGCCCCTGCTACGGGCAGCTTCATCGACAAGTCTCCCGATCCGCGCTTTTCGCGTAATTAGCTTGCATATGCCTGCAAGTTTACTGCAGCGGCTGCTAATGCGGCACCTCGCAGCCTCACCAAAGCCGTACCGATTCTGCGACAGATGCGCACCGAGCGTCTTGCATACCCATGGGGGTATGGGTATCCTCGTCCATTATGAGCTTAGAGGATGACTCTCCATGGTCGCATTCACACCCGTCAGCGGGCTTCTGGGAGGCCTTATCATCGGCCTCGCCACCAGTCTGCTTTTTATCGGTACGGGCCGCATTGCCGGCATCAGCGGCATCATCGGCGGCGCACTCGCACCCAGACGTGGCGAAACAGCCTGGCGGCTGGCTTTTCTGATCGGCCTGTTCGCTGCCGGCCTGGGCTGGAACATCCTAGGTGGCGGCTTCACGGTAGAATTGCAGGCCAGCACGCCGGTCATGCTGCTGGCAGGTCTGCTGGTCGGCTTCGGTACCCGGCTCGGCAGCGGCTGCACCAGCGGCCACGGGATCTGCGGCATCGGCCGCCTGTCGCCGCGCTCGATCACGGCGACGGTTGTCTTTATGGTCAGCGCCGGTATCACGGTTTTCGTCACCCGACACCTGGTTGGAGGCTGACACGTATGCTGCAAATCATCGTCGCACTCCTAGCCGGGCTTGTGTTCGGCATTGGCCTTATCGTCTCGGGTATGGTGAACCCGGCCAAAGTCATCGGCTTTCTCGATGTGGCCGGCGACTGGGATCCGACTCTCGCGCTAGTGATGGGGGGCGCGCTCGCTGTCAGCATTCCCTGCTTCCGTTGGGCGCGCGGGCGCGAACGGCCGATCTGGTCCAGCAAGTTCCAATGGCCGAGCAAACAGGACCTGGACGCTCGCCTTCTGAGCGGCGCCGCGATCTTCGGCATCGGCTGGGGGCTCGCCGGGATCTGTCCGGGGCCGGCCATCACAGCACTCAACTCCGGCCTACTGCCCGTACTGCTTTTCGTAGGTGCGATGCTGGCAGGCAGCGCGCTCTATCAGTTCACTTTGGGAAGGGAGGGTTAGTGATGAACCCGACTATTCAAGCCTTCTTTCATGAGCCAACTTATACCGTCAGCTATGTGGTAATCGACTCTGCCACCAAGCGCGCGGCCATCGTCGACTCGGTGCTGGACTACGACCCCAAGTCGGGGCGCACCTCGACCAACGCCGCGGACCAGGTCATCGACTTCGTGCAGCGCGAGGGGCTAACCGTGGAGTGGATTCTAGAGACCCATGCGCACGCCGATCATTTATCAGCCGCGCCTTATCTCAAAGAAAAGCTCGGCGGCCGCATCGCCATCGGCGAACATATCCGCGAGGTGCAGCAGACCTTCGGCAAGCTATTCAACGCCGAACCGACGTTCGCCGCCGACGGCTCGCAGTTCGATCATCTATTCCGGGACGGCGAGCGCTTTACCATCGGCAAGCTTGAAGCCTATGCGATGCACACTCCCGGCCATACCCCGGCCTGTATCACCTACGTAATCGGCGACGCTGCCTTCGTCGGCGACACGCTGTTCATGCCGGATTACGGCACCGCGCGCGCTGACTTCCCCGGCGGCGATGCGGCGACGCTGTATCGGTCGATCCGCAAGGTCCTCGCGCTGCCGCCGCAGACGCGGCTCTTCATGTGCCACGACTACAAGGCGCCCGGGCGCGACGAGTACCGCTGGGAAACCACGGTAGCCGAAGAGCGGGCGCACAACGTGCACGTTCACGAAGGCGTGAGCGAAGCAGAGTTCGTGAGAATGCGCCGGGAGCGCGACGCGACGCTGGCTATGCCGGTGCTCATCCTGCCGTCGGTACAGGTGAACATGCGCGCCGGCAACTTGCCGCCGGCCGAGGACAACGGGGTGCGCTACCTCAAGATTCCACTCAACGCGCTTTGATTTCGCGGCCGACGGCTCCCGAACGCGGGCGGACCTGGGTGGCGCATATCCGGGGCCGTCGGCCGCCCCTAACCGAGCCGGTACCGGATCAACCATACTTGGCTAGCACCCGGGCGAGATCGCTGAGCTTTTCCTTGGACTCTGCGGGCAGCTGCTGCCCGGGATCGACTTCATGTTCGATGGCGCAGGCCATCATTTCATAAAAAGCGCGGTCCAGGGCTTTGCGCGAAGCCGCGAGTTGCTGGGCCACCGCCTCGCATTCGGCGTCTTCCTCGATCATCCGCCGCACGCCGCGCACCTGCCCCTCGATACGCGCCAAACGCGCCAGCAAGGCCTTCTTTTGTGCGGTTTGCATAGTGCTGTTCTCCGGCCGTGGCCTGAATGCCCGTGGCGCCTTAGAATACCATCCTCTCACTCCGCTTGACCCGACATAGGCACGGTATGAACGCACCCGACGCGCTCCACGATTCCGCTCTGCAGAGCCTCCCCCTTCTTCACCGCGGCAAGGTTCGCGACGTGTATGCCGTCGGCGACGACCGTCTCCTGATCGTCACCACCGATCGGCTGTCGGCCTTCGACGTCATCCTACCCGACCCGATCCCGGGCAAGGGCAAAGTGCTGACGGCGGTGTCGACCTTCTGGTTCAAGCGCCTGAGCGGGATCATTCCCAACCACTTGCTCGATGTCGCGCTCGAAGACGTGGTTCCCGACCGCGCCGAGGCAGAGCGAGTACGCGGCCGAGCGGTGGTAACCAAACGCGCCCGTCCGCTGCCGGTCGAGGCCATTGCCCGCGGCTACATCATCGGCTCCGGCTGGCAGGACTACCTGGCAAGCGGCGCGATCTGCGGCATCCAACTGCCCGCGGGGCTACAGCAGGCCGAGCAGCTGCC
The DNA here is from genome assembly GCA_029268285.1 of Ectothiorhodospiraceae bacterium. Taxonomy (GTDB): domain Bacteria; phylum Pseudomonadota; class Gammaproteobacteria; order Nitrococcales; family AK92; genus JAJUGG01. Next base: position 18,294 of record JAJUGG010000024.1, on the reverse strand, counting down.
CGAGCCGATTTTCACACCCTCGACCAAAGCGGCCGTCGGCGACCACGACGAGAACGTCAGCTTCGAAGCCGTGGAAGAGCTCATCGGCAGCGAACTCGCCGGCCGCATTCGGGACGTGACACTAGAGATTTACCGCCAAGCCGCCGACTACGCGCGCGAGCGCGGCATCATCATTGCCGATACCAAGTTCGAGTTCGGGCTGGACGAGAACGACGATCTCATGCTCATCGACGAGGCGCTCACACCGGACTCCTCTCGGTTCTGGCCCGCGGACGAGTACCGCGTCGGCATCTCGCCGCCCAGCTTCGACAAGCAGTTCGTACGCGATTATCTAGAAACGCTGGACTGGGACAAGCGTGCGCCCGGGCCGAAACTGCCGGCCGAGGTCATCGCCAAGACCGCCGAGAAATACCGCGAAGCTCAACGCCGGCTAACCGGCGAGTAGGACAACAAGAGGCGCCACCGCGACCCGGAGGGCACAGAGGGACACAGAGTGGATCCATAGGATCTTTAACACCTCTGCGCCTCTGTGATTCGCCCTCCTTTTCCGAGTACCTACACCGCCTGCTGATAGCGGCCCATCTGCCGCTTCTGCATGGCCGCACGCAGTTCGTCCAGGCTGGTCGGGTCGTCGATGGTTGACGGCACCGGCACATCTTCCTCAGCCGCCAGGGTGCGGATGGTCCGGCGCAGGATCTTGCCGGAGCGCGTCTTCGGCAATTTCTGCACCACCGCGACCTGCCGCAGCGAGGCAATGGCGCCGATCTCCTTGCGCACCCGCGCAATCAGCTCCTGCTCTAGCTGCGCCTCGGGCACGTCGACCCCGTCCTTTAACACCACGAAGCCCACCGGCATCTGCCCCTTGAGCTCGTCATCGAGGCCTACCACCGCGCATTCGGCCACGGCCGGATGGGCACCGATGATTTCTTCCATCTCGCCGGTGGAGAGGCGGTGGCCTGCAACGTTGATGACGTCGTCCACCCGGCCCATGATGAAGACATAGCCGTCTTCATCCACATAACCGCCGTCGCCGGTCAGGTAGTAGCCGGGGAAAGCGGCGAGATAGGACTGGCGGAAGCGCTCGTCGTCCTGCCACAAGGTCGGCAGTGTGCCGGGCGGCAGCGGAAGCTCAATGACGATGTTGCCGGACTGCCCGGGCGCACAGGGCTCGCCGTCCTCGTTCAGCGCTCGCACGCGATAGCCGGGGCTGGGCACGCCGGCGGAACCGACCTTGGTTTGCTGCAGGCCCAGGCCGAGCGGATTACCCACGATCGCCCAGCCTGTTTCGGTCTGCCACCAATGGTCGATCACTGGCACCGGCAACATGTCGTTCAGCCATTCATAGGTTGGCGGATCGAGCCGCTCGCCGGCGACAAACACTGCCTGCAAGGAGCTGATATCGCAGAACTCCTTGAGGCGCGCCTCCGGGTCCTCTTTCTTCACCGCGCGCACCGCCGTCGGCGAGGTGAAGAAGGTCTTGACCTTGTATTCGGAGATCACCCGCCAGAAAGCGCCGGCATCGGGCGTTTTGACCGGCTTGCCCTCGTACAGAACCGTCGTGCATCCACGTATCAGCGGCCCGTAGACGATGTAGGAGTGCCCGACTACCCAGCCGACGTCCGAGGCCGTCCAGAACACATCGCCGGGAGCGCTGTTGTAGATGGCCTCCATGCTGTAGCGCATGGCGACCGCGTGGCCGCCGTTATCGCGCACCACCCCCTTGGGTTTACCGGTGGTGCCGGAAGTATAGAGGATGTACAACGGGTCGGTAGCCTCCACCGGCACCGGCCCGGCCGGGTCGGCCGCCGCCACGATCTCGTCCCAATCGCGGTCGCGCCCCTCTTCGAGCAGCGCATCTGCCTGCGGCCGTTGATACACCACGGTGTAGTCCGGCTTGTGACGAGCCATTTCGATGGCTTCATCGACCATGGGCTTGTAGGGAATGATGCGCGTGATCTCGATCCCGCAGCTGGCCGTCACCACGACCTTGGGCTTGGCATCGTCAATGCGCACAGCGAGCTCGTGTGGCGAGAAGCCGCCGAACACGACCGAGTGCACAGCGCCCAGACGTGCGCAGGCGAGCATGGCGATAGGCGCCTGCGGAATCATGGGTAGATAAATCACCACCCGATCGCCCTTTTCGACGCCGAGCTTGCGCAAGGCGCCGGCAAAGCGCGCAACCGCATCGCGTAGCTCGCTATAGCTATATTGCTCTTTGGTTCCGGTGACGGGGGAATCGTAGATCAGGGCGGTGGCGTCGCCCCGGCCTTGTTCGATGTGATAATCGAGGGCGAGGTAGCTGGTGTTGAGTTTGCCGCCGACGAACCAGCGGTAGAAGCCACTGCTATCCTGGCTCAGGATTCGCTTTGGCGGCTCGTACCAGCTGATCGCCTCAGCCTGCCGTTGCCAGAAGCCTTCCGGGTCCGCCACCGACTCACGATACTGATCGCGATACGTCATGGCCTGTTCCTCCTCAGTTTGTAGACCGACCCTTTGAGTCGCCACGCGCCGAGCTTGATTCTTGTTATGGCTCGACACGCTGAGTCGCGCTCGTGCGGCGCGTATCACAAGATGTTTAAGAACATCCTACATTGGATTCTGGCACTACCCGAGACCGGGAACCAGGGAGAATAGGCAATAATTGCTTGACGTGATTATTAAAAGCCGTGGCCGGTCGCTGCGCGACGCGCTGATCACTGCGTGTCGCCGACCCGCACGATCTTGAGCGTGTTGGTACCACCGCGCATGCCGGCGATGTCGCCCTTGGTAATGATGATCAGGTCGCCCTCCTCGACCACGCCCATGGAGCGCAGCTTTTCCGCGACCTCGTGGTTGACCACTTCGCGCGCGGCGGGCTCGTAGGCCACGGGATAAACCCCGCGGTAGAGGCTGACCTTGCGCTCCGTTACCGGATGGCGCGTGAAGGCGTAGATAGGTACCTCGGTGCCGATACGCGACATCCACATGGCGGTCGCGCCGGATTCGGTAAAGGCCGCAATCGCCTTGACCTTGAGCCGATTGGCCGTGTCGATGGACGCCTTGGCGATGGCTTCGTCGATGTAGGCGTAGTCGCGCGCCTCTCCGGAGCTTCGACTAAAGTGCTGATAGCGCTCGGTGCCTTCGCAAATCCGGCTCATGGCCTCGATAACTTTAGCCGGGTGCGCGCCGATCGCGGTTTCTTCGGACAACATGACAGCATCGGTGCCATCCAGCACGGCATTGGCCACGTCCAGCACCTCAGCACGCGTCGGCGAAGGGCTGTGCACCATGGACTGCATCATCTGGGTCGCGGTGATCACCACGCAGTCACGCAGCCGAGCGCGTCGCAGCAACTCCTTCTGCACGCCGGCAAGCTGAGCGTCACCGATCTCCACCGCCAGATCGCCGCGCGCCACCATGACGGCATCGGACGCGGCCATGATCGCGTCCAGCTCCTCCAGCGCTTCGGCACGTTCGATCTTGGCCACTACGCCACCCTGTCCGCCCGCTTCGCGCAAAAGGGCTCGCGCCTCGTCGATATCGGACGCCTGGCGTGGGAAGGACACCGCCAGGTAGTCCGCCCCGGCCTTGGCGGCGAACTGGATATCGGCACGATCCTTCTCGGTAAGCGCTCCCAATGACAGGCCGCCGCCGAGCCGGTTCAAGCCCTTGCGATCGGATACCCGGCCGCCTATCTCGACCCGCGTGTCGATCCGCGTGCCGGCAACGCGCTCGACTTTCAGGCGGATGAGGCCGTCGTTGAGCAGCAGGATGTCACCGGGCGTGACATCGCTCGGCAGATTCTTGTAGCTGATGCCGACCTGGGTGGCGTCGCCGGCATCGCTGTCCAAGGCGGCATCGAGGCTGAAAGGCGCGCCGCGCTGCAACTCGACCACGCCGTCGCGAAAGCGTTCGACGCGAATCTTCGGCCCCTGCAGGTCGACCATCACGCCGATGCAGCGCCCGACTTCGGACGCTGCACGCCGCACTAACTCGAGCATGGTCGCGTGCGAATCGTGGCTCCCATGGGAGAGGTTGAGTCGCACCACGTCCAGACCGGCACGGACCATGTCCTTGAGGACTTCCAGGTCGGCCGTGGCGGGCCCTAAGGTGGCTACGATTTTAGTGCGTTTCGGCATGGCTCATCCGGCGACGGACCAGTACTCACGAAAAACCTCCGTGGCGTACCCGCCGTCTTCGCTTGGCGTTTCAAAGACCGCCGACTTCGGGCATGTCTTCGGCACGGCTCTCCAGCATCGCCACCGCCGGTAAGGTCTTCCCTTCGAGGAACTCGAGGAACGCCCCGCCGCCCGTGGAAATGTAGGAGATGCGGTCGCCCACACCGTACTTCGCGACAGCCGCCAGCGTGTCGCCGCCGCCGGCGATCGAGAAGGCGGGGCTGGCGGCAATAGCCTCGGCGACCACGCGCGTACCCTCGCCGAAGGCATCGACTTCGAATACGCCTACAGGGCCGTTCCAGACGATCGTGCCGGCATTGGACAATAGTTCGGCGTAGCGCTGCGCGGTCTTGGGGCCGATGTCTAGAATCATATCGTCCTCGGCCACCTGATCCACGGCTTTAACGCTCGCCTCGGCCTGATCAAGGAAAGCGCCGAAATCCTCTTTCGCCAGATCCGTCCAGCGTGCGCACACGACGTCCTCCGGCACCGGGATCTCGCCGCCCTTGGCGTCGGCGGCCGCCATCAGGCGCTTGGCCTCGTCGACCAAGTCGGGCTCGTAAAGCGAACGGCCCACCGAATGGCCGGCAGCCGCAATGAAGGTATTGGCAATGCCGCCGCCCACGATGAGCCGGTCCACCACGGCGGATAGCGATTCAAGCACCGTCAACTTGGTGGAGACTTTGGAGCCGCCGACAATCGCGATGGTCGGCCGAGTCGGCGATTCCAGAGCCTTGCCGAGAGCGGTGAGTTCGGCGTCGAGCAAGGGCCCGGCGCAGGCGATGGGGGCATATTTGGCAATGCCATGGGTGGAAGCCTGAGCGCGATGCGCGGTTCCGAAGGCGTCCATCACGTAAATATCGCAGAGCGCGGCCATTTGCCGGGACAGCTCTTCTTCGTCTGCCTTCTCGCCCTTGTTGAAGCGCACGTTCTCGCATAGAACGACTTCATTGGGCCCGATCTCGATGCCATCGAGCCAATCGCGAACTAGGCGCACCGGACGCCCCAGCAGCTCGGTCAAACGCTGAGCGACCGGTTCGAGCGAGTATTTGTCCTCGTACTGCCCCTCCGTAGGCCGCCCCAGATGGCTCAACAGCATCACACGAGCACCTCCGGCCAGCGCCTGCTCGATCGTCGGCAACGACGCGCGGATGCGGGTGTCGTCGGTGACTTTGCCGTCCTTGACCGGGACGTTGAGGTCCTGACGAATCAGCACCCGCCGATCCGTTAGGTCCAGCTCGCTCATTTTTTTGATCGCCATGTGTTCCTCGTTGTTTGCGCAGATAAGCCCGGCCGGCTAGCTCTGCTGGCGGCAATTGAATTAGGCCCTCAGCTGGCCTTCATCAACGCAACGGTGGTATCCAACATGCGCGTGGAGAAGGCCCACTCGTTATCATACCAAGCACAGACCTTGACCAGCCGCCCCCCCATGACTTTGGTCAGTGTCGCATCGTAGATCGCCGAGTGCGGATTGTGGTTGAAATCCACCGAAACCAGCGGCTCGTCGTTGACCGCTAAAATACCTTTGAGCGGGCCGGCAGCAGCCTCGCGCAGAATACGATCGACCTCCTCCTGCGAGGTCTCGCGACCGGCGGTGAAGGTAAGGTCGACCAGGGATACGTTGATCGTGGGCACCCGGATGGCAAAACCGTCGAGTTTGCCCGCCAGATCCGGCAACACCAGACCCACGGCCGCGGCGGCACCCGTCTTGGTCGGTATTTGGCTCATGGTGGCGCTGCGCGCCCGGCGCAAGTCCTTGTGGTAGACGTCGGTCAGCACCTGATCGTTGGTGTAGGCGTGCACAGTGGTCAACAGCCCCGCCTCCAAGCCGATGCTCTCGTGCAGAGGCTTGACCAAGGGCGCCAGGCAGTTGGTCGTGCAAGAGGCGCAGGAAATGACGCTATGCTCGGCCTTGAGGTCGTCGTGGTTGACGCCGTAAACCACGGTCGCGTCAATTTCTCCGCGCGCCGGAGCGGAAATAATGACCTTCTTCGCACCACCCTGGAGATGCGCGGCTGCTTTTTCCCGAGTGCGAAACGCTCCGGTGCACTCCAGCACTACGTCCACGCCGCTCTCGCCCCATGGCAGTTTGGCGGGATCACGCTCGGAAAAAACTCGGATGCGGTCACCATTGACCACGAAACCGTCGCCTTCCACTTCGACGCTGCCGGGAAAGCGGCCGTGCGCCGTATCGTAGCGGGTCAGATGGGCATTGATCTCGGCGTCGCCGAGGTCGTTGATGGCGACAATGCGGAGTTCGTCGGTGCGGCCGTATTCGTACAGAGCTCGGAGGATGTTGCGTCCAATGCGTCCGTAACCGTTGATGCCTACTTTAATGGCCATAGCTGCCCTCGCTTCCTGCCCTTAGAACCGGCTGCGCAATTGCTACGCAATCATTCTAAGGTACGCCGTCCGCGCCAATGTTCAAGACTGGAAGAGCGCTATCGGCCGCGGCAGGGATTGCGGCAGCCGATAGCGACTATCAGGCACGAACTGAGGCGCGTTCGAGCGCTAATCAAGCGAGCGTAGCGTTTACCGTTTCGACCACATTGTCGACGGTGAAACCGAACTCCTGGAACAGCACGTTGCCGGGCGCGGACTCGCCGAAACGGTCAATGCCGACGACGCGGCCGCGATCGCCGACGTACTTGCGCCACAGATCCGGGAGGCCGGCCTCGATCGCCACCCGCGTGGTCACTGCCGCCGGCAGCACCGACTCACGGTAGTTCTCGTCCTGCGCCTCAAAGGTATCCGTCGAAGGCATGGAGACCACGCGCACGCGGCGCCCCTCGGCCTCAAGCTTCTCCGCGGCGGCCACGGCAAGCCCCACTTCAGACCCGGTAGCAATAAGAATGGCCTCGGGCTCGCCGTCGCAGTCGCGCAGCACATAACCGCCCCGACGGACATTCTGCAGCTGCTTATCGTCACGCGGCTGATGCGGCAGCCCCTGCCGACTCAGGATAAGGCAGGTCGGACCGTCCTGACGCTCGATAGCAGCCTGCCATGCCACCAGCGTCTCCACAGCGTCACAGGGCCGCCACAGGCTCATGTTCGGAATCAGCCGCAGCGTCGACAGGTGCTCAATGGGCTGATGAGTCGGACCGTCTTCGCCCAAGCCGATGGAGTCGTGCGTATAAACGAAAATGCTGCGCTGCTTCATCAGCGCGGCCATGCGCACAGCGTTGCGGGCATAGTCGGAGAACACCAGAAAGGTGCCGCCGTACGGGATGAAGCCCCCGTGCAGCGCCAAGCCGTTCATAATGGCCGACATACCGAACTCGCGCACGCCGTAGTACACGTAGTTACCGTCATCGTCCTGGGCGCTGACCGGAGTACAGTCCTTCCACCAGGTATTGTTGGAGCCGGTGAGGTCGGCCGAGCCACCGATGAGTTCGGGAAGATACGGGCCGACCACGTTCAGCGCCTGCTCCGAAGCCTTGCGGGTCGCAATGCTTTCCGCCTTGGCGTTGATCTCCTTCAAGCCTTCCTCGACCACCCGTTGCCAGGAGCCGGGCAGCTTACTCTTCATGCGACGCTCGAACTCGGCGGCAAGCTCGGGGTGGGCGCGCTTGTAATCCTCGAACACCGCCTGCCACTCGGCCTCGGCCTGAGCGCCTTTCTCGCGCGCATCCCAGGCGCTGTAGTAATCGGCCGGAATCTCGAAAGGCGCATGGTCCCAACTCAGGAACTCGCGCGTCGCCTGAATCTCTTCGGGACCGAGCGGCGCGCCGTGCACGCCGTGGGTGCCGCTCACATTGGGCGCCCCGAAGCCGATGATGGTTTTGCAGCAGATCAGGCTGGGGCGGTCGGTCACGGCGCGAGCCTCTTCCACCGCACGCTTGACCGCTTCGGCGTCATGGCCGTCGACGTTGGGCACGACGTGCCAGCCATAGGCCTCGAAGCGCTTCGGGGTATCGTCGCTGAACCAACCCGAGACCTTGCCGTCGATGGATATGCCGTTGTCATCGTAGAAGCCGATCAATTTGCCGAGGCCAAGCGTGCCGGCCAGCGAACAGACTTCGTGCGAGATGCCTTCCATCAGGCAACCGTCGCCCAGGAAGACATAAGTGTAGTGATCGACCAGCTTGTGCCCGGGGCGGTTGAACTGCCCACCCAGCACCTTCTCGGCAAGCGCGAAGCCGACGGCATTCGCAAGCCCCTGCCCCAACGGGCCTGTAGTCGTCTCGACCCCGGGGGTATAGCCGACCTCCGGATGACCGGGGGTCTTGGAGTGCAACTGACGGAAGTTCTTCAGGTCGTCGATACTGAGATCGTAGCCGCTAAGATGCAGCAACGAGTAGATCAGCATGGAGCCGTGGCCGTTCGAGAGCACGAAGCGGTCGCGATTAACCCAGTTGGGATTGGCGGGATTGTGCCGCAGGTAATCATTCCAAAGGACCTCGGCGATATCCGCCATGCCCATGGGGGCACCGGGGTGGCCGGAATTGGCCGCCTGAACGGCGTCCATGCTGAGAGCGCGGATGGCATTGGCGAGTTCGCGGCGCGATGGCATCAAAGAAGTCTCCAGGTATGTCGTTGATTCAGCGCCCGAATTCCCTGCGCTGCTAAGCGGAGTGGCGCGGCTCGTCGGCTGCGCGCGCCCCGCCGGATGGTTACGGCGAGAATAAGCCGCGAATTTTCCCCAAGTTTTCCTTACGGGGCAAGGGGTACGGTTCACGCTACCGCATTGACGATAGCGATATTATTTCCTAACACAATGTTAGCCAACGGGAAGTACGGTGGTTACAATTGGCGGCTCGGCGGATTCTCGCCGCTTGTGTACTGCCGTGACTGTACGCCTGTGCGCCCGGTTCGGGCACTTAATAAACGGGAGAAGGTTTAGGGTGAGCGATTTTCTGTTTACCTCGGAGTCGGTCTCCGAGGGGCACCCCGACAAGATGGCGGACCAGATTTCCGACGCCATCCTGGATGCGGTTCTGGCGCAGGATCCGAATGCGCGCGTCGCTTGCGAGACGCTCGTCAAGACGGGTCTCATTATATTGGCTGGCGAACTGACCACGACCGCCACGGTGGATTTCGAGGCCATCGCGCGCGAGACGGTCAAGCGCATCGGCTATAACAGCTCGTCGATGGGCTTCGACTGGGAGACCTGCGGCGTGCTGAACTGCATCGGCAAGCAGTCGCCCGACATCGCTCAGGGCGTGGATCGCGGCAACCCCGAAGAACAGGGGGCCGGCGATCAGGGCCTGATGTTCGGTTATGCGGCCGCCGAGACCGACGTGCTCATGCCGGCGCCGATCACGCTCGCTCACCGCCTGGTCAAGCGCCAGGCCGAGGTGCGCAAGAACGGCACGCTGCCCTGGCTGCGCCCCGATGCCAAGAGCCAGGTCACGCTGCGCTACGAAGAAGGCCGCCCGGTTGCGATCGACGCTGTGGTGCTCTCCACCCAGCATGCCGAGGAGATCGGCACCGACACCGTACGCGAAGCGGTGATGGACGACATCATCAAGCCGGTACTGCCGTCGGCGTGGCTCACCGAGGACACCCGCTACTACATCAACCCGACCGGGCGCTTCGTCATCGGCGGCCCGGTGGGCGATTGTGGCCTGACCGGGCGCAAGATCATCGTCGACACCTATGGCGGGATGGCCCGCCATGGCGGCGGTGCCTTCTCCGGCAAGGATCCGTCCAAGGTCGACCGCTCGGCCGCCTACGCCGGCCGCTACGTGGCAAAGAACATCGTCGCCGCGGGGCTTGCCGAGAAGTGCGAGATCCAGGTCTCCTATGCCATCGGCGTGGCCGAGCCCACCTCGATCAGCATCAACACTTTCGGCACCGGCCGCCTCAGCGAAGAGCGCATCGTCGAACTGGTGCGCGAAATGTTCGACCTTCGCCCCTACGGCATCACCAAGATGCTCGACCTGATGCGTCCGGTTTACCTGCCGACCGCCGCCTACGGTCACTTCGGGCGCGAAGAGGAGAGCTTCTCCTGGGAGCGCACCGATAAGGCCGAGGCGCTCAAGGAAGCCGCCGGCCTGTAATGTTTCCCGGCGCGCCCGCCCGGGCGCGCCGCTCACCCCGCCCCTGAGGAGCGCTGCAACCGCCGCCGGCGGCCAGGCTCAGGGGCAATGGGGATCAACCACAACGGCGCTCAGCCAACATGGAGTAACGACCATGAACGCTGTAGCAGACGTCAGCAAGCTCGACTACCACGTACGCGACATCAAGCTCGCCGACTGGGGCCGCAAGGAGATCTCCATCGGCGAAACCGAAATGCCCGGCCTGATGGCTCTGCGCGAGGAGTACGGCGAAAGCCAGCCGCTCAAGGGCGCGCGTATCGCCGGCTCGCTGCACATGACCATTCAAACTGCGGTCCTCATCGAGACGCTGACCTCACTTGGGGCAGAAGTTCGCTGGGCCTCGTGCAACATCTACTCGACCCAGGATCACGCCGCGGCCGCCATTGCCGCCGCCGGTCACCCCGTGTTCGCCTACAAGGGCGAGACGCTGGAGGAGTACTGGGAATACACCCATCGCATCATGGAATGGGGCGACGGCGGTTACCCGAACATGCTGCTCGACGACGGCGGCGACGCGACACTGCTGGTGACGCTGGGCGCCAAGGCCGAACAGGATCCGTCGGTGCTGGACAATCCCGGCAGCGAAGAAGAGAAAGCGCTGTTTGCGGCCATCCGCAAGCGTCTAGCGGAAAAGCCGGGCTGGTACGCAGGCCTCGCCAAGAGCATTCAGGGCGTGACCGAGGAAACCACCACCGGTGTGCATCGCCTCTATCAGATGCAGAAGGAGGGCCGCCTGCCCTTCCCGGCCATCAACGTCAACGACTCAGTGACCAAGTCCAAGTTCGACAACCTCTACGGTTGCCGCGAGTCGCTGCTCGACGGCATCAAGCGCGCGACCGATGTAATGATCGCGGGCAAGATCGCGGTAGTCTGCGGTTACGGCGATGTGGGCAAGGGCTGTGCGCAGTCGCTGCGGGGTCAGGGCGCCACGGTGTGGGTGACCGAGGTCGACCCGATCTGCGCACTGCAAGCGGCGATGGAAGGCTACCGCGTGGTCGATCTCGACGAGGTCGCTGATCAGGCCGATATCTTCGTGACGGCAACCGGCAACTACCATGTGATCGGCCACGAGCACATGAAGCGGATGAAGAACAACGCCATCGTCTGCAACATCGGGCACTTCGACAACGAAATCGACGTCGCCAGCCTGCGTCAGTACGAGTGGGACAACATCAAGCCGCAGGTCGATCACATCGTCTTCCCGGACGGCAAGCGCATCATCCTGCTCGCCGAAGGCCGCTTGGTTAACCTCGGCTGCGCCACCGGCCATCCCAGCTTCGTGATGTCCGCGTCCTTTACCAACCAAGTACTGGCACAGATCGAACTCTGGACCCGCGGCGAGCAGTACGAGAACAAAGTCTATGTACTGCCCAAGCGCCTGGACGAGAAGGTCGCCCGGCTGCATCTCGAAAAAATCGGCGCCAAGCTCTCGCAGCTCACGCCCGAGCAGGCCGCTTATATCGGCGTGCCGGTGGAAGGGCCGTTCAAGCCCGAGCACTATCGGTACTAAGGTACGAGCGAAGACCATGCAGACACAACGACAGTACGAGCCCGTCTTCAGCTGCGAGTTCTTTCCGCCCAAAACCGAAGAAGGCGCGGCCAAGCTGCGCCTAACGCGGGAGCGCCTCGCGGCGCTTGGCCCGCGCTTTTTCTCGGTGACCTACGGGGCGGGCGGCTCAACGCGCGATCGCACCTTCGAGACCGTTCGGGAAATTCAGCAGGAATCGGGCATCGAAGCGGCGCCACATCTTTCCTGCATCGGTAGCAGCCGCGAGAGCCTGCGCGAGATTCTCGCCGAGTACCGTGAGCTGGGCGTCAAGCGGATCGTCGCCCTGCGCGGCGACCTGCCCTCGGGCACACGCTCGGCCGGTGAGCTGCGCTACGCCAACGAACTGGTTGAGTTCATTCGTGCGGAGACGGGCGAGTACTTCCGCATAGAAGTCGCCTGCTATCCCGAGGTACATCCACAGGCTGAAAGCGCCGAAAGCGACTTGATCAACTTCAAGCGCAAGATCGACGCCGGGGCGGATGTCGCGATCACACAGTACTTCTACAACTTCGACGCCTATCTGCGCTTCGTGGAGAGCGCCGAGAAGCTAGGGGTTCACGTGCCGATCGTGCCCGGCATCATGCCGATTCTGAACTACAAGCAATTGGCGCGCTTTTCCGATGCCTGCGGCGCAGAGATCCCGCGCTGGCTACGCAAGCGTCTGGAGTCCTACGGCGACGACCGCGAGTCCATACAAGCCTTCGGCGTCGACTTCGTCACCTCACTGTGCCGGCGCTTGCTCGATGCCGGTGCACCGGGCCTGCATTTCTACACCATGAACCAAGCGCCCATTACCGAGGCCATCTGGAACAACCTCGGACTGTGCGATTACGCGCGACCCCGAGGGGTAGCAAGCAGCTAAGCCCGAGCAGACCTGCAGAAGCACGGAGACTGGGCAGGGTGCCACACGCACCCATGGTCCGGCTCCGTGTCTCTGCGGGCTTTTCCCACGCCACGCCTAGTGGTTGCCCGTGCTCACAGATTGGGTCCGGAATAGCGCCATCATGAAGAATCCCCGTCTTTACGTGCCCGAATCGCTGTCGTCCGGCGAAGAGCTCGCCCTTCCGGTGGAGGCCGCAAATCATCTCAAGGTGCTGCGGCTGCGGCCTGGGGCGCCGCTGACCTTGTTCAACGGCGAGGGCGGCGAATACGAAGCCGAGCTCTTGGCACTGGAGCGCCGCGAAGTACGCGTACGGGTAGGCGAGCACCGGGCCCACGAGGTCGAATCCCCGCTGGAGATCACCCTGCTGCAGGGCATTTCCAAGGGCGAGCGAATGGACTTCACCATTCAGAAGGCGGTGGAACTGGGAGTCACGCGAATTCTACCGGTGTTCACCGAACGCAGCGTGGTGCAACTGCGCGACGATAGGCTTGAGAAGCGCCACCGACACTGGATCGGGGTCATCGAAAGCGCCTGCGAACAATGCGGGCGCAACCGACTGCCAGAACTGCTGGAAGCCCGGCCGCTGGCGGACGCCTGGCCGGCCGTGGGCGAAGGCCTGCACCTGGTGTTGGCGCCTGAGGCATCGACCGGCCTGCGGGATCTCTCCCTCTCTCGCCGCATCAGTCTGTTGATCGGCCCGGAAGGCGGCCTCAGCGCAGTCGAAGTGGACCAAGCGCTCAGCCAGGGGTTTACTGGCCTGCGTCTTGGGCCGCGGATCTTACGGACGGAAACCGCCGGCCTTGCCGCGTTGGCGGCGCTGCAGGTAGCGGCCGGCGATTTGGGCTAAAGAGGAATTGCGCCTTACGGATTTAGCACAGCGTTGATCTGCGCTTCGATGTAGTCGACATCGGGTATGATCGCCGGCTCTCCATTGGCCAGCACCTCTGCCGCGACCGCCGGGCCTTCGGACAGATTCTCGCCTAGCCCCTCAACCGTGCCCGGACTCACGCTGACGAGCCGCGGCAGCCCGCGCATGACGATGGCGTAGTAGTTCAGCTCCGGACCAGAAGCTACCGCCTTCAGCACGGCGATTCGCACCCGAGCGCCCGAGACCGCATCCGCACCGGTTACCAGCGCATCCACCGATACCAGAGGTATCCGCTGTTCACGCCAGACAATGCTGCCAAGGAACCAGTCCGGGACTGCATCCTGTGCCGGCGCCGGCTCCATATAGGGCACCACCTCGGCCACCAATGCGCCCGGCAGAACCAGATTCACCTCGTGGATCGGAATGAACAGGCTGCGCACCAGTTCGGCAGTCGCGGTCATTGCATGGCTCCCACAGTCTGAGCGAGTTCGAGAAAAAGAGCGCGCGCGAGGTTCTCAGGCGTTCCGTTCCGCCTTACCAAGCCGGTGGCGCGAGCGCAATTGGGCATGCTGTCGATAGCGCAGCTTTCCGACTCCTGCGCCCATACGGTGCCGCCGGCGCGCGCGATGGCAGTACAGCCCTGGCTGCCGTCGTCTCCCATGCCGCTGAACACGATCGCGCCGCAACGCTCGCCGAAACGGCCCGCGACTTCTTCCATAATTGCGTCGATGGAAGGCATGTAGGTCGTCGGCGGCGCATGGGGTTCGAGATAGAGTCCGCCTTCGCCGTCGATACGTAAGCGCTCGCGCACTGGCGCCACATAAATGGTTCCCGGCTGCAGGCGCGCGCCGGTCGCCGCCGGCAAAACCCGAAACGGCGTCGCTCGGTTGAGTTGTGAGGCCAGCACCTCCACGAAACCGTCACCGATATGCTGGCCGATGATGAAGGCCGTGTTAGGGGGAGGCTCGCTGAAGGAGGTTAAAAAACGCTTCAGCGCCTCAGGGCCGCCGAATGAGGCTCCTAGCACCCAAACCCGCAGCGTCCCAGGCACAAGGCGGGACTTTGGCTCACGCAGCACCTCCTGTACGGGCGCAGGCGGCTGGGTAAGCGCTATCGGGCGCATCGGCGCGGCGGCGGCGTTCTGTGCAGCCTGTTCAATCTTTTCCGCCAAGCGACGCAACCAAGCTTGGTCAGTGCTTCGGGAGCTATCCTCATGGAACACCAGAGGCACGGGGCTGTGCTCTAACAGGGCGTCGAGCACATCAAGGTCGTCGTCATCCGCCTGTTCCAGATCGACAAGCAGGACTTCGACTTCGCATTGCCGCTCGATGTCCGAGATGAACGACCCCAGCGTCTCCTCCACCACGACGGCAACGCCCAAGCGCTCCAGTCCCTCGCGCAGGTCGGGGTTACCCATGAGGGCGGTCCCCAGGATGCCGAGCCGCACCCGCGGCTCGGCAGCACACATCGGCTCAGGCGTCGTCACGCCGCTCCTCCAGCACTTCCTTGAGGTTCTCCAGCAAGTCGTGTTCCTGATACGGCTTGCCGAGGTAACGGTCGACGCCAATTTCCATGGCCCGCTGGCGGTGTTTGTCGCCGGTTCGGGACGTAATCATGATGATCGGAACCTGGCGCAGCCGCTCATCGTTGCGCATGTGGGTCGCAAGCTCGTAACCGTCCATGCGCGGCATCTCGATGTCGAGCAGCATTGCGTCTGGCGTCACTTCCTGAAGCTGAGCCACGGCATCGACACCATCCTTGGCGGTGACGACGTTCATGCCATTGCGCTCGAGCAGACGCGTGGCGACCTTGCGCATAGTGATGGAATCGTCCACCACCATGACGGTGATCTGCCCTTCGGCGCGGCTGGCGTCAGCGGGTAGCGCGGCCATCTGCTCGGCGTGTAGCGAGGACACGCCCAGACGAACCAGTGCACTGACGTCGAGAATGAGGACGACGCGGCCGTCCGCGAGAATGGTTGCACCGTAAATGCCGGGCACTGTGCTGATCTGCGGCCCCACGGATTTCACCACGATTTCGCGGCTGCCGACCAAGCCGTCGACATGTAAAGCCAACCGGTTGTCGCCGGTGTGCACCAGCAATAACGCGGCACGCTTGCCCTCCGGCGGTAGGACCGGCTCGCCCATGCCGAGCAGGGCGGTCAAGCTGCGGAAGCCGTAGCTTTGACCGGCGTACTCGTACCGCGCGTTCTGCGGATCCTCCAGGCAGCGCACGACCTCATCGCGCGGCATGCGTACCACGCCTTCAATACTCGAAAGCGGAATTGCATAGACCTCCTCGCCGACGTTGCAGAGCAGAGCCTGGTTGATCGCCAGGGTGAACGGTAGACGCACGGTAAAGGTCGTGCTGCTACCGGGCTCGGAGTCTATTTCCAGGCTGCCGCCGAGCTGCTTGATCTCGGCGCTGACCACGTCGAGGCCGACGCCACGCCCGGCGATCTGGGTAACCTTGTCGGCCGTACTGAAGCCGGCTTCGAGGATGAACTGCATGACTTCGCGGTCGGACAGCGGCGCCGCCTCCGGCATCAGCCCCTTGGCAATCGCTTTTCGGCGGATCGCGTCGAGGTTAAGCCCGGCGCCGTCGTCGTTCACGCGAACGACAACGTCTCCGCCTTCGCGATAGAAGGACACGGTGATGCTGCCTTCGTCCGTCTTGCCAGCGGCTCGCCGCTTCTCGGGCGATTCGATGCCGTGCGCCACCGCGTTGCGCAGCATGTGCTCCAGCGGCGGAACGATGCGCTCGAGCACGGTGCGGTCCATTTCGCCTTGCGCGCCCTGCACCTTGAACTGCGCCTGCTTGCCCAGCTCCTGGCAGGTCTGACGCACGATACGGCGCATGCGCGGCACCAGGTTGGCGAACGGCACCATGCGGGTGCGCATCAGGCCGTCCTGCAGCTCCGTGTTAACGCGCGACTGTTGCAGCAACAGCGTTTCGGATTCACGCGCCAGCTGATCGAGCATGCCCTGGATGCTGACCAAGTCGTTAACCGACTCGCTGAGCGCCCGCGATAGCTCCTGGATGTGCGAGAAGCGGTCCAGTTCGAGCGGATCGAAATCTTCGCGCAAGGTCTCGTTGTCATTCTCCCGCTCGAAGCGGTAGAGGATTTGCGCCTCGGTTTCGATTTCCAACGCGCGCAGCTGCTCGCGCAGACGCACCACAGTTTGATCGAGCTCCGCGAGGTTGAAGCGCGTTGCGCCGATCTGCTGCTCCAAGCGCGCGCGATAGATGCTGACCTCGCCGGCGAAGTTCACCAGATTGTCGAGGAGATCCGAGCGTACGCGCACCACTTCCTGGCGATCGCGCGTACCCGCTGCCGGCACCACTTCGTGCTCGACCGCCGGCTGCTGCGGACGCGACGCGGGCTGCTCCTGCTGGGCCTCCTCGATCAGCGGCGAGTCGACTTGCACCGTTTCGCCCCGCCGGGCCCGCTCGACGCTAGCTAGCAGATCCTCGGCCTCGGTGAGGGCCTCGCCGCGTTCGGCCTGCTCACGCATCTGAAACAGTCGGTCGTAAGCCTGCTCCAGGAGCTGGAAGAAGCCTCGGTCGACCTGTACCTCACCCCCCTCGAGCCCGTTCAGCAGCGTTTCCACGGCATGGCTAAGGGTGGCAATGGGCTGCAGACCGGCCATGCGCGCGCCGCCCTTGAGCGTATGCAGGGCACGCTGCAGTTCGGGCACGACGCCCCGCTCCTCCGGTGCTTCACGCCAACGGTGCAGATTGGTTTCGGCGGCCTCCAGGATGTCGGTCGCTTCTTCGAGGAAGACCTCGAGCAACTCGACATCGGCCGGGCCCGCGCTCTCGACTTCGGTAGCCGAAGCGCCGCCCCGCAGCGCCGTGATCTGCCCCTGCACGCTTTCCGGAATTGCCGGTACGGCGCCGTCCTTCGCGGCCTGAACCATCTCGTTCAGGGCCTCGAGCGCGGCCTGCTGGGCGTTGAAGAAGGCGTCGTCGGCCGGTATACGATGCTCCGCGACGTCTGCGCTAAGGCTCTCGAGGTTGTGGCACAGCGTGCCGATGGCTTCGAAACCGGCCAGGCGCGCGCCGCCCTTGAGCGTGTGCAAGGAGCGATGGAGTTCGGCCAACGTCGCGCCATCCTCCGGCGCGTCTTCCCAGCGCTCGATGGTGCTGTCGAGGAAGGACAGAATGTCTTCCGCCTCTTCCAGGAAGAGCTCGACAAGATCCGGGTCCACCGGCTCTGCCGGCGACTTTCGCGGCGCCGGCTGACCTTCGTTTGCGACTTCCGCCTCGAGCACTTGGTAGGCGCGATCGACCCGCTCGATCAGCGACGATACGTCCGGTCCGACACCGTCTCCCCCCAGAGCCGATACCCACGCCTCGACCAGCGCGACACCTTCGCGCAAGGTATCGACATCGTCCTGACGGTAAGGACGCTCGTGCTCGAAGTGCAACTCCGCGTAGGTTTCCAGGCGCCGTGCAAGATCGGCCACCGCGTCGACGCCGGCCATGCGAGCGCTGCCAGCCAGAGTATGCAACGCTCGAATCAGGGCTTCCGTTACCGCAGCGCTGTCGCCATCTGCCGAGCCGATGTAGTCGCGCACCACGCCGAGGTGATCAGCGGTTTCGCGGCTGAAGATGTCGTACAGCACCGGATCCATCGCACTTTCCGGGGCTGCAGGCTCTTCAGCTTCGACTTCAGCTTCGACTTCAGCTTCGACTTCAGCTTCGACTTCAGCTTCGACTTCAGCTTCGACTTCAGCTTCGACTTCAGCTTCGACTTCAGCTTCGACTTCAGCTTCGACTTCAGCTTCGACTTC
>JAJUGG010000023.1 GCA_029268285.1 Ectothiorhodospiraceae bacterium | reverse complement strand
GGGGAGGAAGCTGCAAAAGCCGAGGCGCCTAAGCCCGCCGAGGCACCTAAGCCCGCCGAGGCACCTAAGCCCGCCGAGGCACCTAAGCCCGCCGAGGCACCTAAGCCCGCCGAGGCACCTAAGCCCGCCGAGGCACCTAAGCCCGCCGAGGCACCTAAGCCCGCCGAAGCGCCTAAGCCCGCCGAAGCGCCTAAGCCCGCCGAAGCGCCTAAGAAAAACTTTTTCTCGCGCCTGCGCGAAGGGCTTTCGCGTACCGGCAGCGGCCTCACCGAAGGGCTGTCGAGCGTCTTTCTCGGCAAGAAGACCATCGATGACGATCTCATCGAGGAGCTCGAGACGCGCTTGCTCATGGCCGATGTCGGCGTCGAAGCAACCCAGCGCATCCTCGACGGCGTCACCGAGCGCCTCAAGCGCAAGGAGTTGACCGACGTCTCGGCGCTGCTGCGCGCGTTGCAGGAGACCATGACGGAAATCCTGGAGCCGGTCAGCGCGCCGCTGGAGATCGACGCGACCAAGCACCCCTATGTGGTTTTGGTCGTAGGCGTTAACGGCGTCGGCAAAACCACCACCATCGGCAAGCTCGCGCACCGCTACAAGCAGCAAGGCCACAGCGTGCTGTTGGCCGCCGGCGATACCTTCCGTGCTGCGGCGGTCGAGCAACTGCAGGCCTGGGGCGAGCGCACGACGATTCCCGTCATCGCGCAGCACACCGGGGCCGATTCCGCATCGGTGATTTTCGACGCGCTTCAGGCCGCCAAGTCGCGCGGCAGCGATCTTCTGATCGCCGATACCGCCGGGCGTTTGCACACCCAGTCCAACCTGATGGACGAGCTCAAGAAGGTGAAGCGGGTGCTGGCCAAGGTCGATACCGAAGCGCCCCACGAGACCTTACTGGTGCTGGATGCCAGCAACGGCCAGAACGCGCTGGCCCAAGCGCGCAGCTTCCATGAGGCGGTGGCGCTGGACGGCGTCGTGCTCACCAAGCTCGACGGTACTGCCAAGGGCGGGGTAATCTTCGCGATAGCAGAGCAGCTGAAGCTGCCGATTCGCTTCATCGGCGTCGGCGAGGGCGTCGACGATTTGCGCCCCTTCAACGCCGAAGAGTTCGTTTCGGCCCTACTCGCGCAGGATTCCGAGCAGAGCTGAGCCGCCGCCCGGGCCTGTGCCGGGTGGGCGGACGCCCGGCACAGGCGACAGGCCTTATGATCCGTTTCGACAATGTCAGCAAGCGCTACCCCGCAGGGCACGAAGCGCTACACGATGTCAGCCTCCATATCGGTCGCGGCGAAATGGTGTTCGTCACTGGTCATTCCGGTGCCGGCAAGAGCACGCTGTTGCGGCTCATCCCCTTGCTGGAGCGTCCGAGCCGGGGCAGTGTGGTTGTTGCCGGGGCTAATCTGGAGCGTATCGGCCGGCGCCGCATCCCGGAGCTGCGCCGGCGCATCGGCGTCATCTTTCAGGACCACCGCCTGCTGTTCGACCGCAGCGTGTTCGATAACGTTGCGCTGCCGCTGGTGATTAGCGGACAGCCGCGCGGCGAGATCGCGCGGCGGGTGCGGGCAGCCCTGGACAAGGTCGGACTGCTGGATAAAGAGCGCATGGCGCCCATCACGCTCTCCGGCGGTGAGCAGCAGCGCGTGGGCATTGCCCGTGCCGTCGTCAGCCGCCCGCCCATTCTCATAGCCGACGAGCCCACCGGTAATTTGGATCCGGCGCTGTCGGAGGAAATCATGCGCCTTTTCCAGGACTTCAACCGGGTCGGTACCACCGTGGTGATTGCCAGCCATGATCTGGCGCTGATTCGCCGTCTGGGCCATCGCGTGATCACGTTGGATAAGGGACGCTTGATCGACGACTGGACAGGGGCGGCCTGATGGCGCGAGGACAACCGACCAAAAAGCCCGTACGTCAACCCAGGCGTCGGACGAAACCGAAGGCCGACGAGCGCCGCAAGTCGCGCCTGACGATTTGGCTGGAACAGCACCTGCAGGCTTGGGTGGCGTCGCTAGGCCGTCTGTACCGGGCGCCCATGCCGAGCCTGATGACAGCGGCGGTATTGAGCATCGCGCTCGCCCTGCCCGCAAGCTTTCTGCTCTTTCTGGACAACGCGCGGCAGGTTACTGGCGCCTGGGAGGGCGGCGTCCGCATCTCGCTGTTCCTTGAGCAACAGGTATCGGCCACGCGCCAGCAGGAACTGCTGCGAGAGCTGCGCGGTATCGAGGAGGTGGCGCACGCGCGCCTGATTTCTCCGGAGCAAGGGCTGGCTGAATTTCAGCGCCTGTCCGGTTTCGAGGACGCCCTGGCCTTGCTCGATGACAATCCCTTGCCGCCAGTGATCGAGATCGAGCCGCGTGGCGCGCTCGACGGGATGGCTGTGGAAAGCCTCGCAAATAAGCTACGTGGCCGTGCCGAGGTCGACCAAGTAAGGCTGGACCGCCAGTGGATCGAGCGGCTACGCAGCATCATGGCGCTGATAGAGCGTGTGGTGTGGGTGGTGGCCGTGCTGTTGGCCGCTGTGGTGGTGCTGGTGGTCGGCAACACCATACGATTGGACATCGAGAACCGCCGCGAAGAGATCGTGATCGCCAAGCTCATTGGCGCCACTGACGCATTCATCCGCCGCCCGTTCCTGTACGAAGGCATTTGGTACGGCCTGCTCGGCGGCATCGCAGCGGCGATGTTGGTCGAAATCGGCCGTTGGCTTATCGGCGGGCCGGCGCAGGCCTTGGCGCGGCTCTACGGGAGCAGCTACGCGCTGAGTGGTCTCGGCGGCTCTGGCCTGCTCACCTTGCTAGGGCTCGGGGTCGTGCTCGGACTGGCAGGTTCCTACCTCGCGGTTGGACGTCATCTGGCCGCCATCGAGCCGCGTTGAGACGAAGGCTTACGGCCTTTCCCTAGACCTTGCGAAGCCAGTATTGACGCGGCACGACACCTAAAATCGGGAAATCTCGGGTTGTTCCCGAACGACCGACCGGGTTTTCCCCGATTCTGCCCGCCCCGCCCGTCGACGTATGCTTTTCTCACAGTCAGACAACAACGGCCCATGCGGTCGATGACACACCCGCTCGGCGGGACTCATAGCTCGCTCCGGAGGGAGCAGCTTCAGACCAGACAATACCAAGGGAAGGGGTATTCAAATGGACATGAACGCCGCCTTAGCCAAAAACGATCCGACCGCCATCCCCTTACATGTAGGAAGCGAGGAAGCCTACATCCACGCCGTGAACCGGGTTCCGATGCTCAGCGCCGAGGACGAGTACGAACTGGCCGTGCGCTATCGCCAGGAAGACGATCTTGCCGCCGCGCGTCGCCTAGTCATGTCGCATCTGCGCTTTGTAGTGCACATCGCCCGCAGTTACACGGGTTACGGCTTGCCGCTAGCCGACCTGATTCAGGAGGGCAACATCGGCCTCATGAAAGCCGTCAAGCGCTTCGACCCGGAAGTCAAAGTGCGCTTGGTATCCTTCGCCGTGCATTGGATCCGCGCCGAGATCCACGAATTCATCCTGCGCAACTGGCGCATCGTCAAAGTCGCCACCACCAAGGCGCAACGCAAGCTTTTCTTCAACCTGCGCGGCCGCAAGAAGCGCCTCGGCTGGCTGAGCCATGAGGAAGTAAAGGCGGTTGCCGCGGATTTAAAGGTCAAGCCGGAAACGGTTTTGGAAATGGAGTCCCGGCTGTCGGGGCAGGACATCGGCTTCGAGGCGCGCCCGGACGACGACGAGGACGACAGCGTGATCCGCGCGCCGGCAGCTTACCTCGAGAGCGACGGCCTCGACCCTGCCACCGAAGCTGAGCAGGACGATTGGCGGACGCAGCAGTCGCGCGCCCTGCACGCGGCCTTGCAGAATCTCGATGAACGCAGCCGCGATATCGTGCAACGCCGCTGGCTGGGCGAGACCAAGTCCTCCCTGCAGGAACTGGCCGACGATTATCACGTCTCCGCAGAGCGTATCCGGCAGCTGGAAAAGAACGCCATGCGCAAGCTGCAGGCGGCGATGTCGGTATAAGGCACGCGGGCCGGGCGCGGGGCGGCTTAGCCGCTCGGGCCCGGCCGCAGGTCAAAAGGCAGTGCGCGAAGACCAGGGCACCGAAGCGCCCAAGCGCTCGCGCAGATGCTCCTCGCTCACCTGCTCCAGCTCCTGCATGGCGTCGAGGCGTGTGCTCGATTCCATTAGCGCTTTTCGGACCTCGCCGCCGCTGCGGGGCGAGAACAGCCACACTTGCATGCCGTAGGACTCGCGTCCCACCATGACGTCCCACGCCTTGCCCTGTTCGTCTCGGATACTGCGTTGCATGTGGTCAGCATATAGACCGATGCGCCGCAAACAAGTGGCGGCATCGAAAGCATGTTGGTGTCAGGTCCGGCGCCGGTTCGACTTTACCGACGCTGTGACGCTGCCACCTCCGGCAGCGTCACAGCAACCCGCGCTCGGCGAAAGAAACCGGCGGACCGTCCCCGACAACGAAATGATCCAGCAGCCGAATGTCCACTAGTTGCAGCGCTTCTTGCAGCCGGCGCGTCAACGCGCGATCGGCGGAGCTGGGCTCGGCGACGCCGGAAGGATGATTGTGGGCGATGATGATGGCGGCCGCGTTGAGCGTGAGCGCGCGCTTGACGACCTCACGCGGATAAACGCTCGCGGCATCGATAGTGCCCCGGAAGAGCTCCTCGAACGTGATGACCCGGTGGCGATTGTCCAGGAACAGGCAGGCGAAAACCTCGTGTGGGTAGTCGCGCAGCCTTGCCGACAGAAAGCGTCGAGTGTCCTCGGGGCTGCCCAGTGCGTCGCCCCGCTGCAGGCGCTCCCACAGGTGGCGGCGGCCCATTTCCAGGACGGCTTGAAGCTGCGCATATTTGGCAGGCCCCAAGCCCAGGTGCGCGCAAAAGCTGGTGAGGTCGGCCTCCAGCAGCGGGCGCAAGCCGCCGAAGTGCGACAGCAACTCGCGAGCAAGCCCGACAGCGCTCAGCCCAGGGCGCCCGGTGCGCAGAAAAATCGCGAGAAGTTCGGCATCCGAAAGCGCTTTGGCGCCATGCTGGATGAGCTTTTCGCGCGGCCGCTCCGACGTCGGCCAGTCGGCGATACCCATGACAACGCTCCTTGTTATTTCTTATGGCATCCTGCCCGTTACCGCGCTCCCGTGCGGGAGGGGCGAGGGCGAGGCATAACTTAGCCCAGGCCGCCGTGCGGGCCAAGCCGCGTTGAGGTCGCAATCTGCCGCAAGCTGCGGCGGCGATCCTTTGTCGTGCCGGGTCTATCGGTTAATCTGAACGCCGTCTGCATCAGCTAGAGCCTTTTCGATGAGCGAACCGATCCAGCGAAAAATTCTCCTCGGCGTCACCGGCGGCATTGCCGCTTACAAGAGCGCCGACCTGGTACGCCGCCTGCGCGACGCCGGCTACGAGGTTCGTGTCTGCATGACGGCCGCGGCCCGGGAGTTTGTCGGGCCATTAACGTTCCAGGCGCTGTCCGGCAATCCGGTCCATGTCGATCTGCTGGACCCGAGCGCCGAAGCTGCCATGGGGCATATCGAACTGGCGCGCTGGGCGGATACGGTGCTGATCGCGCCGGCCAGCGCGGATTTCATGGCCAGGCTTGCCCATGGTTTTGCCAACGACCTGCTGACCACCCTGTGCCTGGCCACCGAAGCGCCCATCGTACTGGCGCCGGCCATGAACCGGCTGATGTGGGCCAATCCCGCGACCCAGCGCAACCGCGCGCTGCTCGAGGGGCATGGCGTGCGTCTGCTTGGGCCGGGCAGCGGGGGGCAGGCCTGTGGCGAAGTCGGCGAAGGACGCATGCTGGAGCCGCTGGAAATCGTGGCGAGCCTCGAGGCCGGCCGGCGCGGTTGCTTAAGTGGCCGCACCGTCTTGCTCACCGCAGGGCCTACCCGAGAGCCTATCGACCCGGTGCGCTATATCAGCAACCGCAGCTCGGGCAAAATGGGTTTCGCGGTGGCTGCGGCGGCGGCGCGAGCCGGTGCGCGCGTGCAACTGGTCGCTGGGCCGAGCGCGTTGCCCACGCCCGCGGGCGTCGAGCGGGTGAATGTGGAATCCGCCGAGGAAATGCTGCAGGCCGTCAACGCGCGCGTGGAGAGCGCGGATATCTTCGTGGCGGCTGCAGCAGTAGCCGATTACCGCCCCGCGCAGACGGCAACTGCCAAGATCAAGAAGCACGCCGAAGCGATGGAAATCGCTTTGGAGCGCACGGAAGACATTCTGAAAACTGTCGCGGCACGCAGCCGTCCGCCGTTTACCGTTGGTTTCGCGGCGGAAACCGACGAATTGGCCGCCTATGCTGAAGATAAGCGGCGACGAAAGAAGCTCGATATGGTGGCCGCCAACTGGGTTGGGGGAGAAACCGGCTTCGATACCGACGACAACGCTTTGGAGGTGTTCTGGGAAGGCGGGCATCGCAGCCTCGGCCGTCAGAGCAAGGCCAAGCTTGCCGAGCAGCTCGTAGAACTGATTGCAGAGCAGTATGAAAAGAAAAATTCAGCTTAAGATTCTCGATCCGCGCCTGGGGCGCGATTTTCCGCTTCCTGCTTATGCCACTGAGGGTGCCGCGGGCCTGGACCTGCGCGCCTGCCTGGACGGGTCGTTGACGCTGCAACCCGGCGCCAGCGAGCTGATCCCGACCGGCATCGCGCTGCACATCGACGACCCGGGTCTGGCGGCCATGATCCTGCCGCGCTCCGGGCTCGGCCACAAGCACGGCATCGTGCTCGGTAATCTGGTCGGCCTGATCGACTCCGATTACCAGGGGCAGATCATGGTGTCGTGCTGGAACCGAGGCGACACAACCTTTACCGTCGAGCCCGGCGAGCGCATCGCGCAGCTGGTTATGGTGCCGGTGCTGCAGGTCGATTTCGAGGCGGTGGACGAATTCACCCCCAGCGCGCGCGGCGAGGGCGGATTCGGCCACTCCGGGCGACTTTAGGAGCGCAGACGTGGATCTCGGCAAGCTTGGAGGGCTCGGCAAGAAGCCCAAGGGGGTACGCACACGGCGCAGCCTTAGCGTGTGGGCTTATGCGGCAGCGCTTGCCTTGCTCGCGTTGGCGGCGGGCTTGCTGCTGGAGCGCATCGCGTACGCCGACGCGGTCGAGCAACAGCAGGCCGCGCGCGAGAGCATGGGCGTCCAGAGCGCCGAGCGCTTGGCCGCGAGGCTAGGGTTGTGGTTGCGGGCGGAGCAGGCGCGCCTGCAAAGCCTGGCCGAAACCGAGTTGGCGGATGCCGCCTATGCGCTGGGCGAGCCAGGCGAGCTCGCGGCGGCGTTCCCCGATGCCATCCGGGTGGAGGTGGTCGCGGCCGGGCTGCGCACGCCGCGGCTGGATAGCGAGCCGCCCATCGGTTACGCCTTGCTGGAAATGATGCGTCAGGCGGAGAAGGAACATCGTGCGCCGCCCGCCGAGGTACACCTGCCCGGGCAGCCGGGCGCCCATGCCAACCTGCTGCAGCCGGTGATCCGAGACGGAGATGTGGTCGCGCACCTGGTGGTTACTTATCCGGTCGCGCGCCTGCGCGAGCTGCTTCAAATTCCTGGCGGCCAAGCGGCACTACAGCAGCAAGGCGTGACCTTGCTCGGCAACTGGAATAGCGCGGCGTCCGCGGCCGGTGTCTCTGGAAGCCGTTGGCAGGTCGGCTTTGTGCCGCAAGCGGGTGAGGCGGCCGCCACCTCTGCGGTAGTGCGGTATGCGCCGCTCATGACCGCGGCCTTTGCCGCGCTACTGTTGTTGGGGCTTGCGGCCTTCATAGTGCGCGCCCTTCGCCGGGACAGCCGGCTTGTGGAAACATTGCTGCTGGACGCCGAAATGGGGCGTCTTGCGCCTGACTATGCCCCAAGTCTGCGCGAGCTCGGGCCGATGCTCGAACGTCTTCGCAATCATCTGCAGTCCTGGCAGCCTACAGAGCGGGGCGAATCCGCGACGCCAGAGCCGGTCGCCCCGTATCCAGCCGCGGATGCCATCGTCGTAGAGGACGTCGTGTCCGAGCAGCCGCCCCCCACGCCGGCAGCGGAGGAGCCGCCGCCAGTCGAAGAGCCTGCGCTCGAATTCGTGCAGCTGCAGGAGGGTTCGCCCGAACCTACACAACCGCCGCGCATCCCGCCGAGCATACTGCGCGCTTACGATGTGCGGGGCATTGTCGGCGACACGCTGACCGCGGAGATCGTCCACCTGCTGGCCCGGGCGATCGGCACCGAAGCCGCGCAGGCCGGGCAGCAGCAGGTCGTGGTGGCGCGAGACGGGCGCTTGTCCAGTGACGAGCTGGCGCAGGCCTTGGTCGACGGCTTGCTGGCCAGTGGGCGCGACGTCATCAATATTGGTCAGGTGCCGACGCCGGTCATGAATTTCGCGGTCCATCATCTGGGCACAGGCGCGGGTGTGATGGTGACCGGCAGTCATAACCCGCGAGAGTACAACGGCCTGAAGATCGTGATCGGCGGGCGTACCTTGTCCGGCGAGGCGATTCAGGCTCTGGGGCGACGCGCGGAAGCCGGCGACTTCATCGAAGGCAGTGGCACCGTCATCGAGCAGGATGTGCGCGAAGCCTATATCGAGCGTATCGTCACCGATGCCACCCTGCAGCGGCCGCTGCGCATCGTGATCGACTGCGGCAACGGTGTCGCCGGCGCGCTGGCTCCGGACGTGTTCCGAGCCATGGGCTGCGAGGTCGAGGAACTGTTTTGCGAAGTCGACGGCTACTTCCCCAACCATCACCCAGACCCGACCGTGCCGGCCAACCTGGATGCCCTGGTGAGCCTGGTGCGGCTGCAGGGCGCGGATCTCGGGCTTGCGTTCGACGGCGATGCCGATCGCCTGGGCGTGGTCGACAACAAGGGGCGCATCATCTGGGCCGATAGGCAGATGATGATGTTCGCGCGCGACGTCTTGTCGCGACACCCTGGCAGCGACATCGTGTTCGACGTCAAGTGCTCCGCTAAACTACCGGAAGTCATTGCCGAGCACGCCGGCGTCCCGGTGATGTGGAAGACCGGGCATTCCATGATCCGTAATAAGGTCGAGGAAACCGGTGCCATGTTGGGCGGCGAACTGAGCGGCCATGTTTTCTTCGCCGATCGCTGGTACGGTTTCGACGATGCCATATATGCCGGTGCGAGGCTGCTGGAGATCTTGTCCGCCGACCCACGGCCGGCGGACGAACTCTTTGCCGAGCTGCCCGACAGCATCGCCACTCCGGAGTTGCGCACGGACTTGCAGGAAGGCGAACCCGTGCGCATTATGTCCCTCCTCGGCGATCGTCTCGGCAAAGCGCTGAAGGGGGCTAGCCTGACCCTTATCGACGGCATTCGCGCCGATTTCCCCGATGGCTGGGGCTTGGTGCGGGCCTCCAATACCACGCCCAGCCTGGTCTTCCGCTTCGAAGGCGACGACACCGAAGCGCTGCAGCGCATCCAGGAGATCTTCCGGGAGCAGCTGCTGGCAGTGGAGCCGGGGCTCGAGCTGCCGTTCTGACCCAGCGTCGGCTCGAGCACTTGCCCCGATAGTCGTAGGTATGTGCGCAGGCTGCCTGTGCAGCCATCAAGGATACGTCCGTAATGACTGACTCTCCCACGCCCGCCACTCAGGTGGCTCATGTCCTAATCGAGGCGCTGCCCTACATTCAGCGCTTTCGCGGCAAGACCATCGTCGTCAAGTACGGCGGCAATGCCATGGTTGATGAAGAGCTCAAGCACAGTTTCGCGCGCGACATCGTGCTGATGAAACTAGTCGGCTTCAATCCGGTGGTGGTCCACGGCGGTGGGCCGCAGATCGGCAAGCTGCTCGAGCGCATCGGCAAGGAATCTCGCTTTGTCGAGGGCATGCGCGTGACCGATGCCGAGACCATGGACGTGGTGGAGATGGTCCTCGGCGGCGCCGTTAACAAGGAAATCGTCAACCTCATCAACAGCAAGGGGGGGCGCGCTGTCGGCCTGACCGGCAAGGACGGCGGGTTGATCCGGGCACGCAAGCTGACCCTAGGGAAGGATGCCGCCGCGGGCGAGGTCGATATCGGTTACGTCGGTGAGGTCGAGGAAATCGACTCCTCCGTGGTCAGCATGCTCGAGCAAGGGCAGTTCATTCCCGTCATTGCGCCCATCGGCGTCGGTGCCGATGGGCGTGCATACAACATCAATGCCGACCTCGTGGCGGGTAAGCTGGCGGAAATCCTGCAGGCGGAAAAGCTGATTCTGCTGACCAACACACCGGGCTTGCTCGACAAGCAGGGGCAGTTGGTGACCGGTTTGAACACCGAGATGGTGGAAAACCTGATTGCCGACGGCACGATTTACGGCGGCATGCTGCCCAAGATCCGCTGTGCCCTGGAGGCTGTTCAAAACGGTGTGACTTCGGCGCATATCATCGACGGCCGGGTCGAGCATGCCGTGCTGTTGGAACTGTTCACCGACCAGGGCGTGGGGACGCTGATTCGCGCCTGATTGTCCGCTCCGCGGGTAGTGCCGGCTACGCTCAGTCTTCGGAGTGATCGCCAGCGCTACTCGCCGGCTCCCGCGCCACTCGCCCCACCTTGAGTTGCTTGAAGCGGTCGATGTCGGCGTCGAAAGCGCTGCGAATCTCCGCCTGTTCCTGCCGGCTTTGTTCGATAAAGCGTTCGTTTTCCGCAACGATTTTTTGCAGTTGCTCGATCTCGGCATGCACTTCAGCTGGATTGCCGCGACCGCTACGCTCGAGCGCTGCGGCGCGCTTGCTCAAGGTGTCGATCTGCGTTTGGAGCTTCTCGATCCGGCTGTGGTGGAGTTGGATGCGCCCCTCCAGGGCGGCGATGCGATCATCCCGTGCGCGCCGCATTTCCTCCACGCTGGTGAAGGTCAGCAGTAGAATACGGTCGCGATGCGCCTGCTGTTCGAGTTCCTGCTGGCGCCGCAGCTCAGCCTCGCGCGCCCGTGCCGCCGCCGCCAGTTCTTCGGGCGTGGGCGGCGGCGCGATACGATCTACCGTGCGGCCGTCCTCGCTCTTGATCTCGCGCTGATGACGCGCGGCGGCCGGGGGCAAGGTATCGCTGTAATGGACCTTGCCGTCGGCATCGGTCCATTTGTAAAGCCGCGCAGCGGCGCCGCTGCTGAAGCTCGCAGCCAAGGCCGAAATCAACAACAACGCCATCGATAAGGCGCGATGCGGGCGCATCGACGCCACGCAGAGGGTCTTGTTGCTTGACCGATCTCGCATGGAACAACCCGTTCGAAGTTTTCTTATAGGCTCATGCTAGCGCATATGCGCGAGATGCGCCTGTGTAGCAATGCACAATGGCGTAGCCGCGCTAGGTTCTGGATCTCGGTGCGCGGCGAGCGTGCCGCGCGCCGACGTTCGCAAGCTTCGACGATTTGCGGCCAGGGGCTGCTCCCACAGAAGATGTCTACGGCTGTGGGAGTAGCCCCTGGCCGCGAAGGGAAGGACCAGCTGGTACCGATAAGCAACCCGGCAAGATGCGTCGTCACCGCATGCTCAATATCAACGTCGGCTGGATGCGGCGACTAAGTCGCGAGCTGTTCGATCAGCGACAAATACTCTAGCGGCTGAGGCTTCTTGTTAGCCGTTACCTCCGCGAGCGGCGTAAGAACCAGTTCTTCGCCACGCACTCCCACCATGACGTCGGAGTGGCCGGCGAGTAGCGCGTCGACAGCGGCGGCTCCCAGCACCGAGGCAAGGATGCGGTCATGGCCGCTGGGGCTGCCGCCGCGCTGGATGTGGCCGAGGATGGCGGCCCGGGACTGATAGCCGCGCCGGCTGAGTTCCGCGGTCAGCTTGGGGGTCAGTTGCGGATCATCCCGCTCGGCGACGATGATCAGGCTGCTGTACTTGCCGCGCGCTGCGCTGTCCTGCAGCACTTTGCAGATCGTGTCGACGTCGGCGGGCTGACGTGGCAGCAGAACGATTTCGGCACCACCTGCCACGCCTACCGATGCGGCGATAAAGCCGGAGCTTCGCCCCATCACCTCGACCAAGAAGACCCGTTCGTGCGAGGTAGCGGTGTCGCGCAGCTTATCGATCGCTTCCAGCGCAGTGTTGACGGCGGTGTCGTAGCCGATGCTGTCGTCCGTGCCGTAGACGTCGTTGTCTATGGTTCCGGGCACGCCGATGACGGGGAAGCCCGTCTCCTGCTGGAACTGATGCGCACCGGCGAGCGAGCCGTCGCCGCCGATGACGACTAAGGCCTCGATGCCGGCGCCGCGCAAGCGCGCCGCGGTATCGAGGCGCGTCGCGGGAGACAGGAAAGCTTCGCACCGCGCTGTCTTGAGCACGGTACCGCCGGTCTGCAGGATGTTGGCGACCGAAGCCCGATCCATGGCAAGCCAGTTGCTCTCCACCAGGCCGGAATAGCCTTTTTGCACGCCGCGCACTTCGACGCCGCGGGCAAGAGCGGTACGCACCACGGCACGGATGGCGGCGTTCATGCCGGGCGCATCGCCGCCGCTGGTAAGGACGGCAATGCGTTTTAGCGATCTGTTAGGCGCAAGTTCAAGCAGGCGCCACATCGTTCTGGCCTCCTACCCCGTACTCGGCGCGGTACGCACGCACGCGCGCCAGCTCCTGCTCGCGTCCCTCTTGCTGCTCGAGATAGCGCACGAGCGTGTCGAGATCGGCAATGCGCGCTACCGGCACGCCGTGCTCGCGCTCGACCTCCTGCACCGCGGAGCTCTGCCCTTGCCCCCGCTCCTGCCGGTCCAGTGCGATGGCGACGCCGGCCAAGCGCGCGCCGGCGGCATTGATCAGCTGCACCGACTCGCGCACCGAAGTGCCCGCGGAGATGACATCGTCCACCACTAAAACGCGCCCGGCGAGCGGTGCGCCGACGATGACGCCGCCCTCGCCATGATCCTTGGCTTCCTTGCGATTGTACGCGTAGGGGACGTCGCGGTCGTAATGATCGGCCAGCGCGATAGCGATGCTCGCGGCCAGGGTAATGCCTTTATAGGCCGGGCCGAACAGCATGTCGAACTCGATGCCAGCCGCTGTGATGGCGCGGGCGTAGTAGCGCCCGAGCTCGGCCAGCGTTCGGCCGGTGTTGAACAAGCCGGCGTTGAAGAAATACGGGCTGGCGCGCCCGGACTTGAGCGTGAACTCGCCAAAGCGCAGTACATCGTGTTCGATCGCGAAGCGTACGAAGTCTTGCCGGAAGTCGGACGCGGTCATGTCGGCTCCATCATGATGTCGAGTACGCAAGCTTATCAGGCTGCGGGCCGTGGATGGAGCGTTGGTCGCTGTCGACGGCGACCGCCTAGGCGCCGCCGAGGCACAGGTGCCGATTGGTCCCGGTGTTTACTGCCACCGCAAGCCGCCGGGGCTCAGCCAGTATTTCGCATTCCGGCGGCGATGCCGTTGATGGCGGTGAGCAGAGCCTGGCGCAGGTTCTCCTCCCTGTTGTGGCGCACCCGATAGAGCAGTTCGACCTGCAGGAGGTTGAGCGGGTCGACGTACGGGTTGCGGACGTCTACGGAACGTCGTACCACCGGAAAGTCAGCCAGCGGGCGGTCGTGTTCGGTGATGCGCAGGACCGCGTTCAGCGTCCGGTGAAATTTCTCGCGCAATGCGTCGCCCAGCGGCCGCAAGCGCTCCGGTACCAATCGATGGTCATAGAGCGCCGCGACATCCGGGTCGCCTTTTGCGAGCACCATTTCGACCATGTCGACGAAGGCGCGGAAGAAGGGCCAGTCCTGAAACATGGTCTTGAGCTCCTCTTCGAGCCCCTGGGCGAGGGCTTGCTCGAAAGCCTCGCCGACGCCCAACCAAGCCGGCAGCAGCAGGCGGGTCTGCGTCCAGCTGAAAATCCAAGGGATAGCGCGCAGGCTTTCCACGCCGCCCGTGGTCTTGCGTCGAGCTGGCCGGCTGCCGATCGTGAGCCCGGCGATCTCTTGCTCCGGCGTCGCGGCGCGAAAGTATTCCACGAAGCCTTCGGTGTCGCGCACGATGCCGCGATAGGTGTCCTTGGCGGTTTCCGCGAGCCCGTCCATGATGCGGCGCCAAGTCGCTTCGGGAGCAGCCGGCGGCTGTAGGGTCGCTTCCAGTACCGCGCTGGTGTAGAGCTCGAGGTTGCGCAGCGCGATACCGGGCAAGCCGAATTTCGCCTGGATGACCTCGCCCTGTTCGGTGACGCGCAGCGAACCGGCGACAGTTCCTGGCGGCTGCGACAGGATGGCGGCGTGGGTCGGGCCGCCGCCGCGTCCGATGGAGCCTCCGCGGCCATGGAACAGCGTCAGCTTGATGCCCTGACGGCGGCATACCCCGAGCAGGCGTTCCTGGGTCTGATAAAGCGCCCAGGTCGCGGTAAGGTGGCCCGCGTCCTTACCAGAGTCGGAATAGCCGATCATGATCTCCTGGTGCCCCTGGATACGCTTGCGATACCAGGGTATTTGCAGCAGGCGCTCCAGGGTTTCCTCGGCGCCCTCCAGGTCGGCCAGGGTCTCGAAAAGCGGCACTACGCGCAAGGAGTGGCGGACGCCGTGCTCCTTCTGCAGCAGCTCGACGGCAAGAATGTCGGAGGGCTGCGAGGCCATGGAGATAACGTAGGCGCCCAGGGATTCCGGGCCGACTTCGGCCATGACGCGGAAGGTGTCCAGCACCTCCCGGACCTGTTCGTCAGGCTCGAAATCGTGCGGGATGAGCGGCCGGCGGCTTTCGAGTTCGCTAATGAGGAATGCCTGGCGTTCCGCCTCGCTCCATTCTGCGTAGCTGCCGAGCCCCAGCGCGCGTGTCACAGCGTCCAGCGCCGCGATGTGGTGGCTGGCTTCTTGGCGGATATCCAGCTGCATGAGGGTCAGCCGGAAGCAGGCGAGTCGGCGCAGCAGGTCGAGCAGCCGGCCCTCGGCGACGATGCCTGCACCGACCCGGTGCAGTGAGTGATAGCAGTCGCGCAGCGGTTTCTCGAGATCCTCGGTGTGCAGATAGATCTCCCCGGGCGGTGCCTGTTTGCCTTCCAGCCGCGCCTCTATCCAGCGGACCGTGAGACGCAGGCGTGCGCGCACGCGTTTGAGCTGCACTCGATACGGTTCCCAGGCCTCGCCCACCACCGCTCGCAGGTCGGCGTCCGCGGCCTGCAGGGAGAGTTCGCCGATGAGCGCTTCCACCTCTTGCTCGTAGAGTTTCGCCGCCTGCCACCGTCCTAGCAGGCAGACTTCCCGCGTCACGCGAGCAGTGACGCGCGGATTGCCGTCGCGGTCGCCTCCCATCCAGGAGCCGAACCGGATCGGCGCGAGCTCGAGCGGGAGCGGTTTGCCAGTGTGTCGGCGTAGCATGCGGTCGAGGCGACGGGCATAGTGTGGGATGACGTCCCACAGCGTGTTCTCGACCACGGCGATGCCCCAGCGCGCTTCGTCGATGGGCGTGGGGCGACGCTGGCGAATTTCGTCGGTGTGCCAAGCGGCGGTGATTTCCCGCTTCAGCGCGACACGGGCTTCTTCACGTTCCTCGGGGATGAGATCGCCTCGATCCCGATACTCGAGCAGCGCGGCGATGGCGTTGTACTTTCTCAGCAGTGTGCGGCGGCTGACTTCGGTAGGGTGCGCGGTAAGCACCAGATCAATGCGGAGCTTGCACAGCGTTTCGTAGAGATCTTCTGCAGCTATGTTTTGGATCAGGCGCTGAAAGGATTCCTCCAGCGAGCCGCGTTGCGGTGGCGAGTGCGGATCGCGTGCCCAGGCTCGGCTGCGGCGGATCCGGTGGTGCTGCTCGGCGATATTGGCAAGATTGAGGAAATGCGAGAAGGCGCGCACTACCGGCATGATCATGTCGGGTTCGAGCGCGGCCAAGCGTTGCTCCAGTGTCTGGCGGGCCTGCTCGTCGCCGGTGCGGGCTTGTTTGGCAAGCACGCGAATGGCCTCGACGGTTTCGAAAAGCTGGGCGCCGTCCTGCTCGCGCAGCACTTCCCCGAGCAGAGCGCCGAGTTCGCGGATATCTTCTCGTAGCGCTGCGTCGCTGCTCGATTCAGCCATGGCGCCTCCTTGTGACCGGCTGTCGGGTGCTTCGAAGATTACAAAAGCGGCCGGACGTGCGTTGCACGACCGGCCGCTTTTTCGGTGCCCTTTTTAATAGGGCGAGGCCTTACTCAGGCAGACCGAACTGCTCGACACTGGCAAAGATGTCGGTGTCCGAGATGATGCCGATCGGCGTGCCGCTGGAATCCGCCACGACCACGCGACGAATGTTGTTGCGGCTCATCATGTCGGCGCAGTCGTGCAGCGTCATGTCCAGCGGCACCGTGACCAGTGGCTTGGTGGCCACTTCGCCAACCTTGGCGCTGGCCGGCTGACGGTTTGCGGACACGATGCGCGAGAGCACGTCGCGCTGAGTCATGATGCCCCACTGACCGTCGCTGCCCGGCTGCGTGATGACGCTGCTGATGCCGTTGTCGCGCATCAGGTGCATGGCGTCCTCGACGCTGGTATCGGCCGGAACCGAGACTGGGTTCGGGTTCATCAGGTCGCCGACGGTGTGCGGCGTGCGACCGGAGGCAATCATCTCCTCGAGCGGCGCGCTGACACGACGCAGCTCGCGCGTCTTGCGATCTTGCTGAATCGCCTGTTCGCGCTCCTGGCGATACTTGGCAACATCCACGCCGCCGTTGATCTGGTCGATGATGGCGCTGGCGAAGCCGCTGGTGGAGACCTCATGGGCGCCTTCGATCTGGCGCGCGAAGTCGTACGTGACGATCTTCTTGGTGACCACTTCGCCGTAGGCCACGGTGATGAGATCGGCAGCTTCCTTCCAGCCGATGTGCTCGAGCATCATTACGCCGGAGAACAGCAGCGAACCCGGGTTCACCTTGTCCTGGTTGGCATACTTCGGCGCCGTGCCGTGGGTCGCCTCGAACACCGCGACCTCGTTCGACATGTTGGCGCCGGGGGCGATACCCACGCCGCCGACTTCGGCCGCGATGGCGTCCGAGAGGTAGTCGCCGTTGAGGTTCATGGTGGCGAGCACGTCGAACTCGTTCGGACGCAGCAGCATCAGCTGGAAGATGATGTCGGCGATGCGGTCCTTGATGACCACCTTGCCCTCGGGGCGCTTGCCGCCGTAGGTGCTGTACAGTTCTTCCTCGGTGATGGTGTAGTCACCGAACTCCTCGCGCGCAACTTCATAGCCCCAAGTGCGGAATGCGCCCTCGGTGAACTTCATGATGTTGCCCTTGTGCACCAGCGTCACGCTCTCGCGGTTGTTCTCGATCGCGTACTCGATGGCCTTGCGCACCAGGCGCTTGGAGCCGAAGGGGCTGATGGGCTTCACGCCGAGGCCGGCGTCGTCGAAGAAGGTCGCGCCCATCTCCTCGCGCATGAACTTGGCGAGTTTTTTGTTCTCCTCGGTGCCGGACTGGTATTCGATGCCGGCGTAGACGTCCTCGGTGTTCTCGCGGAAGATCACGACATCGACATCTTCGGGCTTCTTGAGCGGCGAGGGAACACCGGGGTAGTGGCGGACCGGGCGTACGCAGGCGAACAGGTCGAGATCCTGGCGCAGTGCGACGTTCAGAGAGCGGAAACCGCCGCCGACGGGCGTGGTGAGGGGGCCTTTGATGGAGACACGGAGATCCTTCAGAGCAGCCTTGGTCTCCTCCGGGAAATAGTCGCCGTCATAGAGACCGGCTGCTTTTTCTCCCATGAAGACTTCGCACCAGTGGATCTTGCGCTTGCCGCCGTAGGCTTTTTCGACGGCCGCGTCCCAGATCCGCAAACAGGCGCGGGTAATGTCGGGTCCGATGCCGTCACCCTCGACGTAGCCGAGAATGGGGTTATCGGGGACGTGCAGCCTGTTCTGGGCGTCTAGGGTAATCTTCTTGCCGCCCTCCGGATACTTGATATGCCCGGTCATTCGTCCTCCTTATCAATGCCTACTCCGATCCGGCGGACTTTTGATCCGCGACCGGAATAACGCGGCCGTTGGCCGCAACAATAGAGCTAGGCTCCGGTTAATTGTCAGCCCTTGGGGGGCGGACTCGCCCATTCCGAGAGAATGAAGCGGTATATGCATTGCCGCAGGTCGAGCAGAACATCGTGTTACTGCCCTACGCCGGACTATCTCTACCGTTTTGCGGTCGGATAGGCAGCGTACAAGGCTCTGATCGGCACTGTATTCTGACCCCGCGCAGGTTCCGGATCAAGGCGGCGGCCTCCCCGCGGCCGCTTTGCCGCGTAAATGGGTCGCTCCCGCGACTCGACACCGCGCCGGAGCCGGTTCTAAAATGTTCTTCTTTTCTGCAGTGCAATATCAAAACCGGCTCGCGCAGCCCAAAGCGTTTCCGGCGCTAATTTTTCTGCCCCCGGGCGAAAACGGAGGTCACAATGAGCAGTTCCCGCGAAGTCGTAATCGTCGGTGCCGTACGCGCGCCGATCGGGAGTTTTGGAGGTAGTCTCAAGGATGTATCGCTCGGCGATCTGGCTGCCCACGTAGTACGCGAAGCGGTGGCGCGCGCCGGGGTGGATCCGGAGCAGGTCCAGCACGCGGTGATGGGCAACGTGATTCATACCGAGCCGCGCGACATGTATCTCTCGCGCGTCGCTGCGGTTAATGCCGGGCTGCCGCATTCCACGCCGGCGCTGACTCTCAATCGCCTGTGCGGCAGCGGCCTGCAGGCAGTCGTGACGGCAGCGAGCTACATTGAGCTGGGCCAGGCCGACTGCGTGGTTGGTGGTGGCGCGGAGAACATGTCGCGCGCACCGTACTGGTTGCCCAATGCGCGCTGGGGCGCCCGGATGGGCGACGGCGCCATGCTTGACGCCATGCTGGGTGCTTTGACCGACCCCTTCGATAAGTGCCATATGGGCATCACGGCCGAGAACGTCGCCGAGAAGTGGGGCATCTCCCGCGAGGACCAAGACGCCTTTGCCGCGGAGAGCCAGGCACGGGCCCTGAACGCCATCGAGGCTGGTCTGTTCAAGGATCAGATCGTCCCGGTCGAGGTGAAGACGCGTAAAGGTGTTATCAGCTTCGAAGTGGACGAGAACCCGCGTGCCGGCACCACGGTCGATAAGCTCGCCGGCATGAAGCCGGTGTTCAAGAAGGATGGCAGCGTAACCGCGGGTAATGCATCGTCGCTGAACGACGGCGCTGCTGCCGTGGTGATGATGGAGCGTGGCGAAGCCGAGCGTCAGGGCCGCAAGCCCTTGGCGCGTCTGGTCGGCTACACCGTCGCGGGCGTCGACCCCAAGTACATGGGCATCGGCCCGGTGCCGGCGATCAAGCAGTTGCTCGAGCGCACCGGTGTCAATAAGGATGAGGTCGATCTGTGGGAGCTCAACGAAGCCTTCGCCGCGCAGGCGCTGGCTTGCGTGCGCGATCTCGACCTCGATCCGGCCAAGGTCAACCCCAACGGCAGCGGCATCTCGCTGGGCCACCCGGTCGGTGCTACTGGCGCCATTCTCACCGTCAAGTGCGCGTACGAGTTGCAGCGTACCGGCGGCCGTTATGCTGTAGCCAGCATGTGCATCGGCGGCGGCCAGGGTATTGCCGCGCTGTTCGAGCGCATCTAGTCGCTCGCTTGTCGTTCGTCTACAAGGCGCCGGCTGGTCCGGCGCCTTTTTTATGTCGTGTGGTATCCATGAAAATAACGTCGGTTAACGTCAACGGGATTCGCGCCGCCGCGCGCAAGGGCTTTTTCGACTGGCTGGCGCGCGAGGCGCCGGATGTGGTGTGCGTGCAGGAGCTCAAGGCGCACGAGCACCAACTCACCGATGAAGTCTTTCGCCCTCAGGGCTATCACGTGTATTACTGCTGCGCTGAAAAGCCCGGCTATAGCGGGGTGGCGATATACAGCAAGCGCGAGCCCGACGAGGTGCAGGTCGGCTTGGGTGACGGTTGGGAAGACGTGGACCGCGAGGGGCGTTACATCGAAGCGCGCTACGACAATCTGGTGGTTATTTCCCTGTACATGCACTCAGGCTCGTCCAGCGAGGATCGCCAGAAGCTGAAATACGACTTCATGGACCGCTTCATGCCGCATCTCGAGGCGCTGAAGGCAAGTGGGCGCGACTGCATCATTTGCGGCGACTGGAACATCGCTCATAAGGAAATCGACCTCAAGAACTGGAAGTCGAATCAGAAGAACTCCGGCTTTCTGCCCGAGGAGCGGGCCTGGATGGACAGGCTCTTCAACGAGGTGGGCTTCGTTGATGCGTTCCGTGTGGTCAACCAGGAGGCCGAGCAGTACACCTGGTGGTCCAACCGCGGGCGGGCCTGGGATAACAACGTGGGGTGGCGCATCGACTACCACGTCGTTACTCCCGGGCTGCGCGAGCGCATCCTCAGCGCCGATATTTACAAGGACGAACGCTTCTCCGACCACGCGCCGTTGACGTTGGAGTACGACTACCCGTTCTAATGCGGCGGTGGTTCATTACGAATGAGCCGCAGTGGCGCGGAGGGCGTGGCGCAATGACACGCAGCGTTCAGCCGTAGTTCTGCTTCAGATAGCGGATGATGTCGGCCGATTCGTACATCCACTCAACGTCGCCGTCGTCGTGCTCGATGCGCAGGCAGGGCACCATGCTGCGGCCGCCTCCGTTGATCAGCTCCTCGCGATTGGTGGGGTCTTGCAGGGTGTCGCGCATCTCGATGTTCAGCTCAAGATCTTCGATCACACTCCGCACGCGTTGGCAGTAGGGGCAGGTGTAGAACTGGTATAGCTTGAGTTGGCTCGGGTCGGGTGCTGCCATGATGATTCCAGACTGATGAGGCTGAGAACATACATGCGTGCGCCTCTCGAGCATGGCGCAGGCGCGTATCGAGACCCTAAGGTAGGTCTGAAGGGCGGCGTTTCAAAGCCGATCCCGGCCATCCTGGGCGGAT
This sequence comes from Ectothiorhodospiraceae bacterium, assembly GCA_029268285.1. Taxonomy (GTDB): domain Bacteria; phylum Pseudomonadota; class Gammaproteobacteria; order Nitrococcales; family AK92; genus JAJUGG01. The sequence goes on along the minus strand of JAJUGG010000023.1, from coordinate 2,234 downwards.
GGCCGGAATTAGCTCGCTTTCAGCAAGGGCTGAATGGTGTCGAGTAGCTCCTGCTCGCTCGGCGGCTTGGTGAGGTAGCCTTTGGCGCCCTGACGCAGGCCGTAAGTGCGGTCGAAGCTCTGATCCTTTGTGCTGACGATCACGACGGGAATGGACGCCGTATCTGGGTCGCTGGACAACTGCCGCGTTGCCTGAAAGCCGTTGATCTCAGGCATAACGATGTCCATGAGAATCAGCGCTGGATTCTCACGCTTGGCGATTTCGATGCCTTGCAGTCCGTTGTTGGCGATGATGACTTCGTGGCCCTGCTTGATCAGCAAGCGACGCAATGCTTCCTGCTGCGTCGGAGAGTCGTCGACCACCAGTATTTTTGCCATGACGGTTATTCCACAACCAAAGATGATCCGAAAGCAGTATTACACAAGATTATGATGAGGTCGCGCTAGAGGGGCCGGTCGCCGGCGCTGCTGGCGGTGTCTCTGGGCGCAGCCAACTCTTGAAGCGCGGCAGCAGGAGCAGGCCGGGAATGGCGATCAGCGTGCAGAAGACGAAGAACCAGTCCCACCCCATGAAGCTCGCCATGAAGCCAGTCGGCGCCGCCAGAATGGTGCGCGGCACGCCCATGAAGCTGGATAACAGCGCATACTGCGTCGCAGTGAACTTGCGATTGGTCAGACTGGCCATGAACGCTACATAAGCCGCCGTTCCCATGCCTGCAGAGAAGTTCTCGAATGCGACTACCGCCGCCAGCGCCCGCAGGTCGTAGCCGATATAGAAGAGAACCGCAAAACCGGCGGTGGAAACGGCCTGCAGGATGCCAAAGCTGATCAGTGAGCGGTAAATGCCCAGGCGTAGAATCAGCACGCCGCCCAAAAAAGCGCCGACGATCGTGGCCCAGAAGCCGAACAGCTTTACCACGGCGCCAATCTGGCTGGTGCTGAAGCCGATGTGCAGATACAGCGGCGTTGTCATGTGACTCGCCATGGTATCGCCGATCTTGTACAGCAGGATGAACAACAGGATCAGCAGCGCATCCGGGCGGCTGAAGTACTCGCGAAACGGGTCCAGCACCGCCTCCCGCAGCGTGCGTGGCGAGCCTTCGGCAACCGAGGGTTCGTGCGCGAATAAGGTGGTTCCGATGCCGATGAGCATGCAGGCGGCCAACAGTGCATACACCGTCGAGAACGGAAGCGTGTCGGCGAGAATGAGGCCGCCGCCGCCGGTAACCAGCAGTCCGACTCGGTAGCCGTTTACGTACAGCGACGCCCCCAGGCCTTGCTCTTCGTCGGCCAGGGATTCGCGCCGGTAGGCGTCGATGACGATGTCCTGCGACGCCGAAAAGAAGCTCACCATCAAAGCCAGTAGCGCGACCAGCCAGGGCGAGCGCACCGGGTCGCTCAACCCCAAGCCGAAGATGCTCGCCGCCAGCGCGATCTGGAACAGTAGCAACCAGCCGCGGCGTCGACCAAGAGAGAGCGGGGTGTAACGATCCAGCAGCGGGGCCCACAGGAACTTCAGGGTGTAAGGCACGCCGACAAGTGCAAACAGACCGATGGTGCCCAGATCCACTCCGGCTCGCGTCATCCAGGCCTGCAGCACGGAGCCGGTAAGCAACAATGGCATGCCTGATGCAAACCCCATGAGGAGTGCGACCAGCATGCGGCGGCTGAACAGGACGAAGAGCAGGCTGCGACCGGAGACAGGCATGGGCGGTTAGCGGCTTTGTTGGTGTACTGGTTCTATGGTGGACGGGCGCGCTCGATCCGGCAAGGACGTACTCCGCAGTTGCAGGATCTGCTCATCCAAGGGCGGGCACGCCGGATCAGCGTCACAGCAATGTCATAAAGTGACGTTTTGCGTCACACTACGCGCCGAGCGAACTGTCGGGATTCGGCGACAGAGCCTGTACGGTGGTTTCAGGCTGAGTTGGCCCGCTTCCTGCATAAGCTTTTGCAAGAACAAAGCTGGGGGGTAATCGGCATGACCAGCATCGAAAAAGCGCGCTCCGATTTTCTGCGCGGCCAGTACAAAGAATGGGGGGTGGGCCGGCCGGCGGATTTGCCGGGAGCGGCCCGTTTATACCGGCGTGCCGCGATGCGCGGCCTGCCCGAGGCGCAGCATGCGCTGGCCTTCTTGTATGCGACCGGACAGGGCGTGCCTGCCGACGAGGTCATGGCCGCCGCTTGGTTTCGACGCGCCGCGGTGCAGGGGCACGCGCCGTCGCAGCACAACCT
>JAJUGG010000022.1 GCA_029268285.1 Ectothiorhodospiraceae bacterium | reverse complement strand
GCGTTTCACGGGCTTGCCGACCGCCTTGACGGATGACGACACCGACAGCGACAGCCCGCCCTCCACGCTGCGCTTCGCGCAGTTGGTGGTAGCCTGGCCGTTTCTCGGTCATGTGGCCGGGCTTTTGCAGCAATGGTGCGCTCTGGATAGGGCTCCCGCCGAAATGCGAAACTGATGCTGAATTGGGGCGCGGCGCTGATTGCCGGCTTGATCGGCGCCGTCTACGTGGCCGGCCTGTATCTGTTTTTTGCCCATGTATGGCCCCGCCTGCCACCCTTGGTGGCGATGCTGATCTTTATCGTCCTGACCTTGCTTGCCGTTCTGTCCCCGTTGTTCGCCCTGCTACGGCTCGGCTCCTTCGGCGGTCACGGCAAAGGCGGGAACGGGCAAGGCAAAGGCTGACACAAGCCGGACCAACCCACCGCGTTTAGCGCCAGCTGCGCTGACGCGCTAAACTCTCACACTTCTCTCAAACCGGCCGGAAGACGCCCTAGTGGAACGCTTGATCGTCACCTACCGCCTGAGCTGTGAGGCCGATGAGTCGCCCCGGCAGAAGGCCTTGGACATCGCTTACGAACAGACGGTGGAACTGCCGGAACAGGCGGTTTCGCCGGAACTGGCCGAACGCATCGTCGGCCGCATCGAAGAGCTCTCGCCGCTCAGCGGAGACCGCCACAAGCTGGTCATCAGTTATTGCCTGGACGCTGTGGGCGACGAACTAACGCAGTGCCTGAATCTCCTGTTCGGCAATATTTCCCTTAAGGCAGGGATACGCATAGACGCTATCGAGTGGCCGGCGCGCTTGCTGCAGGCTTTCGGCGGCCCAGCCCACGGGATTGCGGGCCTGCGCGAACTCTTGAATGTGCCCAGCGGTCCATTACTGTGTAGCGCATTGAAACCCATGGGGCTCTCGGCACAGGCGCTGGGCGATTACTGCGCGGCCTTCGCGCGCGGCGGCGTCCATATCATCAAAGACGATCACGGTCTCGCGAATCAGCCGGACGCGCCGTTTCAGGAGCGCCTTGAACGCTGCCAGGAGGCCGTTGCAAGCGTCAACGCCAGAAGCGGTGGCAATAGCCTGTACTTTCCCAACGTCACCGCAGGCTACAGCGAACTGCCGAAGCGTCTCGATGCCGCCAAGCGCGCGGGCTGTCGCGGCGTATTGATTAACGCATGGGTCACCGGGCTGGACGCGTTGCGTTACATTCGAGACGAATTCGGCTTCGCGATCATGGCGCACCCGGCGCTCACCGGCGCCTACTTCCAGCCGGCGCACGGAATCGCGCCGCAGCTCGTGTTGGGCGATCTGTTCCGACTAGCCGGCGCGGATGCGTCGATTTACCCCAACAGCGGCGGGCGCTTTGGTTTTACGGTGGAGACCTGCGAGGCCATCAATGATGCGCTGCGACGCGATCTGCCGGGCATCAAACCGGCCCTCCCCACGCCGGGCGGCGGCATGGACGTGCGCCGCGCGCCGGACTGGGTGCGCCGCTACGGCCCCGACACTATCGTATTAATCGGCGGCAGCCTCTATCGCCAAGGCGATCTCGAGGCCGCTTCCAGGCAGTTGGCAGAGGCAATCGCACAGGTATGAGCAGCAATCCGTCCAAGATCATTCGCGCAGCGGATTACCGCTGGGAAAGCGTGCCGCTGAGGGAGTACAAGACCGAGGGCACGCATTTCAAAGACATCACCCGCCAGACCCTGATGGGCGAAGGCGAAGGCGAAGAAGCGCTGCAGCAGATCACGCGCTACTTCGAAGTGCAGCCTGGCGGCTATTCGACACTGGAGCGTCACGAGCACACGCACGCGGTTGTCATCCTCCGCGGCGCCGGCGAGGTGATTCTGGAAGACCGCGTGGAAGAAGTGGGCCTGCACGATTGCGTGTACATTGCCCCGATGACTTTCCATCAGTTCCACGCCACCGGCGACGAGCCGCTGGGCTTTCTTTGCATCGTTTCCCGCGAGCGCGATCGGCCGCAATTGCCCGAGAAGGATGACATCGAACGCCTGCAGCAGGTAGAGGCCGTAAAGCGACTGCTGCGTACCTGACGTGAAATGAGTGCCGTTCGCCCCTAGTACTGTGTTCGGTGCCGCCGGGTGGCAGCGTCGCGACAAGCAAGCGATTCCGTTACAGCAAAAAGGTCCGGTCGCAGTACTCGACATCGCCTAAGACAGACAACAAGGGCAGCAGCGTGAGCGATTTCTTTTCGATTTATACGCATGGTTTCATCCGCACCGCCGTCGGGCTTCCCAAGGTCAAGGTGGCGGACCCGGCCTATAACATCGAACACATCATCGGCCTTGCCGAGCAGGCTGCCGAACGCAGGGCCGCGCTGGTGCTCTTTCCCGAACTAGCGGTATCCGCCTACAGCTGCGAGGACTTGTTTCACCAGGACGCCCTGCTCGACGGCACGTTGGCCGCATTGGAACGCCTGCTCGATCGCAGTCGCATGCTGGAACCGGTCATCGTGGTAGGCGCGCCGCTGCGATTCGAAGGCAAGCTCTTCAACTGCGCGCTGACGCTGCACCGCGGGCGCCTGCTCGCCATCGCACCGAAGACCTATCTGCCCAATTATCGCGAGTTCTACGAGAAGCGGCAGTTCGTGTCCGGCCGCGATGCCACCGTGGATGAAGTCGTGCTGTTCGGGCAGCGCGTGCCCTTCGGTAACGACATCGTCATCACGGCGGCCAACATGCCCGCCTTTGCGGTACATACCGAAGTGTGCGAGGACGTCTGGGCGCCGATACCGCCCAGCAGCTATGCGGCGCTCGCGGGGGCTACGGTGTTGTGCAATCTCTCGGCCAGCAACATCACCATCGGCAAAGCGGCGTATCGGCGGGATCTATGCGCTGCGCAATCCGGCAAATGCCTAGCGGCCTACCTCTACACCGCAGCCGGTCCGGGCGAATCCACCAACGACCTCGGCTGGGATGGCCACGCACTGATCTACGAGAACAACGAACTGCTGGTCGAGTCGGAACGCTTTTCCGAGCAAGAACAGTTGCTGCTGGCGGATATCGACCTCGAGCGTCTGGTGCAAGAACGTATGCGCCAAACCACGTTCAATGACGCCGCCGGCGAACACCGTGACCGCATTGCCGCCATGCGGCGGGTCAGCTTCGAGTTCAACGTGCCGAGAGAAACGCATGACCTGCTCCGTCATATCGAGCGCTTCCCTTATGTGCCGAGCAACCCGGACGAGCGCGACGCCCGTTGCTACGAGGCCTACAACATCCAGGTACACAGCCTGGCCAAGCGCATTCGCAGCTCCGGTATCGAGCGCTTGGTCATCGGCGTATCCGGCGGCCTGGATTCGACGCACGCGCTCATTGTCGCGGCCAAGACCATGGACCTGCTCGACTTGCCGCGCACCAATATTCTCGCCTACACCATGCCGGGATTTGCGACCAGCGATGTTACGCTGCAGAACGCCCATGGCCTGATGAAGGCGCTCGGGGTGCAGGCCGAGGAAATCGACATTCGCCCCTCATGCATGCAGATGCTCAAGGACATCGGCCACCCCTTCGCCAAGGGCGAGCCGGTCTATGACGTCACCTTCGAAAACGTCCAGGCCGGTGAGCGCACCTCGCATTTATTTCGACTCGCCAACATGCACCACGGCTTGGTCATGGGCACCGGCGACCTCAGCGAAATCGCACTTGGCTGGAGCACCTACGGCGTCGGCGATCAGATGTCGCACTACAACGTCAATGCCTCGGTGCCGAAGACTCTGATTCAGTATCTGATTCGCTGGGTCGCCGAGACAGGTCAGTTCGATGCGGAAACCTCGCGCCTGCTGGAAGCGGTGCTGGAGACTGAGATTTCGCCCGAACTGGTGCCTGGGGACTCCAAAGACAAGCCGGCGCAGAGCACCGAGGAACGCATCGGTCCCTACGAGCTGCAGGATTTCAACATCTACTACACCACCCGCTTTGGCTTCAGGCCGAGCAAGGTCGCTTTCCTCTCCTACCACGCCTGGCGCGACAGGACGGCGGGGGCTTGGCCGGCGCACGTGCCGGAGGCGGCCCGCAACGAGTACGACTTGGCGACTATCAAGAAGTGGCTGCGGCTCTTCCTCTATCGCTTCTTCAAGATCAGCCAGTACAAGCGCACGGCGGTGCCTAACGGCCCCAAAGTGGGCTCCGGCGGGTCTCTATCCCCGCGCGGCGACTGGCGCGCGCCTAGCGACTCCGAAGCGGTGCTGTGGCTGAACGAGCTGGATCACAACGTACCTGACTGAGGGCGCGCTCTGCTGTGCAAAGGCGCGGCAGAGCGCGCCATAGAGACTACAGCCGTGCTCGCGCTACACTGCCCGCTCCGCGGGTTGTATAGCGACACCATGAACTATCGACACATCTATCACGCCGGCAATTTCGCCGACGTCGTCAAGCACGTCACCTTGATCGCACTGCTGGAAGCACTGCAACGCAAGGACAAGCCCTTCTGCTATCTCGATACCCATGCCGGCATCGGCAGCTATCGGCTGGATTCGGAAGCGGCCGGGAAGACGCAGGAATTCCGAGGCGGCATTGCGCGCGTGCTAAAGGCGTCGTCGTTGTCGGGCCTGTTGGCGCGTTATGTCGACCTGGTGGCGTTGTTCAACGACAGCGAAGCGATGACGATCTATCCCGGTTCGCCGGCACTTGCGCTCTCCTTGCTCCGTGAACAGGACCGCGCCGTCCTGAACGAACTGCATGCGGTCGACGCAGCCGCCTTGAAGGCTTTATTTCGCGCGGATCCGCGCGTTGCCGTTCACCGCAGCGACGGCTATCACGCTCTCAAGGCCTTCGTGCCGCCGCGCGAACGCCGCGGCTTGGTTTTAATCGACCCGCCTTTCGAACAGCCCGGCGAGTTCCAGCGCATGGTGGAGGGGCTTTGCGATGCCTATGCCCGCTGGCCGGGTGGCGTTTACGCACTATGGTATCCGCTCAAGGATCGGCGCGAGGTGCAGCGCTTCCATCGGGGTTTGGAAAAGTCCGGCATCCGTCGCCAGCTGCTTATCGAATTTCGCCTACGTAACGAACGCCCCGACGGCGGGCTGGCCGGCACCGGCATGATCGTCGTCAACCCGCCTTGGCAGCTAGAGGAAGGCCTGCGCCCTGCCCTGCAGCAACTTCAGAGCCTGCTCGGGGAAGATGCGCCGGCGCAGTTGCGTTTGGAATGGCTGGTGCCGGAGTAAGCCGCCGAGGCCATACAAGACCCCGGCGGCCCCCAGCACCTAGCCCCAGTTTCATGACTCATTCCGCGCCAGCGGCTTGCTGTTGGCCTAACGCGGCTTCGGACTGGCGGATTTCCTCGACCAGGCCCTCGAGAATCTGCGCACCACGCTCGCCGGCGGCTGCGCGGTAGCGATCGCGTACCGGCCGCGCGAGTTCGGCGAAGGCTGCTCGCTGCTCGTCGTTAAGTTCGACGATTTCAATGTCGCTGTTCTGACGGATGCGCTCTAGACGCTCGGCGTTGTATTGGGTCTGTACTTCAAAAATGTAGTCGTCCAGTTCGCGCTTTACTTCATCCAGCATAACCTGCTCTTCAGTGGTCAGACTCTCGTAGAAGCGCTGGCTTGCCACCACGCTGGCGACGAACTGGGAATGACGCGCCATGGTCATGGCTTTCTGAACTTCATAGAAGCTCATTTCCTCGATCGCGAAGATCGGGTTGACCTGGGCGTCGATCATCCCGAGTTGCAGCCCGCTGTAGACCTCAGAGTACGGCATGGGGGTCGGGTCTGCGCCATAGGCTTGGTAGGAAGCCACCAAAAGGGGCGACACCATGGTGCGGATCTTTAATCCGCGAAAATCGTCCGGCGTGGTGAGCGGTCGGTTGGCCGTCCAAACCATCCAGCCTTCCGGAATGATGGTGAGCAGCTTCAGTCCCTTCTCACGGTAGGCTTCGGCAAGCGGGCCGTACAGTATCGGACTTTCGCCCAGCACCTGCTTGTTGACCGCATTACTGTCCGAGAGCAGGAAGTGCAGGCTAAATACCTGGACCTCCGGCACGACTGAGCCCAGGTGGCCGGGCGAAGCGAACGCGAACTCGAGTGCACCCTGTTGCACCAGCTCGGTTAGCTGCGCCGAAGTCCCCAAGGCGCCATAAGGGTAAACCGTGACCCTGATTGCCCCGTCAGTCTTGGCCTCTACCAATTCGGCAAACTTCTGCGCATAGGCGTCTTGCACAGAGCCCTGTATCTCTTCCAGCGCAAAACGCCATTCGGTGGGTGAGTCGGCGCCTGCGCCGCCGGCCTCGGAGGCGGGTTCCTCGCTGCAAGCGGCGAGCATCGCGACGAGCATCGCCGTGAGGACCGGTTTCAATACCTTCATGTGCTTTCCTCCATTCCTGCTCATGCTTTAGTGTTTTTCTCGACAGGCCCGTGAAGCGCCTTGTGACGGTCTCTTGAATAGGGCTATGGGCGTCCTGTATACAGCGCAAATCGCTTACTGCAAGCAAGGCCTGGGCGATTATCCGTTTTCCACCTTAACATAGGCCCCTATTTGTCTTGGGTTCAGGGGGGTGTGCATTCGTGGAGTAGTGCCTATATCCTGTATCGGCGCTTCGCAAAAAACACAGGATAAATGCAAGGTAATAATCCCGCGATTCGGTTGCTGAAGCTTCTCGATGCGGCGATATGCCGCTTTGAAGAAACGGTACTCGCCTCCTCGATTCTCATCATGGCCGCAGTGAGCGTTGCCAATGTGATCGGGCGTAATGCGTTTTCGCACAGCCTCACATGGGCCACTGAAATCAACCAGATTCTGCTGGTGCTCATCACCTTCATCGGTATCGGCTACGGCGCGCGGAAGGCGCGACACATACGTATGTCCGCCTTGTACGACCCTCTACCCATGTTGCTGCGAAAAGCGCTGATGATCGTGACGAGCCTGGGCACGGCGGCTTTATTATTTCTACTGGCGTTTCATGCGGTCGACTACGTTCAGGCCGCGCGCGCGATGGGCAGCGTCAGCCCCGCGCTCGAGCTGCCGCTATATCTCGTCTACCTCTGGGTGCCCGCGGGCTTTGTGCTGGGTGGGATTCAATACCTGATGACGGCGTTCGCCAACCTGGTCGAGCCCCGCGTGCAGTTGGCCTTTGGTATCGAGGAGCCCGGTACTGAGGCGCGCCCGGCGAAGCCGATACAGGCGGATTGACCATGTCGCCGCTTACCCTCGTCCTCCTGGTTCTGATTGTGCTGCTACTCCTCGGTTTTCCAATGATGGTGCCGCTGATCGGGGCCGCACTGGTCCTCATGTGGACGCAGTTCGACTTTTTGCAGCCGACCCAGCTTATCCAGCAGATGATTGGCGGCGTTCAGCCGGCGGTGCTGACAGCGGTGCCGATGTTCATTTTCGCGGCGGATATAATGACCAAGGGTCATACAGCCGCGCGCTTGCTGGATCTGGTGATGAGCTTCGTCGGGCATCTCCGGGGAGGCCTGCCTATCACGACGGCCGCGAGTTGCACCTTGTTCGGCGCGGTCTCAGGTTCCACCCAAGCCACTGTCGTCGCTATGGGGCAGCCGCTGCGCCCCCGCCTGCTCGAGGCCGGCTACAAGGACAGCTTCGCCTTGGCCCTTATTATCAACGCGAGCGACATCGCACTGCTGATTCCACCCTCCATCGGGATGATCATCTATGGTGTGGTGTCCGGTACGTCGGTAGGCGAATTGTTCATTGCCGGCATCGGACCCGGGCTTCTCATACTGGCGCTGTTCTCCGCCTACTGCTACGTCGCGTCGCGCCGGCAGAGTATTCCGACTTTGCCCAGGGCGGGATGGCACATGCGCTTGCGCGCGCTGCGTAAAGCTGTATTCGCGCTGGGCTTCCCGGTGATCGTCATCGGCGGCATTTACAGCGGACTGTTCAGTCCGACGGAGGCTGCGGCGATTTCAGTGCTCTACGCCTTGATCCTCGAGCTCGCAATCTTCCGCGCGGTTTCCCTGCGCGACCTGCCGGCTCTCGCCCTCTCCACCGGGCTGGTTACCGCCGTGGTTTTCATTCTGGTGGCGGCCGGCACGGCCTTCTCCTGGATGATTTCATTCGCACAGATTCCGGATCTTCTTCTTGGCGATCTGATCGTGCGCGCCCAGGACAGACCGACCTTGCTGCTGGCCATTATCTGCGTGGCGTTCTTCATCGGTTGCATGTTCGTCGACCCCATCGTCGTCATCTTGATCCTGACCCCGATTTTCACGCCTGCTATCGCGGCCTCTAGCCTGGATCCTGTGCTGGTCGGAACCCTGGTGACGCTGCAGGTTGCCATCGGGTCGGCAACGCCGCCTTTCGGGTGCGACATCTTCACCGCTATTGCGGTGTTTCGCCGTCCTTATGCCGAAGTCGTCAGGGGCACGCCGCCGTTCATCCTGCTGCTCTTGCTTGCCAACGTGCTGATCATCGCTTTCCCGGTGATCGCCTTGGGTCTGCGTGATCTGGCCTTCGGCTGAGCGGTTTTATCAGGTTGGTACGGCCAGCGTGAAGGTCGTGCCGCGCCCCCTTTCGGACGCGAACCAGATTTTCCCGCCTAGCGCTTCGGTTAACGAGCGGCTCACCGTCAAGCCCATGCCTATGCCGTGTCGGCGCGTGGTAAAGAAAGCGTCAAAAACATAGGCTTGCGCTTCCAGCGCAATGCCGTCGCCGTTATCGCTGACGCTGATCAGAACCTTGCCGGAACGATGGCTGGCGCTTAGCCGCAACTGGCGGTCGTCGAAGGGCTTTTCCCGCAACGCATCCACGGCATTGGTGAGCAGGTTGAGGAGAATTTGCTCCAGGTAAGCTGCGTCCGTGTACACCAAGGGCAGATCGCCATCGACCACGCACTCCGCGGCAATCCGCTCGTTAGCGAATTCGTGGCGCATCGATGCCGACAGCTGGAGCAGCAACCCAGCCGGCTCCACGGCTTCTCGATAGACTCGTTGCCTGACGACGAACTGTTTCAGGGACTGCAGTACGTTCCCGGCGCGCACGGTTTGCGCCCCTAGGCGCGCCGCTACATCCGCCAGCGTGGCGGGGTCGGTGTGGTCACGCTCGAGCAAGCGCTGAAGGGCGCCGGAGTAATTGCTCACGGCGGACAGCGGCTGACTGAGCTCGTGAGCAAGGCTGCTGGCGACTTCGCCCATGCTGAGTATACGCCCGATTCGGGCCCGGTCGGCTTGCTGGGCGAGCAGGCGTTCGGTATGGCGATCGCGCTCCGCCACCTGTGCCAATTGACGGCCCACCCGGGCGAACACTGTGCGCAGGGTTTCGTCGGGCAAGCCGGGCGGAACCGGCGCGAAGTCCACACTGGCCACCAGTTGGCGACCGCAATGGACGGGTAGGCGCACGCGCAGACTTGGGCCGTCTGGCATGTTGTCGCCGCGCGCTGTAACCGGCGCATCATCGACGAGACGCCAAGTAACTACTTGCCAGCCCAGGCCATCGGCGACCTTGCGCGACACCTGCATCAGCGCTGAAGCGAAGGTAGGCGCCGCGCCGGCCAGTTCCGCGGTCTCGCAAAGCAGTTCGAGCAGGCGTTCGCGCGACAGCCTGTCGCTGGGCCTGAGCAAGGCGAAGTGCCCAGATTCCACCCCTAATGGCTGGCTGGCGTCATAGAGATAGACGCAGTTGGCTTTGATCTGAGCGCCATCGACGGCGCTCTCCACAGCAAAGCGGGAGGCATCGGCGTCTGCAGCCGAACCGAACGCTTCGAAGGCGGACGCGCCTTCGGCGGCGAGCGCCAGTGCCGCATCGGGATAATCGGCCAGCGTACGCAGCACAGACTGACGCGGATCGGCCTCGGAATCGCCGAGCACGACCGCGACCATCTGCACACCGTCGCTATTGGGGTGCCTTTCCCCCCTACCCGCTGAATCCATTATCCCCATCTCACAAGCTCTGGAAAACGGCGCTGCAGCGCAGCGTCACGAGCTTGTTAATACCGGCGGGATAGGGGCCAAACAAGGCGCCCAAGGGATATCACTTAACGGGTTAACCCTGTGCCTGTAGGAGATTTTTCCAGCCCCAAGGCATCTTCGATCAAGGGTAGCATTCGCCTCACGGCGCGACGGCCTTCTTCGATGGCTTCTTTCCCGCGCGCAAAGTCCAGCAACTCCAAATGGGCCAAGCGTGGCGTGAGTATGATCTCGGCCGGATCGCCCGCCATGCGGCTGCGGGTAATGCGATCCTGCATGATGTTGAGCGAGCTCGCGAGCACGGTGAAGAAGCTCGGCCCGCCGTTCTGTTTAACCGGCGGCGAAGCGGCAAGTTCGCGACGACCGCGAATGACGCGACTGAACCAACTGGCTTCAGCCGGCTCGTCATCGACTTCCACCGTCTGCAGATTCGGATACCGCCCGACAAGATCGCCATTGAGATTCACCGCGATCACGACATCGGCCCCCAGCGCGCGGCAAACCGAAACCGGAACCGGGTTGACCAGCCCCCCGTCCACCAGCCAGTGCCCCTCCCGATGGACCGGGCGGAATAAGCCCGGGAGCGACACCGAAGCCCGAATGGCCTCCAGCATCGAGCCGCTCTGTAGCCAAACCTCGCGCCCGGTTGAGAGATTGGTGGCTACCGCTGCATAGGGCTTGTTCAACTCTTCTATCGCGGGATCGCCAAGTGCCGCGCGGTATACATCCATCAAGCGCGCGCCCTCAATCAAGCCGCCGCTCAACAGCGCCAGATCCATGTGCCTGAACACGTCGCCGCGAGTCAGCGCGCTGACCCAGCGCTCCAGCGCTTCCAGATGGCCGTGCGCGTAAATGCCGCCGACCAGAGCACCGATCGAAGTGCCGCAGACGATGTCTGGTTCTACGCCGGCCTCGCTAAGTGCCGCCAGCACGCCGATATGTGCCCAGCCGCGCGCGGAGCCGCTTCCAAGCGCTATGCCGATGCGCGGGCGATGCGGAGAGTGCTTGCTCATACGTATCTCTTACTTGTCACCAAGCCTGCCCGGCCGTGCCGCCGACGATCTGGGCACGGATGCTCTACGCATGGGCTTGTAATGGAAGTCGCGGGCGCTATTGCGTTATGGAATGCGCGCGTCTCTCATTGTACGCACTTGCGGCGGGGAAGGTGAAAACAGGAGGGGCGACGGTCGAGGCGGTCAGCGGCGCGCTCTGCGGCACGCCGCTGACATGGCCTTAAAGCCGTTGCCGTAGCTCGCTTTTTTCCTGCTCGAACTGCTTGCTCAACTCCATGGCCTTGGGATCCGACAGCACGTCTTGCGCCTGCTCGAACATCTCCTCCTCTTCTTCCTCGAGGTGGTGTTCGAGTATCTCTTGCAGCACCTGGAAGCGCGCGGTCCAGTGGTCGTCGCCCGGCGAGGTATGCTCCAGTTCGTGGATCATGTGCTCGACCAGCTCATGTTCGGTCTCGCCTTCCAAGGCCTTCATACGCGTTTCGCCGTACTCTTCCAAACGCTCATAGAACACGTTCGACTCGGCCTGCGCGTGCGCCAGCAATTCGGTACGGAAACGCGCGAAAAGATCGCGACGTTGCCCAGCCTGATCTTCACTGGTGTCCGCGATTTGCGCCATGAGTTCGCGGATCTTGTCGTGGTCCTGCTTCAGCCGTTCGTAGATTTGCTGCTTTCTCGTCATGATGTCCTCCAGTCGAAACTCGGATCCTTAAGGAAACGATTCCCCCAACCTTGGGGGGCCTGCGCGCATGCCCAAGAGCGTGAAGCCGGCCTCAGCGGGCGACTCTGCATTTTCCCTTCCTGCTCCCGGCGCGTAGAATCGCCCATCTTTACTGATGGGTGGGGGATGATCATGCTCGATCCTGATCAGGCCAAAGTGGTGGCGCATGACGATGGCCCGGCGGCGGTGCTGGCCGGTGCCGGTTCGGGAAAGACCCGTTGCACGACCGAGCGCGCCGCGCGACGTTTGAGCGAATCGGGCGTGCCAAGCGACGCCTTAATGTTACTTACCTTCACCAACAAGGCGGCCGGCGAGATGCGCGAGCGCCTGCGCGCGCGCCTTCCGGACGACATCAAGCTGCCCTGGATCGGCACCTTCCATAGCTTCGGCAACCGGATGCTGCGCATGTACGGCGAGCGCATCGGCGTTCCTAAGAACGCGACGCTGATGGACGCTGAGGATGCCGCACGTATGCTCGATGCCCTGCTCGCCGCGGCCTTTCCCGACAAAGGGCGGCGTCTGGACGCCATGAGCGTGTATGAAACGATCTGTGCCCATGGCCTCGATGTAACCGCGGAGGAAGACCGTGAAGCGATTGAAGCCTTGTGCGGCAACGGCGGTTTTGCCGGCCATACGCGGCGCTCGTTGCTGGAAGCCTTCAAGCGCTACGAGAGCGAGAAGCGGCGGGCCGCGGTACTCGACTTCTCGGACCTCATTCTGCTGCCGGGTCGCTTGCTGCGCCAGGACGCGGACCTCCGCGCCCGCCTGCAGGCACGCCTACGCGACGTTACCGTCGATGAGGCGCAGGATACCGATGGAGCCCAATTCCGCCTCCTGCACCTGATCGTGCCCGAGAGCCACACCGTGCTCTTGGTCGGCGATGACGATCAGGCCATTTATGAATGGCGGCACGCGCGCCCCGAGAACATGCGCGACTTCATCGACCAGTTCGGCGCGACGATTTATCGGCTCGAGCGTAACTACCGCTCGACACCGGCCATCGTTAATGGCGGTGCGGCCTTGGTCCGGCACAATGAAAACCGCCTCGAGAAGAACCCCTATGCGGTACGCCAGGCGCCCAAGACCGACACCGTAAAGCTGGTCCACTACGACGACAGCGACGCGATGGCCGAAGGTGTGGCCAACCAGATCGCTGCCGCGCTGGCGCGGGGGCAGTCAGCCGCAGACATTGCCGTGCTGTATCGCAAGAATCGCTTGTCACGCACGATGGAAACAGCTCTACTGCGCCGCGCGATTCCCTATCGCATCAAGGCCGGCGCCGACCTCTTGAGCTATGCTGACGTGCGCATGATGCTGGCGGCCGGCAGGCTGGCGGCAAACCGGCGCGACGTGCGCGCGCTTTCCCGGCTGGCGGACCTGGTGCCCGGCTTGGGCGCGAAAGGCGTGGGTCAGATGATCGCGGCTGGGGACGATCCGCTCTCGCATACTGCGCGACTGAGCCCTAAAGCCGCAAAAGGCGTGCGCGAGCTGGCCGACATGCTGCAACGCCTGTATGCAGCGGGGCCCGAGCATCTCATGGAAAGCTGCATGGACCTGCCGCTGTTCCGATCCTGGCTCACAGGCCGCGCTAAGGCTTTTCTCAAATCCCGCGGCAAGCCCACCGATCCTACTGAAGTCAAACAAGCGCTGCGGCCGGCGCAAGGCCGCATGCGCGCAGTACAGACGGCAATGCGCAAGCGATTGGAAAGCCTGGAAGGCGGTGTCGGGCAGGCGGAACGCTGGGCGACCGCATTGGAAGTCGTTGCTGCCGGCACGGACGAAGCCGAGTCCGATGAAGCCAAGGTGACCCTGTGCACCATTCACGCCTCGAAAGGGCTGGAATGGCCGACGGTACACCTCTTCGGGTTCTCCGACGGGCTGATGCCGATGGCACGGGAGTCGGTGATCGAGAACCTGCCCGAGGAGCGACGGTTGGCTTACGTTGCGCTCACGCGCGCGCAGAACCAGATCGTGCTGCACCACGCTGAACGCATCGATCTCGGCACCGGCAAGCGCGACACCATGGATGTCTCGCGTTTTCTCGAGGAGATCTGCACGGGGCAGCAGGTGGAAACCATCGACAGGCGCAGCGGCAGTCAGGCCGAAGCCAAGGAAGATGCACGTCAAGAAGCCCGCAAGTGGCTCGAAGAAATGCGCAAAAGCCTCACATAGTAGCCAATAGGCGCCTCTTGCCAAGGAAGGCATGTGACGGATTGGCTGGCTTACTTACTGCCCTGGGAATTTTCGCTGCCGATCTGGCTGGTGATCGGCAGCGCCCTGCTGCTTTACCTGCGAGGCTTGCGCCGTCTGCCGTCGCCGGGCTGTGGCCGAGTGGTCTGCTTCATCACCGGCTTGCTGGCGATGCTGGTCGTAACGCAGACCTATTTCGACTACCTCGCGCAGTACATGTTCTTCATACACCGCGGCCAGCACCTGGTGCTGCACCACTTGGCGCCCTTTCTCATCGCTCTGGCCGCGCCGGCGCCGGTACTTGCGGCCGGTTTGCCTGAGAGGTGGCGGCCACGGCTATCCCGCCTATGGCGTTCGACCCTTATCCAAATCCCCTACCGCGTCTTGCAAGCGCCCGTGATAGCGTCCCTGTTATTCGTGGGGCTGATTTATTTCTGGCTAATGCCCGAAGTGCATTTCGAGGCGATGCTCAGCCGCCCCAGATACGAACTGATGAACTGGTCCATGGCCGTGGACGGTTTGTTGTTCTGGTGGATCATCTTCGATCGTCGCGCGCCGGGCGCACCGGGATGGGTTTCTCCGGGCTGGCGAATCGCCATGCTGATCGGCGTCATGTTCCCGCAGATTTTTCTCGGCGCCTACATCGCGCTCCACGACCAGGTCATGTTCGATGTTTACGAAGTCTGCGGTCGCGCCTGGCCCTTGAGCCCGATTACGGATCAGCAACTCGGCGGCTTATTGACGTGGATGCCGCCCGCGATGATGAGCGCTCTGGGGGTCTTGTTGGTTCTGCGCACGCTGCTGCAGGGAGACCAAGCCGCACGGCTCCGCCCAGCTCGCTCAGTTGGCAAGGTGGCGGGGTAGCTCCCTCATCAAGGCAACCAGCTCGATGAATCCGCTGGGTTTAACGTAATAGGCGGCAGCGCCGTTATAGGTGGCTCGCTCGATATCGGGCTCGTAGGAAGATGTGCTCAGGATTACGACGGGAATCCGCCGCAAAGCCGGGTTTTGTTTCATCGCGATCAGGAGATCGTGCCCACTGCCGTCCGGCAGGTTAAGATCCAACAGCACGATATCGGGCAAGCCGCCGTGTTCACACCCGGCGGCCAAACGCGCACGCGCAGCCTGCACACTCCCTTCGGAGGTGAAGTCGACATCCATATCGGCCTCCTGCAGGGCGAGCTCCACCAGGAGAATCGCAGCAGGGTCGTCATCGATCAACAGTACGCGCATCATGCCGGACGGTGCGAAGGAAACGGCGAGCATAGCCTTTTATGCTCGCCAGTCAATCGCAGAGAACTCCATTTCCAATGGTTTCAGGCGGCTTCAGGCCGGCAGCGGCCGGGCTTGGCCCGCCAGCGCCTGTTTCTCCTGCAGTTCGAGGAATTCGTCCCCCAGCCGCTCGCTCTCGGCAACGACCTTGCGCCAGTAGCGCAAGCGGCTGTCGTCGTCCAGGACTTCGAAGTCCTTGCGGTCGGGAATCTTGCCGTAGGGCAGCCGTTCGACGAATTCTCGTGAAGGCGCAACCAGAACGACTCGATCGAGCTTCTCGCCGCGTGCGCGACGCCAGCGTAGCGGCTTGTCGAACCAGCCGGGCACCAGGTGCGGATAAAAGTGAGGATACAGCACCAGACCGTCCTTTGCGCCGAAGTCGATGTCGAAGTGGTAGTCGACGATGCCGCCGTCGCGGTACATGCCTTGCGGTGCGCCCGCGATATTCGGAATTCCCTCGAGCACGAGCGGGATGGCGCCGGAAGCGAGCAAGGCCGGCCCGACATTCTCTTCGCGCAGTTCGACATGGCGCGTCGGGAGGTCGTTCAGTGCAACGAAGGGGCTGGTGTCCCCCGCCGTGTGGAAGATGACGCGCTCGAGGCGGCGCCCCAGGGTACGGCGGCTGACAATGTTCCCCAGGGCGCTGGCGAGAAAGCCGGCCAATTGCAGGCGGGGGACCTCGCTTGCCGCCAAGCCTTCACACCGAGCCGCCACGATGTGCAGCCGCGCCCAGGGATGGGCGACGATCTCTGCGGCGCCAGACCGGCCGAGCACATGGTCGAGAATCTTACGCGCTTCCGCGCTGACCTGAGCCGCCGTGGGCTTAGCCGGGTAGCGCTGTTCCAGATACCCCTCGGTCAGACGCTCCAGCGCCGAGACCGGGTCTGCCTGCGCTAGGCAGGCGGTGCGCCAAGCGCCAATAGAGGATCCGATCAGGTGCAACGGGCGTTGGCGCCCGGCGAAGAAGCCGCCGAATATCACCCGATCCAGCCCCGTCAGCACGAACCATTTAGGACCGCCTGAAGCGCCGGGGAAAACGTCGACGTCATCGGGCCTTAAGCCACGCTCGCGAATCTGTGCCAGCGCAGTGGGCCCGGCGAGAATAGTCAGATTGGATTTTTGCATATGGGCACGGTTCAAGGACAACGAGCGCGGCGCGTCCTTGCGCCGTGAACGTTCATCAGCCGCGCTGGTGGTCAAGCACGGCCATCGTCAGGCGGGACACGCATACAAGGCGCTCGGCCTCGTCTTCGATACGAATTTCCCAAAGTTGAGTGCGGCCGCCGATATGCAGCGGGCGCGCAATACCATACACGAAACCGCTGCGCACCGGGCGGACATGATTGGCATTGATTTCGAGGCCGACACAGGCCTGCTTGGACGGGTCCACGCAAAGATTGGCGGCAATGCTGCCCAAGGTCTCGGCGAGAACGACCGATGCACCGCCGTGCAATATTCCGGCCGGCTGCACCGTGCGTTCGTCTACCGGCATACGACCACGGATAAAGTCGTCGCCCAGCTCCAGGATTTCGATCCCGACATGCGCGACCAGCGTGCGCTTTGCGCCGGCGTTGATCTCTTCCAGCGAACGTTGTTGAAACCAGATGGTCATGACTCCCCTCTTCAGCGTCTGCTTCAGCTTGCTCGGGCATTGAACCCGACTGGGTGCGGCCTGACAAGCGCGGGTCGACGCTCCGGGTGCACGGAATGCTATCCTGTGGCGCCCGTAAACCCGCTTTTGGAGGTTGCGCAATGCGCTCGGAAAACGATGAGCTGCGAACCAAGCTCAATAATGAGACGGCGCGCGTACGCTGGCATGAACTACAACGACACTTCGCCATGGGCGCGGTGGTGACGGTCGATGCCAGCGAAGACCTGATCGAAGTTGCGATCAGCATGGCAAGTGACGATACCGCGCGGATCGAGCACCTGCTGCGTGACGACCGCATCCGCCGCACCAATGCCGACGAAGCGAACGAGTGGACTCGCGTCGATCAGGAGCTTTGGTGCGTCGTGGTCGCTCCCTGGGTCCTGGTTCAGGCGGTAGGGGCGCGAGCCTAGGCGCCTGTGCAGCGCTGGCGCGCCGCTCTTGGACGCGGCCTTCGAACGCTACGCCGTGCGCCCCTGCCCTGCGAGCCACACCGCCAGGCCCTGGGCATTTAGCTGTACATCCATCGCCAGCCAATCGCTGATCAAGGCTTCAGGCAGGTCTACGCCATGCTCATCCAAGCGGCGGCGTAAGTACCACTCCAGGTCCTTCGCAATCGCACCCTGCGGATCGGCGCGCTCGGCATGACGGCGCGCGATGCGCACGAACTCATCCAGGTCGCGGTGTAGATCAGCCGCCAGGCGCGGCACGTCCGTCACCCGGCTATAGTGGGTCAAGAACACGGCCTGCGGCGCATAGGCGAGAATGCGATCCACTGTGGCATGCGCCTGCTCGGGATCGAATTGAACCGGGGTGGTTGTAGGATAGATGAAAGCACCGGCTGGGCTATCGAACACTCGGTAGGAAATCCCGAAACTATCGCCGGAGAAAATGCTGTCGCTATCCTGGTCGACGATGCAGTAATGATGGCGCGCATGGCCTTCGGTATGAATCAGTTCCAGCGACGAGCCGCCAAGCTCTAAGCGTTCGCCGTCGTCGACCACGCGCACGCGCTCTTGCGGTACAGGCAGCACTTCGCCATGCAGGCGCTTGAAAGCCTCTTCGCCATAGACCTGGATGGAGCCGGCAACGAGCTTGCTGGGGTCGATCATGTGGCGGGCCCCGCGCGGGTGCACGACCAGCGTCGCATTCGGCAGTTCGCGCATCAGGCTTCCAGCACCGCCGGCATGATCCAAATGAACGTGGGTCAGGAGCACATAGTCGACCTGTTCCCGGGCCAGATCCTTCGCTTCCAGAGCGGCCAGCAGTTTAGGCAGCGCGGTCGCGGGGCCGGTATCTACAAACGCGGCGCGGCCGTTGCGAACGATGAGGTGGCTCGCATCTAGCTGCTGGCGGTAGTACTCGGTATCGATGGCCGAGATCCCGTCGGCATAGTGGGTAATTGCGGAATTGGCAGCGGTGATCATCGCAGTTACTTCATTAGCAAAACCTTGGTCCTAGCATAGGCCATCCAAATTGCTATTGGCAGCCGCCAACGAAAAAGCCCGCGTCGTAGGGATCGACGCGGGCTTTCAATCAGGCTACCGAGGGCGCTGCGGCCTTACTGTCGCAGCAGGTTCCTGCATTGAGTGTTGCTGGTGGGCAGCGTCTCATAGGCAGTGGGATAGGCGCCGGCCCAGTAGCCGTCCTTGCCGTTGAAATCGAAGCTGAACTCCGGCGTGCCATTATCTCCCATGGCAACGCTACGGACGACCAACTCCTCGTTGAGGACCAGGAAAATGCGCACGGTCATCAGGATGGTGTAGTCGCCGATCTGTTCCCAACTGCCGGTCAGGTAGGTCCCGTCGGTGTTATAGAGCGTTTCGCCTGGATCGGTGTCGGCATAGCGTAGGCACGCACGCAAACGTCCGGAGCGCGCCCCCGGCTCCCCTATGAAGTAGAACTGCACGGCACCGGTTTCATCGCCTTCCGGCTTATCCAGGCGCATCGTGCTCCCTGCCAGTTGGGTCAAGGCTAGCGGCGGCTGCGGGGGCTTGACCGCACTTCCCTCGTCTTTGACCTCCTCCTCCGGCTGGTCTTCGCGCGGCGGTTCCGTAGTGCCGGGCATGGTGCCGGGCTTGCCGGCCTCGGCGTCTTGGCGGTCGTTATTGGGAACGGTAAAGCCGGCGTTGACGAGGCGGCTGAGGTCGAAACTGCCCGTGCCGAGCTGCTCCACAGCGCGCGGATCCGCGGCGAAAGCCGCCGCAGCACGTTCATAGCCTGCCGCTCCCGTGGTGTTTTGGGTGATCTTGCGAACAAGAACCTCGACCGCACGGGCAGACCCCAGGAACTGGGCCTGCGTCGGGTTGGCTTGCACACCACGCCCGACAAGTTGTACGACAGCCTCGGCGACATCCCTGGCACGAAGCGCGCGCTCGGCAATACGGGCTCCGTCGAGTGCAGCGGGCAGGTTCAGCGCTGCCGCCCGATAGCTTTCGCGCAAGCTCTGCTCCGCCCGACGCAGCACGTTCTGTAGCCTTGCTTCGCTCAGAAGCACCGCGTGCAAATAGCTGCCGCTCTCGAGCAGCTCCTCCGCCAAGGCGTCGTAGACGATCGTGCTGGCGTGGCCGGGCAAACCGTCCTCGTCGCCGATACGTCGGTAGTGGTCGGAGAGTAGATCGGAGAGCACCGTTACGACCTTATGCGTGCCTAAGGCGGATTCGGTCAGCCCAAGGTCGAATTCGCCGATGTAATCGCGGCGCAGCTCGGTGTGCGGATCGTGCAGGCCGACCAGCACGGCAAGCTCCGCGGCACGTCCCCCGGCGCTGCTAAGCAAGGTGGTCAGGGGCGAAATAACGACGCCGCCGTCCAAAGCCCCGAGCGCGGCGGGGTCGTAGCTAAGCATGCCGTCAAAAGCAGATTCGGTGCTCAGATCGAAGCCGCCACTGATGCGCACGATGGCGTCCTTGCCAGCGACAGGCACCCGCAGACAGTAGCTCGCCTCCGGGGCGTCTTCGGGCGCGGCGCAATAGTCTGCACCTGTCAACGGGTTCTTGCCGAAAAACCCGTTACTATCGGTGCGCGCGCGCGGCTCAAACGGATCTAGGCGCGTGTCCCCATCGTAATCGGCGAATACTAGCGCCCGGGCGAGGTAACCATCCACAGCGCGTGCGGCCAGGATATGGTCGGTGCGGGTGCCGCTATCCTGCTTCGACCCGCTCCCGCCCCCACAAGCGGCAAGGGTCGCGGCTAGTGCCAGGGCTGCGGTCAATTTGATCGTATTCTTGAGTTCCATCTACTACTACCGTCGGGGGGCTAGAAGCGCAGTTCAGCGCCCAGGTTGAAAGCTGCAAAACGCGGCACGCCGGTGCCGTCGACTTCGGTGGAGTCGAGCCCGTAGGCGAGGTCGAGGTTGATCGCGCCAAGGAAGGTCAGGCCGAGGGTCGCGGCGCTGAGTTCGGTGCCCGCCAGATTCTCCATGTAACCGACGCGAACGGCGGGAAGAAGCCGTGTCGCGGTGTCGTAGCCGATGGAGACCTGCGCCCATTGCTGCGCGTCACCGACCGGATCGTTGACTTCGTTGAGCGCCATCGATGCGGCAACAACGCCTCGGCCACCGGCGAAATACCACGCAGCATCAGCTGTCGCCTGCCGTTCAAGAACCCAGGTCTCCTGCAGGGCGATTTCGTTACCAAAGTTCGCGGCAACCCAGCAGTTGTCACCCGCTTGACCCACGCTGCTCCCACAGTCGAGGCCGATTTGGCCGTAGTCGAATTCAGGCTCGCTGAGATTCTCAACGGTCAGCCCAAGCTGCCATCGCGGCGCACTCCACAGGATTCCGAGATCGGCGGTGACCGCGCTGGAACTGTACTCGTCGCGGTCGTAGTTGTCCTTCAGCACGTCCAATACGTCACCGTCCATGGCGTGCAGCGACACGGTCTGCTTGGCCATGTGCGCATTCAGGTATTTCAGGCGAACACCGGTGCTGAGCGCGCCGCGAGCGCTATCGAAGAGTTCGCGGCTGAAACCAAGGCTGTACTCTTCGACGGTCGCGGCCTTCATGTACACCGCCGAACCGGTCTCAAGTTCACGGGTTTGAGCGTTATAAGTCAGCGGGGAATCGAGCAGACTAACTTGCCCCTGAGTCGATACGTTGGCGTCGAGGCTGATCACAGCGCCAAGGGCGTCGCTGCGGATCACTAGCGGCAGCAAGGGTACGTGAGCGCTAGCGCCGGCCTTGATGTAGCCGTCGCGGCCAAGGCGTTGCAACAAGTCGTTCGATTGGCGCGCGAGTTCTTCACCCTCTTCCGGCGATATGTCTTCGCGCTCGATCGTGTCGAGGAGCTCGTCGACCTCTTCCACAAAGTTCTCGACTTCACCCAATTCGTAGTAGCCTCCCACGGAACCCGGCAGCCCCAGCCGTAACCGTTCGCCGGGTCGTAGCAGTTTCACGGGCGCCGCCGGGTTGCCGCTGGCCTGCATGACGCTGGCTACGGACGAGGCGGTGCGCTGCGTAAGCAGCGAGCCGGAATCGTGGAAAACGGGAGTCGCGAAAGCGCTCGTGGAGCAGGCGACAGCGCCCAGGAAGAGAAGTCGTTTCACGCAGAGCCTCGAAGCGGTGCGGTTATTCTGTCCGGCACGCATGGTGCCAGCAGGCCGGCTACCGCAGGGTGATCCGTTTCTCAGCTCCTACAGGGGGTTAGCGAGGAAATGTGAAGCACACGGCAAAGTTGAAAAATAGTGGCGGGGGAACCCCGCCGCCGGGTGGTCTAGGCCCACCCCCAGCGGCGAGGCTTTATCAAAGTCAGGCGCTGGCTTCAGACGTCGACCCGGCACCCAACATGCCCTGGCGCGCGGCGCGGTTTACCGCGCTCACGACCGCCTGCAAGGACGCAGTAAGGATATTGCCATGCCGGCCCATGCCGAACAGCACACGCCCCACACCGTCGAACCCGAGCTCTACATAGGCAATGGCCTGAGCGTCGGCTCCGGCTCCCGCCGAGTGCTCGCGATAGTCGACGACTTGGATATCGAAGCCGAATCTGCTGCGCAACGCGCTCACGAAGGCGTCGATGGGTCCGTTACCACGGCCGCTGATCAGATATTCCTTATTGCCGTAGCGGACGGTTGCGGACAGACGGTCGACCGCGCCCTCGCCCGTGTCGCTGGTTTCGCGATAGTCGACAAGTTCCAGCGGAGCGCGGGTGTCGAGATACTCGCTGCGACAACTCGCCCAGATTTCATCGGCGGACAGTTCGCGACCGGTTTCATCGGCAACGGCCTGCACCACCTGGCTGAACTCGATCTGCATGCGGCGCGGCATGTCGATGCCGTGGTCGCGCTGCAGCACATAAGCGATGCCACCCTTGCCGGACTGGCTATTGATGCGGATGACCGCTTCGTAGGTGCGGCCCACATCCTGCGGATCGATGGGGAGGTAAGGTACCTCCCAATAACCGTTGGGATCTGCCTGGCGCGCCTTGAGCCCTTTGTTGATGGCGTCCTGGTGCGAGCCGGAAAAGGCGGTAAATACCAATTCGCCGGCATACGGGTGGCGCGGATGCACCGGCAATTGATTGCAGTATTCCGCGCAACGGATGACCTCGTTAATATCGGAGAAATCCAAGTGCGGATTCACGCCTTGGGTGTGGAGGTTCAAGGCTAAGGTGACGATATCCACGTTGCCGGTCCGTTCGCCGTTGCCGAACAGCGTGCCTTCGACGCGATCGGCGCCCGCCATCACGGCAAGCTCCGCTGCCGCCACCGCGGTTCCACGATCGTTGTGCGGATGCACGCTCAGCACAATGGCGTCGCGCTTAGCGACATGGCGCCCAAACCACTCGACTTGGTCGGCGTAGACATTCGGCGTTGCCATTTCCACCGTCGCCGGCAAGTTGACGATGACTTTGTTGTCCACGCTCGGTTGCCAGACCGCGTTGACGGCGTCGACCACCTCGACCGCGAAATCGAGTTCGGTGCCGGTAAAGCTCTCGGGCGAGTACTCAAACACCCACTCGGTCTCGGGGTGGGCGTCGGCGTGCTGCTTGACTAGCTGAGCGCCCTTAACCGCGATATCGATAATCCCGGCCCTATCAAGGCCGAACACCACACGCCGCTGCACGGTGGAGGTCGAGTTGTACAAATGCAAAATGACGCGCCGCGCGCCACGCACAGCCTCGAAGGTGCGCTCGATGAGATGCTCGCGTGCCTGGGTCAGCACCTGAATGGTGACGTCGTCAGGAATCCTATTTTCATCGATGAGGCGGCGCACGAAGTCGAAGTCGGTCTGCGACGCCGCGGGAAAGCCGACTTCGATTTCCTTGAAACCAAGCCGCACCAGTTCATCGAACATGCGCTGCTTGCGCTCTGCGTTCATAGGATCGATCAAGGCTTGGTTGCCGTCGCGCAGATC
>JAJUGG010000021.1 GCA_029268285.1 Ectothiorhodospiraceae bacterium | reverse complement strand
TCCATAGAACCCGCGCATAAACCGTAGTCAATTTCTCCGCAACAGTGCCGGCAAGAAAATGCCTGCGCGCATAACTGCGGTTAAACGCCGCAATTTCCTTTAGCTGCTGCCGATCGGTCAATAAGGCTTCCAGAGCTGCGGCCAAACGCTCCGCGTCGCGCGGCGGCACGATGCGCCCCGTGCTGCCGTCCTCGAGAATATCCGCAAGCCCGCCCACAGGCGCAGCAACGACGGCAAGGCCCGCCGCCATGGCTTCCAACACCGCATTGGGCAGCCCTTCGCCGTGGCTGGTGGGCAGGCAGAAAATGCGGTGCCGCCGCAGCAGGGCGCGCTTGTCTTCCCCTTCCACATAACCGACGAAATCCACTGCGCCGTGCAGCAAGGGTTCGGCTGCTACCGCGGCCTGCGCCGCCTGCAAGGCTTCGCCGGTGCCGGCAACGGTCAAAGCGACTTGTCTGCCACGCGCGCGCAGACGCCGGATCGCCTCGATCGTTTCCAGCAGGCCTTTCGCGCGCAGCAGCCGCGACATGAACAGCACGCGTACCGGCAGAGCATCGAGCGGCGCGCTTGGTCGTTGCGCGGCCGGCTCATCCGAGGCCACGGAGTCATCGACCACCGTGGTGTGGCGCTCCACAGGCGCCTGAATGCCCCACGTCCGCAAGCGCGCCTCGAATGCTGAGGCCAGAACGACGAAGGCGTCGGCTCGACCATAGGTGTGCCGGAAGAACGACAACCAACGCCCGTCTATACGATCGGCAAAGGCCTCGTCCCAGCCGCGAAAGAACACAACCACCGGCACGCCACCCCGTTTGGCTTGGCGGATGAAAAGCCCATCGCGGATAAAGCTCTTCGGGTTCAGTGAAGGGTTGACGTGCAGCAGATCCGGCGATGTCTCGGCAAGCCGCTGGCGCAGGCGCCGCTGGTCCCGCAGAAACCGTAACAGCGCCGGCCCGCCTCCACCGCGGCCGATGGGCAGATAATCCACATTCAAGCGCCCATCCTGGCGTAGCACGGGCAAAACCGTGCGGTAATAATTCGCCACCCCACCCGGGTCATCCAGCGCCGGGCCGGTAATTAGCACTCTCATCCTCTTCATACTCCCTGTGCCTTAGAGCCAATCAGCGAGGCTTGGCGGCTCGCCACCGCCGCGGCTTCATCGCCGTTGCGCATCACCGCTTCATAGGCGTCAACCATGCGTTCGAACTCGAAATGCTCCAGCACCCTCTTCCGTGCCGCCCGGCCCACGTCTCGACGCAGGGCCGGTTTCTCGACGAGTCGTCGCAAAATCTGCATCAAGCGCGCCACGTCGCCGACCGGGTAGAGAAAGCCACTACACCCTTCGGCCACCATCTCGGCGGCGCCGCCCAGGCGCGACAACACCACCGGCCGCTGCATGGCCATGGCTTCGAGTGCAGCATTGGAAAAGGTCTCCGACTTCACCGAGGTCAATGCGAACACATCCATGGCATACAGCGCCGGCCGCACGTCGGAACGCTCGCCGAGAAAGATCAGATGGTCCTCCAGGCCCGCCTCCTTCGCCTGGCGCTCCAAGGCGGCGCGTTCAGGGCCATCGCCGACGATCAATGCCTTCACCGGCAGCCCGGCGCGTCGCAGGCCCGCACAGGCGGCAATGAAGTCGGGATAACCCTTCTTCGGGCGCAACTGCCCTACCATGCCGATGACGACCTCGTCCTCGCGCCAGCCGAGCTCGGCACGTAAGCGCCGCTGCTCATCGGATAGCGCCTCCGGCCGGAAGCGCTCGGCGCGCACGCCGTTGTAGATGTAGCCGCAGCGGTCGGCATTGAGCCGATAACGGCGTGCCCACATCGCGCTCTGCTGGCGGCAACCGAAGATCACCCGCCGTGCGCTGCGCAGCAACGGCGCGTAGACGAGCATCTTGGCCTGCTCAGCGGTGCTGGGAAGATCGGTGGAGTTAAGGAAGGCCGTCAGCCCCAGTCCGCCTTCGGGATGGCGCGGCGCGGCCAGTCGCCCGTAAACGATGGGGTAGCGGTTGATGCAATGGATCGTGCTCACGCCCTGGCGACGGACATACTCGCGCAGTCGCCGCACGACGCCGGAGTCGAACTTGCCGCTGCGCTGCAGCGCCAGTCTCGGCAGATCGGGATGCAAGCGTTCGAGCAAGGTTTCAGGCGGGTTGAGATAAGCGAGATGAACCGGCAGGCCGCGCTGGTAAAGCGCATTGCTCACCGCAACAATCTTGCTTTCCGAGCCGCCGACTTCCAAGGAATTGAGTAGAAACATTTGTGCGCCGATGCTTGCGCCTGTCACAGGCTCCCTCCCGAAGAACGAATGTAATAGCGGTCGGATTCTGTTTTAGCGCGCGCCGGGCGGGCTGCGCGCCACGGCGTGCGGCTCACGAGCGCGGCTCGTGCGAGCTAGCCGCCACAGCCGCGCTGTTGCCACCGCAGCGGGCCTCCCATAGTTGGGCATAGGTATCGAGATAGCGCCGCGCCAGCGCCTGCACGGAGAACTCATCGATTATCCGCTGCCGCGCCGCCTCGCCCAGTTTCTGCCGTAGCGAGGAATCCTCACTGAGGGTTTCGAGCGCTTTCGCCAAGGCTCGAGGATCGCGCGGCTCGACCAGCAACCCCTCACGGCCATCGGCCAGCGTGGCGGGTATGCCTCCGATCCGCGTCGCAACGACAGGCAGGCCGCGCGCCATGGCTTCCAGCAACGCTAGCGGCTGGCCTTCTTCCACGGAAGAGATGGCGAACAAGTCAAAGCGGGACAACCAGGCCGGTACATCGCTTTGAAAGCCCAGCAACTCTACCTGCTGCTTCAGCCCCAGCTCCTCGATCCGACGCTGCAATGCAGCCTTTTCGGGCCCGTCGCCGACGATGCTGAGCCGCAAGCGCCGCCCGCGGTCTCTGAGCAGCGCCACGGCCTGAATCAAGGTAGAGAAGTCCTTCTCCCAAACCAGCCGCCCAACCGCGCCGATGTGGAGTTCGCCGCCAGCAAGCTCGCGCTGCTCCAGCGCCGGCGGTACCACGGTTCCGTTGCTGGCCAGCGATAACTTCTCGGGCGCAACACCGGAAGTTACTGTCAAGGACTCGAAAACGTTCTGCGATACGCAGAAGCGGTGGTCGACCAGCGGGGTAATGACCTGTCGCTCGAGCCAATGGTGGTGGGCGCGTTTCCAGCGGTCCAGGCCGTGGTCGGTGGTAACGACGATCGGCACGCCGGCCAAGCGCGCTGCCAGCGCGCCGCTAAGGTTGGCGCCGAAGAGATGGGTGTGCACGACGTCGATGCGCTGCCGGCGCAGCCAGCGTGCCATCCGCAGCACCGCCAGGGGCGCGGTGCGCTGCCGCAGCTGCAGTTTGTAGCGCACGATATCGGGATCGAGCTCGGCTTCCAAGTCCGGCACACAAGCCAGACGGCGGGTAAACAGCGCGTAACGGCGTACGCCGCTCAGCGCGTTTAGCGTGTTAATGAACTGGCGTTCGGCGCCGCCGTACTTGAGTGCTCCAATAATGTGACAGACACGCAGCTGTACCGCTTCGGGCATATCCATCGCCTCGCTGTTCTTGCCTTGCCTCAGTTATGGGGGCGGCGACGCGACGCATGGGCGCAATAAAAAACGGCGCGTGCGCCGACGCCCCCGGGGCCGCCGACGCACGCGCCGCTTCAAGGCGCTATGCCGTACTGCTTACTCGACGCGCAAGCCTTTCGGCGCCTGCGGTGCGACCGAGTCGCCGCCGCTACCTTCCACCTGGCGTGCGTAGCCATGCAGCCACTCTTCCAGGTTGGTGTAGCCATCGCCGTCATCGTCGGCATGCGGCCGTTCCGGCAGAGTCAGTCGGCGGGTGTTGCGCTCCAGGTTCGGGAAGCCGCCCACCTCGCTCGGGCTGTTGATCAATCCGCCGGTACGGTTTTGCAAATCGCGTACCACCCGAGCATCGACTTCGTCCCGGTCGACCGGACGCGCGCCGGCTTTAGCGGCCACGTAGCTCTGCACTTGGCTCGCCGGCAGCGCCGTGAAACCCTCAGGCCAGATCGGCGCGGTGTTCACGCGCGGGTTGAAGGACGCACCGTTCTTAACGATGGACCACGGATTGTTGCTGTTGCCGCCCGGTGCGATGTTGTCTTCGATGAAGATCCGCGAGCCACTTGCGAGATTGCCGCGGATGTTAATCGCCGAGGCACCGTCGTAAGCCGGGCCATGAACGTAGGCGTTGCCCACGATAGAGGTGCGACTGGAGCTCGAGCCTTCACCGATGTCGGTGCCGAAGTAGGCGTAGTCGTAAACCACGTTGTTGGCGAACACGAGGCCGTCGCTCTTCGAGCGCACGTTGCGAGCGCGGTTGTGCGCGAGCAGGTTGCCGGAGAACAGCACGTTGTTGGTGCCGGGACCGACGATGGGCCCCTTGCCGACGTTGCCGTCGGAGTACGCGAAGCGATGCTCGTCCAGCGCCTCGGAAATGATCGAGTTGCGAATGGTCACATTACGACC
The DNA here is from genome assembly GCA_029268285.1 of Ectothiorhodospiraceae bacterium. GTDB lineage: Bacteria > Pseudomonadota > Gammaproteobacteria > Nitrococcales > AK92 > JAJUGG01. The sequence continues at coordinate 19,132 of JAJUGG010000021.1, read as the reverse complement.
CTTCCACACCGACACCATTTCGTCCAGCGCCCAGCTGGCGGAGACGTGATCGAGCACGACGTTATTCACGCCGCTGCCGCCGGCGAGGTCGAGAGCGTCGCGGTTGATAGGATCAGAACCGCCGTTGGCGTCGCCGACACGGATACGGATGTGCTGAATCAGCACGTCGTGGGTGTCATAGATTCGCACCGTCCCGCCGTACAGTGAGATACCCGGCGACGGCGCAGTCTGGCCGGCGATGGTGATATACGGGTTCTGGATGCGCAGGTCCTTCTGGAGCTGGATCGCGCCAGACACTTCGAACACGCACACGCGCGGGCCGGAAGCCTCGACACAGGCGCGCAGAGAGCCGCTCCCGGAATCGTTCAGGTTAGTAACTTTATATATTTCGCCGCCGCGACCGGCGGGCGTCGACATACCGAAACCTGCCGCCCCCGGAATAACCGGCACAGCCTGTGCCGCCTGGGCTGCGGTAGCGAGCCCTAGTGCCAACAATGCGGGCCATACTGCAGATTTAATCATTTCATACCCTTTGATTACGTAACTGGAAACGGTCCTTTTGCCTCCGTTGCTCTGCATGAACGCCGCGTTCGGAACGGCACGATCCATGCAAGCGACGCTAGGCTAACAGCGGTCGCCGTTACGCTTTGAGAGGGCTATCACAGCTCGAAGACACCTGGGTCACGTTTACAGCAATCAACCAACTAGGGCGCTGGCCGGCTGCTCCCAGGCACGCTCGCGGGATTGTTGCTCCAGCCACGCTTGGAACATCAGAACGGACCAGATCCGCTGCGCGTGATCGTGGCGTCCGTTTAGATGCTCCTGCCAGAGCGCCTGTAGCGGTACGGGGTCGAAAAACCCCTCGGCTTTGAGTCGGCACGGATCCAACAAGGCTTCGGCCCATTCCCGTAGCGGCCCGCGCAGCCAATGCCGCAGCGGCACGCTGAAGCCTTGCTTGGGACGGTCGAACAGTTTCGCCGGCACGTAGCGATACAACACCTGACGCAGCGGCCACTTGCCCTGGCCGTCGCGCAGTTTCCAGGCGACCGGCAGACGCCAGGCGAACTCCACCACCCGGTGATCGAGCAGCGGCACCCGCGCTTCCAAGGCTACGGCCATGCTGGCGCGATCCACCTTGGTAAGTATGTCGTCGGCCAGGTAGTAACGCTGATCGTGCAGCATCATGGCCGCGGCATAATCCTCCAAACTTCGACCGGCGCCGACCCGGCGCGGGCGCAATCGAGCGCTGGCGCCGCCGATCAGCACCCGCTCGGGCTGGCGCCATTCGCTGATGCGCCAGTGGTAGACGTCGATAGCTTCGCGGGCGCCAAGCAATTCGCGCATCGACGCTACGCGCCGGCCGCCACCGCCGTCCCCGCCCCGCGGCATCAGCCGCGCAGCAGGAGCGCGCAGCAGATAGGGCAGCCGCCCGACCTTGTTCCACAGCCGCTGCAGATCGAAGTAACGCCGGTAACCATAGAAGAGTTCATCGCCGCCATCGCCGGACAGACTCACTGTCACGTCGCGCCGCGCGAGCTCCGACACCAGCAGCGTGGGAATGGCCGAGGCATCGGCAAACGGCTCGTCGTATATCTCCGGCAGGCGCGGAATCACCGCCATGGCCTGCTCCGGCGTCACGTACAGTTCTTGATGCTCGGTGCCGAGGTGCTCGGCGACCGCACGCGCATGCTGCGCCTCGTCGAACCCCGCTTCGCGAAACCCGATGGAGAAAGTTTTGACCGGTCGGCTGCTCTGCTCCTGCATCAGCGCGACCACGGTGGAAGAGTCAATGCCGCCGGAGAGAAAGGCGCCGATCGGCACATCCGCCACCATGCGCAGTTTCACCGCCTCGAGCAGCAACTCCTGCAGCGCGTCCACGGCCTGCTCGGGACTGCCTCGGAAGGCGTCGCCGCGGCCTACTTCGGCCACATCCTGCACGCTCCAGTAGCGGGTGACAGGCGGCTCCTCGGCCTGGCGCGCGGTCAAGCGAACCCAACATCCCGCGGGCAGCTTGCGCACGCCCCGGTAAATCGTGTGCTCGCCGGGCACGTAGCCGTAGCGCAGCATCAGCGCAAGCGCGTTGCGATCGACGTCGAACGATTCGCCGGCTCCAGCGCACAGCGCCTTCAACTCGGAACCGAACAACCAGTTGCCACGGCAACGGCCGTAGTAAAGCGGCTTGATGCCGAGGCGATCGCGCACCAGCGTCAGTTCCTCGCGCTCACGGTCCCACAGCGCAAAGGCGAACATCCCGACCAGGCGCGCGACGGTGCGCTCCAGCCCCCAATGCGCGATACCCTCCAGAATGACTTCGGTATCGGTACGGCTGCGCAGACCTGTGCCCGCCGCTTCCAGCTCCGCCCGCAACTGGGCGAAGTTATACACTTCTCCGTTGTAGACGATGACGTAGCGGCCGCAGGCCGAGTGCATGGGCTGATGCCCGTCGGCGCTCAAATCGATAATGGAGAGCCTCCGATGGCCAAGCCCGATGCCCGCCGCGCGGTCGTACCAGACGCCGTTGTCGTCGGGGCCGCGATGATCCAGCGTCCGCGCCATGCCTTCGACTAGGCCCGGCGCCGGCTCGATCGTCGACAGCACACCGGCGATTCCACACATACATCCTCCTTGAGCGCGCCGCGAGCGCGACGAACACGCCCCTCACGCAGCAAGACAGGCCCGGTTTAGCAGGCCCTTGACGGACCGGCTCAAGCCACCTTGGCCACCTGAACGCTCTCGTCCTCGAATTTTTGGGTTACTTGCGCAAGCGTCATGCCCTTCAACCCCAGCTTGCGGCCGAAGGAGAGAATGCGCTCGAGCTGTTGCCAGACCCGGTCGAAGTCTTTCTCTGTGCGCGTGAACGGGCTGGTATCGGGCGCGAGCTCCGAAGAGTGCAAGGCAAGATGCAGATAACCGATGCCGGATCGCAGCGTATTCAGCATCATGCGCTCGACCACCCCATCGGCAAAGCGAGGGTCAAGCGTCAAACTGCGTCCGCCGCCGAGCGCGCGGTGCTTCAACAGGCGGGACACATAGCGCGACCCCGGCAAGGCGTGTTCGAGATACTCGACGCAGACCCGGCTCAGTATGGAAGGCGTGATGTCCACCGTGACCGGCAACTCCCACAGCGTGCTGCCCCCGATACGGTGCGGCATCCGAGGCTCGGCCAGGAAATTCGGCCCCGGCTGGTTGAGGCCGCGGTTGCGCTCCATGCTGCGCAGCGGGATGACTGAGGTGTCGGCTACGAAGCCGCGTTTGGCAAGCCAATGGAAGGTACGCTGATCGACGCCCCAGCGCCCGGCCCGGTGCACCACTGGCGCGACGGAATAGGCCTGCTGTATCGCTTCGTACACGCTATCGGCCTTGGCTTCGAAAAGCTCGTCGGGCAACTCGTACTGATAGGCATGCAGCCAAGCCTCGTCCACACCGCGGCCGTTGTCGCGAACGAACGGCGGCGCGGTCCAGACGTGCAGATGATGGCCAATTTCGCAGCCGCCGCGGGCGTGGATAGGTGCCAGCACCTCGACGGCCTCGTCGCGCGCGGCGCACTCGTAGGCAACGAGGTAAGTGGGCGGGAAGCCGTAGCGCTCGCAGACCTCCTGAAAGCGCGGAATATAGGCCATGTTGCTGAGCTCTACCCGCTCCGGGTAGCGCCAGGCATCGTCGGCCTCGGTGTCTACCGTGACCACCAGCACCGCATCCCGTGCCAACTGCTTCATACGGCCGTCCATGGTCTGCTTGACCTTATCGTAATGACTCATGCATGCCTCCTTGCCGAAACCCGAGATACCGGCGCCGTGCCAAGCTCCTGCTGGTCGGTCTGATTGCGCGCCACGCGCAGCCACCGCTCGAAGGCCAGCAACACTCTCGGTTGCTGAACGGTCACCCAGTGCAACCAGTGGCAGTCGGTGGCCAGATTCGCCTTGTAACGATCCTCGCCGGCGAGGAAGTTGTAGTAGGACGCCCCTGCCCGCGCGTTGCGAAGCACCGCCTCCACGTGACACACCAGCCCCGGCTTGAGCCGGTTGTCGGTCTCGAAGCGAAAACCGCTCTGATAACAGTAGACTTGGCCGCCCTGCACCAAGTTGTAGAGGCAACCCACCGTTTCGTCGCCCACCCGCAACCGCAACAGCTGAATATCGCCCGCCTCGAAGCGACGCTCGATCAGACGGTAGTGAAAGCCGGTGACGCAGGGGGTGTCGAAGTTGCTCTGCCGTCCGCGCTGCGCCCAGGCCGCGCGGTGCATCTCCAGCATCTCGGTGAACATCTCCAGCGCCTGCGCCGTTGTCTCCGGCGCCTCTAAGCGCACCTCGCCTCGCTCGCGATAGAGCCGCAGCGAGCGTCGCACCTGGGAGCGGGTGGACTTACCCAGCATGGACAGGTAATCGCCGTCGCGGCGGCGCACACTCTCGAGATCGACTAGGTAGGCGGGTTGGCGCTTATCGTTCACGGCCAGCCGCGACCCAGGCTCAGTAGCGAGCACGCTGCCTGGGAATCGGCGTGGATCCAGCCCCGGCATCACCAGCTCGTCCCACCCCCCCGGCAGTTCACGCACTAATTGATCAAGACTGCAGGCAAAACGCCGACGCGTGAGGATGGCGTTGTACTCGACATAGAGGTTGTCCAGCGCACGATCGCCCGTCGCGTTCAGAAACAAGGTGCGGCTACGGATCAGGCGGCGCCGTACCCGACGCCGGCGCCCCAGGAAACAAGCCGCCACATCCTCGCCACGATCGCTGAAGACTGCCAGCTGCACATTCAGGCGCCGCTCGGCCGCAACGTCCAACCAAGTTTCCACCCAGGGCCAGGAGAGAAAATAATCGTAATCGCCGTCGGCAAGCAGTGACCGCCACACCTCCTCGACGCGTCGTCGCTCCTGCTGTGGATCCAAGAAATAGATTTGCATGTATTGTTCTCCCTTGCTCTTCGATCACAGCAGCGGCTCAAGGGCCGCGATAGAGCAACTTGTCCCGCAAGGAGAGCAGCGCATCGCCGAATTTAGGTTCTTCGGCCAAGGTATGCCGTACCACATGGAGGGCATCCGCGGCTTGATAAAACCCCCGGCGCACCCTCCCCAGCCGCACCGACGGCCCGGAATAGCTCGCCGGATAGCCGCTGCGCCGCAACTCCTCTGCGCAGATGCGCTCGATGCGCGCCACCGCGCGGCGGTCCTGCCCTCGCCGCCACTTGTAGGCGTTGTCGCGCACGATGCTGGTGCTACCGCGCGCCGCACCGAGATTCTCGGCGGCCTTATCGGGCACAGTGGTGCATGCTTCGAAGGGAACGCCGAGAAACTCGCTAATCCGGCGCATTACCGCTTCGGTATCGGTCAAAAGATCTTCGTAACGCACCTCCAGGAAGCGCAGTTCGCCCAGCGCCGCGCCGTCGGCCCGGCAACGCGCGACCTCGTCGGCCCAGCGCTGAGCCGATCGGTAGGGGTGTTTGCCCCAGGCTTTTTGTACCGAAGCGCAGTAGTCGCGCGGATCGCGCACGATGTGAATGAAACGACCGGCCGGATAGAGCCGCGCCAGCAGCGGCAGCTGGGTCAGGTACTGCGGCGTCTTATCGCCCCAGATCGGTTTACCGCGCCCGGCGGCGTAGAGCCGGAACAGTGCCTCCATGACGCCGGCGCAGGACCACTCCTCCACCGCCTGCCGCCAGGCTTCGCAATCCGGCACATCGCGGCCCAGCCGGCGGCAGAAATTGCTGGCACCGATGTGCTGATAAAACCGGCGAAACTCCTCCGGCGCCTGCAACGCGCGCCAATCGCGGTCTTCCTGCGCGTAATACGGGATGAAATGCGATTCGAACTCCGGAATCCCGATAAGGCTGTGCCGATTCAACAAGGTCCGGAGCAGCTTGGTGCCGGAGCGCGGCATGCCGACGATGAATACCGGCCCGCTGAAACTATCCGCTGCCCGGGGGCTCGACGCGTGCGCCGGAGCCGCCGCCAGATCGATATCGGACTTCATACGCTTCCCTGCTCTATGTTGGCCAACCCGTTCGCTTCCTCCCTGGCCGAGCGCGCGCGGACGACGCTGAAGGCGAGCGTCCGCGCAGGCGTCTCCTTGCTCTAACTCGGGCTGCGCCGGAGTACCGGCAGCATGCGCATCATCATGTCGCTCGCCAGGCGACTGCCGAACAGGCGAATGAAAATGACATAACCAATTCCGAACAATGCCATTCCGAAGAAGGCTTGGATGAGCTCATGCACATCCAGTGCATTAAACCCATAAAGCAAAGGGGCGGTTACCATGCAGCCCAAGCCCACGCGCGCAATACCGGACCAGGGCAACATGTCTTTCAATCGGATGTTATATAGGCGCAGAATGAAAAACATAAATATCAGGCCGCTGAAAATGCGCGTTCCGAGGTATGCGAGCGCCGGGCCGATCAGGCCGAATGCATGATAGAGCGGGAACAGCAGCGCCAGGTTGACGATGAGCCCAGCCGCCGAGGTGTAGACCAGATACATTGTCTTCCCCGCCGAGCGCACCGGTAGCGTCAGATCGAAACAGTCCCAGGCCAGTACTAAGGCGTAGATCGCGAACAAAGGCGCGGCATCGGCGTATTGCGCTGTGAACAGGGTCGTAACGATCAGGTCCGCGTGCACAACCATGATCGTCGCCGCCGGAAACAGCAGCAGACACAGGAACAGGGTCGACATCTGCCACAGCCTCAAGCGCTCCTGCGGGTCGTCGGCACCGCTCTTGGAGACCATTTCCGGGAAGATTACGTCGCCCACGGAGCTGCGCAGCACCTTGCGCAAGGGCGTGGCATAGGAACCGATCGTGTACAAGGACAGTGCGATAGTGCCGAGGTTGGTCGACACGAACAGGCGACTCAGGTTCTCGTTGATGACGTAAATAATGTTGGCGCCGCCCAGCGGCACGAAGTAGGCCATCTGCTCCTTGCAGGATTGCCATTCCACGTCTTTCCCCAGCAGGCGCTTGCGCCAACTGTAGATCAGCACCAGCAGCATGCGGATCGCCTCGAACACCACCAGAGCATAAGCGATCGCAAGCGCGTCGTGCGTCAACCACGCCACCGCCACCACGACGATCAGGCGCAGAATCAGCTTGCCGGTCGAATAATAGAGCACGACATCCGAACGCTTCCTGGCCAACCAGTAGAACTCGAAGTAGTTCAAGTTGGTCATGAAGAACAGGTACAGCACCAGCGGCAGCACGAAGTCGAAGCTGGTATAGCTGCGAATCAGATCGGCGCCTGCGACGACCAGCAGGCAGCCGCCTAGCGTTAGCACGAAGCTGAACAGGATCACCTGGGTGACGAAGCGCCGGGTCAGATCGGGCTTGAGCGGCATGAAGTACAGCAGGCTGCGCCCCGCGTTGAGGCTGATGATCTCGCTCAGCACAGTGGCGTAAAGCATGAACTCGCGGTATTGCCCGTAGTCGTGCACATCGAGAATGCGCACGAGCAACAACGGGCTGAACATCATGACCGCTTTATCGGTCGCCCTCGAGAAGGTCAGGATCAGGCCGCGCTTTTTCAGAGAGCTCATGTTCAGCGGCCTTGACTAGCCAAGGCGCCCGATGTCGCGGGCCCACGCTGCGCAGCAGCCTCCGTTTCGATCTCGGGGGCTTCCGCCGTCCCCACCGCAATACGCATCATCAAGCCGGAATAGGCCCAGATCAGTAGCCACGGCTTGAACAGATCCACGAAGAACACCGCCCATAGCAGGCTGATGAATCCGATGACGAACATGATCAGCAGGGTACGCTCTTGCCTCGCCATGGAAGCAATGCCACGCCGTGCCGCTAACAGCACGCTGGCAACTAACACCAAAAACAGCGTCAAGCCGATCAGGCCGAGATCGTAGAAATAACCTAAGTAAGTGTTGTGCGTGTTGTACACGTACAGACCGAGTTCTTGCATATTGTGGTACATGTTCCAGCCGGTACCGACCAGGAACGAAGTTGGGTGCTCGGCCATGGTCGACAGCGCATCCAGCCAGATATCGCTGCGCCCCGAGCTTGCCGTGTTTATTCCCTCGTTCAGAGTCTTCTCGAACAAGCGGCTGTAGAGCAGCTCGCCGTACTGCACCATCACCGCCGCAACGGCGATGACGCTGGCGGCCGCCCCCACCAGCGCGCCGCGCGTCAACTGGCCGTGCGGAATGTAGCGGTACAGGAAGACCGCAGCACACAGGGCTCCTACCACTACCGCGGAGAGCGCGCCGCGAGAAACCGTAAGCAGCAGCGCGGCGATACTTGCCAGCGCCCCCAGGAACCAGAGCACGCGCACCAGGCCCCGGCTCAGGAAAGGCATAGCGACGATGCCGGGCAGGAACAACACCAGGAAGGCGCCGAACTGGTTGGACTCGCCCATGGTACCGCTGATGCGGCCGTCCTCGCGCTCGTGGATGATGCCGAGATCGATGATGTCGTAGACGTCGATCAGGGTGATCACGTTACTGATCGCGATCAGCGCCAGCAGCTTGCGCGACAGGCTCATGGCCTGATCGCGGCCGCGCACCAGGATGAGGAACAAGAGAAAGAGCATGAACTGGTCCATCAAGCGCTTGAGCGCGATGAACCCTTCGACACGGTCGTAGGGCAGGTTCCAGAGATTCAGCTCGGGTGCGAAATACCAGGATAGCGCCGCGTAACCCAGCAGGAGATAAAACGCGGTTGTCACCACATGCGGCGCCGTGCTGAGCAGGATGCGCCCACGCAGCAGCGTGCCGAGGAAGAGCACCCCGAGGATGGAATAAATATAGAGATTCTTCACGCTCAGCCCGGTGACGAGGCTGAGCTCCCAATCCATCATGCGCTCAACCATCAACACCGAAAACAGGCCGAAGAGCAACAACCGAGCCACAGGCACGTTCTCCATGGAGCCGGACGGCTCCTTGCTTCTAGGCAAGGCGAACGAGGCGTAGCAAACGCCCCGTCAGTCGTCTTCGTATTGCACTTTATTCAGCACCGTTCCGAGGATGGGCATCGTGCCCAGCGCCTCCACGGAGCGTTCCAGCACATCGCTGCGCGTCACCCCGTCCTCGACCACCAACAGCAAGGTATCCAGGTGCGGCAGCATGGCCAGCACACCGTCGCCGTCCTCGATCGCCGGCAGATCGAAGATCACCGTGCGGTTGTCGTAGCGCTGCTTGACGTCCTGCACCAGCTCGTACATGCGCTCGGAGCTGAAATAGTCGGAGTACTCGGCCATAGAGTCCCCCGCCGGCAGCACCGTGAGGTTGCCGACGGTGGGGTGCACCAGCATCTGCTCGACCGGGAACTCCTCGCGCAGATGCCCGGCCAGGCCGGTATCGGTACGCATATTGAAGTAGCGATGCACCGCCGGACGCCGCAGGTTCGCATCCACCAGCAGCGCCGTATTACCGACCAGGCGCGAAATCGCGATGGACAGATTCACCGCGGTCCAGGTTTTGCCCTCGCCGCGGCAAGCACTGGTGACACCGATAGTCCGCCAACCATTCTGCGCCATGGTCTGCACGACACGGCTGCGCAGGGTACAGAAGCGATCCCAGAGATCGCCCCGCCCGGGCGCTCCGACCAGCCTGTGTTTAGCCAGCAGGCTGGCGGGCACCGGCAGCGTCGGCGTTTGCTCGTACTGTATGACGCTGCGCCCGTTGGAGGAGATGGGCAGGTTGTAGTCGCGAAGATCCGCCGCCGAGCTTGCCGGCCCTGTCTTGCTGAATCGTGTACTCGGTGTATTCATAGTTCGCACTTCCGTTTGCTGCCGCTATCCACGCCGCTCATTGCCATAGCCCACCGTTGGCACGGAGCCAGTCATTCATCGCCAAGCCCAGCTCCGCCCTCCACAGGTAGAGCAGCAGCGCACCGATCACCGCCAGTGCCAGCAATCCCAGCAGGAGCCAACGCTTACGCCGGCTGTCCTCGGCGCTGCTACCGACATAAGGCATCACTGCGAGCGGCGCCTGATTCATGACCGCCAACACGCCGCGCCGGCCTCGCACACTGCGATCCCAGTACTCGCGCAGTGCCGCCACGCCGACGCCGCTGCCGAGTCCGAGCACGGTGCCGAACATCATCAGCGCCAGCGGCCCCGGATTCTGCGGCCCGAGCGGTACTTCGGGCGGCTGGACCAGGTAGAAGCGATCACCGGCCTGCTCGCCTTCGAGTTGGGCGGTCATTTGCGCTTCGAACAAGCGAGTGTTCACGTCGCGATACATCTGACTCAGGCTTTCATGCTGGCTGACCAGGGCCTGGTACTGCTTCTGAACCTCCGGCGAGACGCTGAGGCTGCGCTCGTAATCGGCGATTTCCCGCTGCAGGTGCTCGATGCGGTTGGTCTGCGCGTTGATGTCCGACTCCACCGCGGCCAGTTCGCCTTCGAGCTGGATATAGACGGGGTTGCTGGCGGCGCGCTGATCCCCGCTCTGCTCGCCCTGGTTGATCTTCTCTTCCAGCGAAGCGATCTGCTGCTCGAGCCGCAGTACGTCCGGATGGTCCGGCGTATACTGGATCAAGGCGTCGGCGAGCTGGGTACGCAGCATGCTCAAGCGCTCGTCCAGCGGCGATACATAGGCGCGCCCCTGGTCGGTATATACCTCGCCGTGGCGGGGCGTGCCGCTCAACCGCGTGTTGAGCTGGATACGCCGCTGCTCGAGGCTGCGGACAGCGTCGCGCAGCTGGGAGAGTTCAGAGAGATTGCGCTCGTATTCGTTACGGCTGGCTACCGCCAGTTCCGGCAGGCTATCCAGATGCCGGCCGCGGAACTCGGACAGCTTCTGCTCGACCTCCTGCACCTTGGCGCCAAGCCGCTCGGCCTCCGCCGTCAGGAACTCGGACACGGCGGCGGCCTGCTGCCGTCGGACTTCGTTATCCTTGAGGTAAAGCTCGACCAACTCTTCAGTCACCTGCTGGGCGACTTCGGGGCTGGGGCCGTCGAAGGACACGTTGAAAGCGACCGTGCTCAACACCGCCCGACCATGCCGCATGTCGGTGGTCTCGACGTCGATCTTGTCCACCGTGATCTTGCTGCGCATGGCATCCAGCCAACCCGGGTTCTCTTCCCAGCCGGGTTCGAAGATCGGGTACTTTTCGGCGATGACGCGGAGATTCTCCTTGCTCATCACCCTCTGGTTGATCGCAAACAGACGCTCGGCGGGCGTACCCAGCGAAGCGCCTGAAATCCATTGATCGGGCACGACCTGGCGCTCGATCTGAATCGTCGCGGTCGAGCGGTAAGTGGTAGGCATGATCGCCACCGCGACCGCCACCAAGGCGATGGTCGCGAGCAGCCCTGCCCATAACGCGCCCTTGCGCCGACGCAGCATGCGCATGAAGTCGCGCAGCTCGATGCCGTCCCTCTCTGCCATATTGCTCCTTGCCTCCTGCTCCGACCGCGAGGGTCGCCGAACCGATGAACTACCGGTTCCGCCGTCCTTTCGTGACACAGCGTCCGACTACGGCGCTAGTGCCGTGCCGACCGCCTTTGAAGAAGAAACGCTCGACCAGAGCCCACGCGCGAGCCGACCTCGGCCAACACGGGTTCTAGAACTACACAGCAAGTACCGTACCAGCCCGGTTGTGTCTGCTTCCTGTCGCGCCCTGTCGAGCTCCGCCGCCGTCGAGCAGCAGCCGCCTCGGCACGCGCGAAGTGTCCGACCGTAAAGCCTGTGCAACAGAATGACAGGTTCATGCCCCTCACCCCGCCACGTCGCGCTGACGTCCGCGCAGCGGCAGCTCGGCGAACAGATGATCGTAGGCCTGCAGCAGCTTCGGCGCCTCGTAGCGCCACTCCAGCACGCGCTCCACCCGTTCCCGGCCGATCTTGCCCATCCGCGCGCGCCGTTCCGGATCGTCCAATAAATCCAGCAGCTTGGCCGCCAGATCCTGCTCGTCGTTCGGCTTCGCGTAGAGCGAAGCCTCCTGCGCGGAGAAGCGCCCTTCGGTCATTTCGAACTGCACGATGGGTTTGCCGAGCGCCATGTACTCCATGATCTTGTTCATGGTCGACTTGTCGTTCATGTCGTTGACGAGGTCCGGATTGACGCAGACGTCCGCCGTATTGAGCATGTCCAGTAACTCATCGTCCGGCACCCGGCCGGTGAAGGTGACGTAGTCCTGCACGCCGAGCTCGCGCGCGTATTCGCGCATGGCCTCGAGCTCCGTGCCGCCGCCGACCAGACCGAAATGCACGTCATCCCGCCCCTGCTCGTGGACGATATGCCGCACCGCCCGCAGCAGCAGGTCGATGCCTTCCTGCTTGCCCATCACGCCGACATAACCCACCAGATAGCGCCGCCCGCGCCTGAGCGCAGGCACCGGGGGGCGGCGCTGCAGGCGCTCCAGGTTCGGGCCGCTGCGCACCACGAATACCTTTTCCGGCGCCATCCCGCCGCGCTCGATAGCGATCTTGCGATAGGATTCGTTGGTCGCGATGGAAATATCCGCGCTGCGGAAGGTCCAGCGCTCCAGGGCCAGCATCAGGCGGTAGAAGACGTCGCGACGGCCGAATTTAGCTTCATACAGTTCGGGGTTGATGTCGTGGTGGTCGAACACGAAGCGCTTGCCGAACAGTTTGAACACCAGCGCAACCAGGAAGATCAGGTCCGGCGGGTTGCAGGCGTGAATCACGTCGAAGCCCTGCCGACGCGCGGCCTTCAGGCTCAGGCGCAGTTCCCAGAACAGCGCACTGCCGTATTCCAGCGCGTAGCCGAGCGCCCCCGCGCCCTCTACCGGTAGCGGGTGACGGTAGACCTGGATACCGTCGATGACCTCATCCCGCGCTTCGAAGCCCTTGCCGGTCGGCGAGATGACCGTGACCTGATAGCCGGCATCGCGCAGCGTGGTCGCCTCCTGCCAGACTCTGCGGTCGAACGGCACCGGCAGATTCTCGACGATAATCAGAACCCGGCGGCCCTTACCAGCAGATGCCTTCATAAGTCTCCCCATCGGAGGTCCGTTCGCTCAGGCGCACGAGGTCGACCACGACCTTGTTGCCATCGGTTTTCTGGAGCACCTCGGCAAACTCGGGCGATTTGTTGCCGATTACCAGCACATCGGCGTGCTCGATCACCTCGTCGAGGCTTTCCGCCATCAGGCAGGAAATGTGCGGGATCTGGTTGAGGATGTAATCGCGGTTGGCGCCGACCAGGCGCGCCAGATTGACATTGTGATCGAACAGCCGCAGCTCGTAGCCCTTGCCGATCAGGCGCTCGATAACCTCCACCATGGGGCTCTCGCGCAGATCGTCGGTGCCCGCCTTGAAGCTAAAGCCGAGGATACCGATACGCCGCTTGCCGCGGTTCATGATGAGTTCCAAGGCGCGCTCTACCTGCCCCTGATTGCTCGGCAGAATGGAGTTCAGCACGGGCATCTCCACGTCCAACGTGCGGGCGCGGTATGTCAGTGCCCGCACGTCCTTGGGCAGGCAGGAGCCGCCGAAGGCAAAGCCCGGGCGCAGGTAATACGGCGACAGATTGAGTTTGCGATCCTGGCAGAAGATATCCATGACCTTGTGGCTGTCCAACTGCAAGGCCTTGCACAGGTTGCCGATCTCGTTAGCGAAACAGACCTTCAAGGCATGCCAGGCGTTGTCGGCGTACTTGACCATCTCGGCGGTTTCCACATCGACCTGCAGCAGCGGCGCGTCGAAGGGCGCGTACAGGCCGCCGAGCATCTCGCTACTGCGCTCGTCGCTTGCACCGATCACGGTCTTGGGCGGGTTGAAGAAGTCCTCCACCGCCGTTCCTTCGCGCAGGAACTCCGGGTTGAAGGCAACGCCGAAATCGCGCCCGGGCTCACGCTGCGAGCGCCGCGTCAGGGTGGGAATGACCAGATCGCGCATCGAGCCCGGCAGGATGGTGCTGCGTACCACCACCACGTGAAAATCCTCAGCGCCGGCAAGATAGTCGCCGATCTGCTCGCTGACGCGCCGCACCGCGCTCATGTCGAGGCTGCCATTGGCCTGACTCGGCGTGCCCACGCAGATCAGGCTGAGATCGGAGGAGAAGAAAGCGTCCTCGGCGTCCTCTGTCGCTCGCAGTCTCCCTTCCTCGACCTGGCTGCGGATCATCTCCCCCAAGCCGGGCTCGATGATGGGGGCCATGCCCTTGTTGATGAGCGAGACCTTGGCCGGCGACTTATCGACGCCGATGACGCGGTGGCCGAGCTGCGCCAGACACGCCGCCGACACCGCCCCCACGTAACCGAGCCCGAAGACACTGATATCCATATTCCTGCCTCGCTAATGCTTCAGAGGTCCATCCATGTAAACCGCGCATGGCACCCAGCCGCTCAACACTGGATTTCGGTAACCACCCGCGCTTGCCCGCGGATTCGTCCCTCCAGCACCACCGTGCTGGTCGGGTGCTTGACGTCGAAGCGCCGCGATACCCAGCCGCACGGCGGCTGCTCGGCGCCACGCACGATACGCACCCGCGCCGCGTCGAGCTTGGGAAGACGCAGGCGCAAGCTGTTGCGCTCGCCTTCGACGAGGATGGCGCCGTTGTCCCAACGCAGCCGACAGTGCTCGGCAAAGTGCCAAAACCACTCGACCTGATGCTCGCCCCGACATTCCAGGCTGTCCTCGACCCGCAGGCGGCGCTGCGGCTTGTCGAGCTGCAGCCGGCGCCGGTGCAATACCGGATCGGACAAGCTCAGGTAGCCGTCGTGTGAGCCCACGAACTCGTCGCGCTGCTCGTCCGACTGCCAATGCTCGCAACGCGCTGACGCCTTGCTGCGCCACATGAAGTTGCCACCGCTGACCGACTGCTCACGGCCGTCGATGCGTAGCGTGTTGTGCGCGGCGGTGCTGCGGAAGTATTCGCGCCAGACGCGGTCGCGGTGATAGGCATAGGTGCCGGGATCGATGAGAAACTCTTCGCCGCCGATATTGAGCGTAAAGGCGAGCGCATCGGCGTGGCCGTGCGCCGCGATGGAGAGGTAGCCCAGGGGCCCGGCGTCAACCAGCGCGCGGATCTCCCTCGCCGTTTCCAACTCACTGCCCAAGAGGTAGTAGCCGCCATGCGGAAAAACCTGGCGTCGCGGCGGCGCCGGGCGCGGCAGCAACGCGAGGCCGCGCTCGAGCCGCTCCGCCGGGAGCAACCAACGCGCCTTCTCCGGCACACCGCGTGCCTTGTGCAGCCAGTCCGGCCTCTCGAAAAGACAGGCTCCGGCCGCCAGCAGCCAGTCGCCCTGGTCGCCTGCGCGATCGTCCCACAGCCCGGCGACAATACCGTCGTCGCCGTCGCCGATCATCGGCCGGTTACCGACGCTGTCGGTCAGGGTGGCAAGGTATTCGAGCATGTCCTCGATGCGACGCCAGTAGCCGTCCGAAAACGGCTCGCCCGCCGCGCGCGCGGCAAAACCGGTCACCAGGAAGAACTCCAGCACGAACTGCTGGTAGGCACTGGCCTGCTCTTTGTTGACGCCGTCGGCATAGGTCTGGCGCGCGCACTCCTGCTCCAGCACGGTTCGGGCGACGCCGCGCCAGCGCTCGAATATGCTCCAGTACGGCCAGGTAAGCGTGGCCAGATAGAGTCCGGCGGCCTCGCCGATCAGATGGTTGTTGGCGGATGAATAGCGGGACAAATGATGGCGTATGCCGTGAGCATGGGCGTAGATGCTCGCCAGCCAGCGCTGTAGCAGTTGCCGGCCGCACGGCTCCGCAAACAGCGGCGACGTCTTGCCGCCGATCAACTGCCAGACGATGCTCCAGTTGATCAAGCGTATGCCCAGCTCCAGGGAGCTGCTCCAGTTCACGCCCATCCCGCGCGGGCACTGCTCCAGCCAGGATTCGAGCTGCACCCGCAGCCCCTCCAGATAGCGCGCGTCTTTCGTCAGCGCATACGCTTGCGCCAGCGGGACCAGCTGCAGATGGCGGTTGAGCTCCCAGATGTATTTGATGTCACCGACCGCCTCCGGCCGGCGATAGTCGATGCTCCGGCCGTAGCGCATGGGCGCCTCGATGCCGGTGAGGGGGTCGCGATTCCAGCGCGGCGGCACACCGATATCAACATCCTGCAGGGCAAACAGCGACAAGCGCCCGGACAGAACCCGTTCGGCCGCTGCGATACAGCCCGCGGCGTCGCCCGCCGCACCGGCGTTCACCCAAGCCGATGCCGAGGCCGACATATCCGGCGCCGGCACGTCGGCTCGCAGCACGACGGTGCGCTCTGCCCATTGCACCGCCACATTGCGGACACGGTAGGCGATCTCGGGCGCAGACATGGCCCTCAGGCGGTTGAGCCGCCACACCAACCAAGCATAACCGCGCTGCGGCGGAGCGACGGGCTCGACCGCCTGCGCCGGCGCAGCAGCCTCCTCTGGACGGGGTCTCGGGCTGTACGCCTCCACCCGTACCGGATCGTTCATAAAGTCCCTCTTACAACGCCGCGAGCAATCCGCTGCTCGCGCACCACGCGTATGACCGGGACATCAAGTGCAACATCTATGCCGAGCTATGAAATCAACCGCCGACACTCGCCTTGCAGGCGCATGCAGGTTGACTTTGAAGGGGGCCAAGACGGCCCGATAGCGACGGGACGAAGGGGCCGAGCAATAGGGGCCGGAGTGTTATTGTGTTTCGCCGCTGTAACAGCGAAGCATTATGTTCTTGTATTTAGAACCTATTAGCCCTGCGCTTTCGACCGATTTTAAGGCTCGAGCTAAACCACGGAGGCGCTGAGACACGGGGAACGGCCAGCGAGGGAGGCCATGAACGCTCCGCGCGGGCGGAACCCCGCACGATTACACCGACCAAGCGCGCCCTGACCCCGGGAGCCTACGGTCCGCTTCACATTGCAAGCGCTGAACTAATTAGACCTGGGCACAAAAAAACGCCGACACAGGTGTGCCGGCGTTTTCATTCGAACAATTCGAGCGCTTATTCCATGGCCAGCATGGCGAGCATCATCATGAGCTCGGGCCGCGGCACGTCGTTCACCGTCAGGTTGCCGCCCTGGAATCCGAGCTTGACCCGATAGCCCTTGTCGTCGCGGCTCAGGTAGCCCTCGGCTTCCATCATGCCCAGCATGGCGTTGATCTCCTCTGCGCTACCGAATACACCTCCGGTAAGCTCTGCAACTTCGTTGATGAACTCCGGCTTAAAGGTCAGCAGCACCGTGGTATCGATGCCGGCGATCAGGCTCATCGGCTGATCGAGATCGATCTCCAGAGCCTCGGGCTTGCTGTATAGCATGTCCCAGTTAAGAGCCATCCGCGAGTCCGTGCTCGGCCCAAGGACGAACTGCATGTCGTAGCCGGGCGCGCTCTCCAGGAACCGGACCAGCATGGGTTCGAAGACCTCAGGAGCGATGTTGAAGTTCTCCAGGTCTTCAGGAGCGTTCTGCTCCATTTCGGCCAGGAACTCCATCAAATCGCGATGAAAATTATCCAAGCCCATGCTCAGGCTGAGGTCGTCGATGTGGCCCTTGGGGGTTTCCAGGCTGGCAACTTCCATCAGCATTTCGCTGCCGATCAAGTCGGCATTGACGGATTGCGAGGACGTCACGCGCACCTTATCCAGTGCAATGACGCCGTCCGCATCACGCCACTCGAAGCGCTCCAGGGAATAGCTCGCTTCACCGGGGCTGACCAGCTCGCTCACCTCGCGGTTCTCGAACTGAAGCTGCTGGGCGCCGATCACGAGACCCATTTCGCCCTCGAACATACTCAACGGCTGCACGTCGATAGTTCCGGCGAGTTTGTCGCCGCCGTAGATGAAGTTGCCGTTCAGGCCGCCAAAACTAAGCCGCGTCAGCTCGTCGGCAAGCATGCCTTGCACTTCGGGCATGGTCGCGGCTACCGTGGCACCGCCCGTGGTCATCCGCGTATCCGTAATCAGTACCGGCTGGTCGCCGAAGAACTCGTACAAGGCCCGCTGTACGCCATCGCCTTCGGGTAGCACCCGGAACGTAGAACGCACCTGCGGCACGAGCATATGTTCAATCTCGTGCTCGACCGCAAACCTCACCACCTCGTCCGCCACCGAAACGGCAAGCGTGGAATCGGCCGAGGAGTTCAAATAACCCCGTTCATAGCTGTTGGCCTCGTAGCTCAGGCTGACAGCCCCGCGGCGAAGCGTCTGAACGGTATTGATGGATGACTCGACCTTATCCCCCGAATAATACGGAACAGCTGCCGCGCCACCGGCGATCACAATGGCGAGGCTGGACACTACAACGATTTTTTTCATGTGACCTCAATGGAACGGCCTTCGTTAACGAATGAAGGCCAGGTAAGGGCTTATTAGATAAGCCGTTTCTTATTATTGATTGCGCTCGTAGCTATAGTAAGCGCAGGCCTTCGGATTCTGCAAACAAAAAAGCTGTTCCGAGGTCTTTTTGGAATCGCGGCGACAACCTCATTTCGTACCTGTGGCGCCTCCGCAATGGCCGGCTGCAAGAGGCCGGTCTGCGAGCTTCAACCCACGCCATGAGCACGAAAATGGTCGACGTAAGCCTTGTCTACTTTGAGGATATGATGCTCCAGCCAGCCCTTTAACAGCTCTAAGGCCTCGACTCCCACGGCCTCCCCCGCATCGTGGCGCTCGATCAAGCTCATTATCTGCTCGGTAAAGCGACCATGGGCCCGACAATGGCCTTCTGTTTCGGGATAGCCGAGACGCTGAAACAATTCTTCTTCAACGATGAAGTGATACATCGTGTAGTCCATCAGCGCATCCAGAAACTGGCTGATGGTTTCTCGGTCGGCGCCGTCCTCGATCAAATCGTGGAGTTGGTTGGTTAGATCCACCAGCCATTTATGCTGCTCGTCGATCTGCCGAATCCCCACCTCGAGCTCTTGCGACCACGGCCAGAACGGCATAGCCCTGCTACCTCATCATCCGAACCGATGCCGATGTTAAAGCACTGCCGTCCAGCGGTTATGACGCAGATCAAGAACTTAGCCCAATCACCTTGACGTCACCTGCGAACGGTTGAACTTGATGTGCGTAACGCCCATCTCCAGTACCCGTCTTCGCGAGGGCCATTTCGTGGCGAACCCTGCTCCGCTTTCCCCCTTTATTCTGGTCGAGCCCGCCTTCCGCTTGTCACTGCTGTGGTGGGAGATGTACTGGGCGGCCGCGGAAACCATAGGCTATCGGCTGGGCGCGATGGCGCTGGCGGGCGCACGCCCCAATGCCGTTCAGCGTCGCGAGAATGCTCGTATGGTTACCG
>JAJUGG010000020.1 GCA_029268285.1 Ectothiorhodospiraceae bacterium | reverse complement strand
CAGCACTTGGGTGCGCTGGGCCAGTTGGGCGAGCAGGCCGAGCAAAGGCTCGCTGCGCGGATCGTCGACGTTGATGAGCACATCGTCGAAGACCACGGGCAGGACCAGGCCGCGATCGAGATGTTGCTCGAGCGCCGCGACGTAGAGAGCGAGATAGAGCGCATCGCGCTCACCGTCGCTCAGACGCGGCACCGGCACGCGCTCGCCGTCGGCGCGCACGGCCAAGTGCACGATCTGGTCCTGCTCCCCGTAGTCGGGGGTAATCGTGCTGAAAGCATGGTTGGTGACAATCTGGAAAAGCTCGCCCGCGCGTACCAACAACGGGTCCTGATGCTGCGCCGCATAGGCCTCGATAGCCCGTCGCACCAAGCCTGCAGCGACGCTGCGCAGGGCGTAACGCTCGGCCAGCTCGCGCACGCGCAGCCAGGCCGCGTCGCGCTGCTGCGCGAGCACCTCCGCCTCGCCGCTACGCATCTCGTCAAGCCTGTGCTGCGCCAGCGCCAGATCTCGCTGGGTCTCGCCGCGCCGGGCATCTAATGCTTCCTGCTGCCCCTTGAGCGCTTCCAGCCGCTCGACCAGGCCGTCGTCCGACTCTGCAGCGGCGGCCTCGGCCAGCTCCTCTGGCGTCAAGCCGTCGCCCAGCTCGAACAACTGTTGGCGTAGCTGCTCGAGCTGTTCACGATAGCGGCGCTTCTCTGCTGCCTTGGCCTCGACCTGTTCGAGCTCTGCGAATTCGGGCACCCCAGCCTCGACCAAGAGCGCCTGACGACGCGCCTGCAAATCGCGCGCTGTCTGCTCATGCTTGGAGCGCCTCCGTTCAGCGGCTTCGATGTCCTGGTGCAGACGGCGACGGTCGCGTTCCGCGTCACGAGCCTGCTCCAGGCTAGCCTTAAGCCTCTGCAGGCAGGCATCAGGCTCGCTCGGCGCATCGGCGCCCAGCAGCGGCCGCAAAGCCTCCAGATCGCGCTCGAACGCGCCGCGCACCCGTTGCAGTCGCTCGACATCCAAGGCGGCGCGGGACGCATCAGCGTGCGCGCGCGCAAAGGCTTCCAAGGCCTTGAGCTGTGCCAGGGCTTGCTCGACATCGAGGCTAGGGTTCAAACCGAGCGCGCTTAGAGCCTCGAGCCAGGCCTCACACCACTCGGCGAGTTTTCTGTCGGCCTGTTCAACACCGCGACCAGCGCTCGCGCAGGCTTCGCGACAGGCATGAAGCTCCTTTTCGTAGCGCCGCTGGGCTTCCAGGCGCTCCTCCAAAACGTCGATTTGCGCCTGCAGGAGCAGACGCAAAGTTTCGGCGGGCGCCTCGTGCTCAACGGCGAGCCCAGCCCGACCCAAGGCCTGAGCAAGCAGCTTGCGGCATTGCTCGACGCGCGCCCTCAGGCGCTGCTGTTCGGCCTCGACTTGCGCAACCTCCTCGTGCATGGAGACGGCGCGCTCGTAGTCTTGGCGCCAAGCCGCCATTTCGGCAGGCCGGGAAGGCTCTTGCACGCCGCTGGCACGCCAGAGCGAGCGCCACTCCTCGTCTAGCGCAGCGCGTTCGGTAGTCAGACGCGACTGCGCCTCGCCGAGCTGCCGCCGGCGGTCTTCCAGGCTGCGGGCATCATGCTGTAGTTGGTTCAAACGCTGCAGGCTGTCGGCCGCTGCATAACGGCGGTCGGCCAGTTGATCGGCCTCGGCCACCAGCCGTTCATAGCGTTCGGCGGCCGGCCCGACTTCGAGCGGATCCGGCTGCGCGGTAGTAGCCGCAAGCCCCAGGCTTGCTCGCAGGCCGCGCCAAACACCGTCGCGGCTGTCGCGCAGCTCCTGCAGCAGCTCGAAGCTCGGCGGCGCGCCTTGCTCGCACAGGGCTTCACGTTGACGCGTATTGTCGTGCAAGCGCTGCTCGACTTCCTCGCGCTCATCGGCCCAGCGCTCCTCGCGACGCCGCAGCTCGTCGTAGCGTGCTCGGTACTCGACGATGACTTCCGCAGTCGGCACCCGCGGCGCCGGCACCTGATCGGCTTTCAGATGAGGCGCCAAGCGCGCAAGCGCCTCCAGCAGACGTTGCTTACAGCGCTGCGCGGCCAGTTCCGCAGCCGCCAGGGCCTCGAGGTCGGCACTTAGTCCGGCACTATCGCGATGCGCTGCCTGAAGCAAGCTGCGCAGTTCGGCCGCAGGGGTTTCAGCAGGCTGCGCCTTCTCGATGCGGCCCAGCGCGGCTTCGGCGCGCTCGAGTTCTTCGCGTGCGCCATCGCGGCTATCGTTCAGGTCAGCATAGCGCGCGGCCAAGGCTCGCAGCCGCTCCACCCACGCCTCCGGAAGCGGAGCCGGTTCATCCGTCTGGTTCAGGCCGGCGCGCGCCACGGCTTCGCTACGGCTCGCTTGCGCCCGGGTCAGCTCGGCCTCGGCGCCGGGCAATGCGCGCAGCGCCTGCTGCCAGCTTCCCCGCCCTTCCAGGCAGGCTTCGATGGCCTCGGCGCTCGCCATGATCTCGGGCTGCAACGGCAGTGCGTCATGTTCTCGACGCAGCCGCTCCAGCACCTGCGTCTCGTGCCGCAAACCCGCTTCGCTGGCCTCACCTTGCTGCAGCACCTGAATGCGGCGTTGTTGAAAATCCGGGGCGAGATCAGGCACGTTCCGCAGCGACTCGAGCCGCGCAAGAACATCCTGGTACTGCGCGAGCGGCATTTTGGCCGCCTTGATGCGCGCCAAGCGCTCATGCTCGCCACGTAGCTCGGCGTAGTTCCGGTTCTGCCGCTCCAACTGCTGCATGAGCTCCGCCACTCGCTTCTGCTGCGCCGCCCAATCGGCCGCACTAAGGCTTGCCTGTCTAAGCTGCTTTTCGAGCGTGCGATACTGCGCCAAGGCCGCGTTCAAGGCCGGCTTGCTGGCATTGGGCTTGAACAGTTCGGCAGCGTCGCCGCCCAGTTGCTGCTCGAGCTGGCGTAGACTCTTCAAGGTGGAGAGTCCGAGGCTGGCCACCTCGCCCGGCGGCGCGTGCAGCAGCTCGTCGCCTCCGGCGCGTAGCGCCTCGTGATCAAGACAGAAGCGACTGGTGTAAACCTCGCGCTCCATGCTCAGCGCCTCGGCCAGCCATTCCGGCGGAACGATCTTGTCGCCGTCGGCCATATCGCGCAGGGAGTTTTTGAGGCCAGCTACGCGCGCGAGGTGGCGACGCACGCCGTCGACCTCCAACTCGCTCTCGATGCGCAGATCGCGGCGGGCATGGCGGTAGTCATCCTCTAGGCGACCCTGCGGAATTCCGAACAACAGGTGGTGTATCGCGCGGCGCAGCGTGCTCTTGCCGGCCCCGTTGGGGCCGTAGATAACAGTCAAGGCCCCGGGAGCGGCGAACTCCAATACCGTATCGCGGTGATTGCCGAAGGGCGCCAAGCGCACGTGATGGAGATGGATCTGACTCATGCCGCGCCCTCCCCCCGAGCTGGCCTTGCAGCTTCGCTCAGCAAAGTTTCGAGCTCCTGGTAGAAGTCCGCCTGCCACGCTTCGCTGTCGAGGTCGAAGGCCTGCCGGGCAAGCCGCGCGGGCAGCTTGCGCAACATGGGCTCGAGCTCCTGCAGCAGCTCGGGCAGGAGCTCGGGCGCGCTATCCTGCATAAAGTCCTCGAGCACCTGTGCGGCCTCTTCCATGCGCACCGCAGGCTCTTCAACGCTGCTACGCTCGAGCTTGATCTTCTCCAGCCACACGCCGCTCTGGGTACGCAGCGGCGCGAGCGCGATTTCCAAGCCTTCCCGCAAAGCGTCCAGATCGCGATGGGCCTCGGCCGCCGCTGGGCCACTGCCGCGCAGGCGCAGCCGGACGGCAAGATCTCGGCCGTCGGCCTGCTCCATCTCGGCGGCGACGGCATCGATGGCCGCGTCGAACACCGCGTCCAGGTCGGGCAGCCTGCCGATCTCCACCACGCACTCCGCCCACCGCAGAACGTCGCTGCAGCGGTGCTCGATCGTGCAATCGCCGCCGCAAAAGCGCGCCAGCACGTAGCCTTTCGGTCCCAGCTCTCGGGCGTGACGCCCCTGCAAGTTGCCCGGGTAAACGATCCAGGGCGCTTCGTGCACGCATTCGAAGCTGTGCACGTGCCCTAGCGCCCAGTAGTCGTAACCGCGCGCCACCAGCTCGTCGACCCGGCAAGGCGCGTAGTTGGAATGCCCTTCGCGGCCGTCGAGGGCGGTGTGCAGCAATCCGATGTTGATCAGCCCCGGCACCGGCTCGGGGTAGCCGATCGCCAGATTCTCGGTCACGTCGCGGCGGGCGAAGCTTTGCCCGTGCACGGCAACGCCGATGTTTTCCAGCTCCCAGGTTTCCGGCTTGCGGTGGTCGAAGACCTTGACGTTGTCCGGCCACGGCGTGCGGCCGCTGATCTGGCTTTCGGCATCGTGGTTGCCGCGCACGATGGCACAAGGTATGCCCGCCTCGTGCAGGCGCGCCATCTGCTCGGCTGCACGCAGCGCGACGCGGTAGTCGGCCCAGGCGCCGTCGAAGAGATCGCCCGGAATAACCACCAACTGCACTGCTTCCGTCAGCGCGTCGTCGATGGCCCGCGCGAAGGCGCGCTCGACCGCCGAGCGCAAACGCTCGGCGTCGGCATCCTCGGCCGCCACCGACTGGCCGGCCCCCAGATGCACGTCGGCGAGATGCATGATCGTAACCGTATCGGCCAAGCCGCCCCCCATTGCCCGACGGTCAGGCACGTTTTGACTGTATTGTTGTCCAAGTACCGATTACCACCCATAGTAGCGCGACCGTAGCCCTCAGGGGCAAGAGTCTCACCAGGACCGTCCAAGCATTGGCTTGCGGCGCGAATGGGCACACAATGGGCCTGCATAGCCCGCCCGATTTCAGGAGCTCATGATCAAACTACCTTTTCTCGAAGACGCGCACCCCAAAGCAGCGACGCGTACCACTGGCAGCATGGCCAACGCCATGCGCGACTATCAACCCCTGCTCGCGTGCTGGCTGGTACAGGCAGCGCTGCTATTCGGTCGCCACAGCGACGCCAGCGGCCCGTTCGCCTCGGTGCTGTCGGTATTCGGCGATCGCGATTTTCTCGAACTCACCGGCCTCCCTGACGACATCGCCGACGAGGAAGGCGGCCGCAAGGCCGTCGAGCGCGCGCGCCGCACGCTGCGCCGACGCCTCAACGAGCTCTCTGAGCACGAGGTATCGGCCGAGCTGCCGCTGTTCCGCAACATTAGTCTGCTGGCCGAGCCGCTGCAGCTCTCCGATGCGGACAAGGTGCTGCTGACCTTCGCAGTGGCGCTGGACATCTTCCCTCAGTTCCGCAATGCCATGATGGCCGCGGAACGCGCCATGTCCACCACCGACCTGTGCAAGCTGCTGTCCTATTTGTCGGGCGTTCCGGTCAAGCAGTTCGAAGCCGCCACCGCGGATGACGCGCCGCTGATCGGAGCCGGCTTGGTGAGCATCGACTACGGCATCTGCGACCTGGACGACAAGCTCGACCTGATGGACCGCCTCGGCGGCATTCTGCTCTCTCCGCACAAAGATACCGAGCAGCTCATCGCTCGCTTCATGCGTCGCGCACCGGCCGCTGAGTTGAGCATCGAGCGCTTTCCTCACCTTCAGAAGGACGCCACGCTGCTGCTCGCCTATCTGCGACAAGCGACGACCGGGCAGGTTTCCGGCAGCAATGTGCTGCTGTACGGCCAGCCGGGCGTCGGGAAGACGGAGTTCGCGCGTGCCCTGGCCGCCGGGCTGGGCATCGACTTGTATGAAATCGCTTTTGCCGATGGCGAAGGCGCGCCGATTCGCGGCGAGTCGCGGCTGCGCGCCTACAGTTTCTGCCAGCGGCTGCTCGCGCGCCGTCGCAATGCCCTGCTGCTGTTCGACGAAATCGAGGACGTCTTCCCTAGCGAGGCCACACTGCTGGCGGCCATGTTCGAGGAAGAGGACCGTTCGAGCAGCAGCCTGACCAGCGGCAAGGCTTGGGTGAACCGCATCCTGGAACAGAACGCCGTGCCGGCAATCTGGATCTCCAATCGAGTGTCGCACATCGACCAGGCCTATCTACGCCGCTTCGACTACTCGGTGCGCTTCCCAATCCCGCCGCAGCCGGTGCGTCGGGAGATCGCCGCGCACCATCTGGCACGGTTTCAGCCGTCCGAAGACTGGCTCGACGCCATCGCTGCGAACGAGCAGATTACGCCCGGGCAATTGGAGCGCGCGGCCAAGGTCGCCGCACTGGCAGCCGGCCACGACAATGCGCGGGCCTTGGAGTTGGTCTCCCAGACGCTGGAGCGCAGCCAGCGCCTGCTCGGCCAGACCCGCGCGCCGCAACGTCCGCATAGCGCCACGGCTTACGACCTCAGCCTGATCAATAGCAAGCTGGACATTCCCCGGGTCATCGAGGGCCTGAAACGGCAGGCGCGCGGCAGCTTCTGCTTCTACGGCCCGGCGGGCACTGGCAAGAGCGAGCTGGCGCGCTACATCGCCGATGCGATCGGGCGGCCCATGCTGTTGCGGCGTGCGTCCGACATCCTCAGCCCCTGGGTGGGTGTAACGGAAACCAATCTGGCCGAGATGTTCGCCGATGCCCGCGAACAAGGGGCGGTACTGGTGCTGGACGAGGCCGACAGCTTCCTCGCCGACCGCCGTGGCGCCTCGGTCAATTGGGAGGTGACCCAGGTCAATGAGTTGCTCACGCAAATGGAAGCCTTCGACGGCGTCTTCATCTGCACCACTAACCTGATGGAACGCCTGGATCAGGCTAGCCTGCGGCGCTTTACGGTAAAAGCGCGCTTTGACTACCTCAACGCGGATCAGCGTTGGGAGATGTTCCAGCGCGAGCTGGCCCGACTTGGCGGTGACGCGGAGCAACTAGCTACGCTTGAAGACGAGGTGCGAGAACTGGATCGCCTCACGCCCGGCGATTTTGCCGTGGTTGCGCGCCAGCTCCATCTCGTCGGCGACACGCCCGATGCGCGTCGCTTCCTGCACATGCTGCGGGAAGAGCGCAACGCTAAACAGCCGGGGGCGAAACCGATGGGCTTTCTCTCGAAGCTGCAATAAGGAGATTGGTAATGGCGACGGAGCTGGCAACGCTGGGCGGCGGCTGTTTCTGGTGTCTGGAAGCAGCCTATGGAGCAGTCGAGGGTATAGAGGCGGTGCAGTCCGGCTACGCCGGCGGCGACGTGCCCAACCCGAGCTACCAGCAGGTGTGCACCGGGCGCACCGGACATGCCGAGGTCGTGCAGCTGCGCTACGACCCCGAAGTGATTGGCTATCGCGATCTGCTGGAAATCTTTTTCACCCTTCACGACCCGACCACGCTCAATCGCCAGGGGGCCGACGTCGGCACGCAATATCGCTCGGTAATCTTCCACCACGACGAAGAGCAGCGGCGTATCGCGGAAGAACTGATGCGGGAGCTGAGTGAGGCCGGCATCTGGCAAGACCCCATCGTCACGCAATTGGAGCCGCTGCCGACGTTTTATCCGGCCGAGGACTATCACCGCGACTATTACGTTCGAAACACCGAACAGCCGTATTGTCAGGTCGTGATTGCGCCCAAGCTTTCCAAACTGCGTCAGAAGTTTGCGGCGCGGCTGAAATCGGAGGCTTGAGCGGGGCTTACCGCAGCCGGCGGCTGCGCCAGCCGGGCGTGCCTTAGAGCCTCTCCGTAGGCTCGGAGCGCAAGGCCTCCGCCAGCACGGCTTGCAGATCAAGGCTACGCAGGCGGTCGAGCGCAAGATCCCAGCGGCCTTCGACACACAGCCCGCTCATGCCCCCATGCTCGTAGGCATCGACCAATTCCTCCAGGCAGCGCTGACGTACTGCCTCGGCCAGCTGGCGCAGCTCGGCGTTGCTATAACTCGAATCCGCCAATCGCTGATCTCCTTTAGTGACGGGGCAAAAATACCTGAAAGCAGGTGCCGGTCACGGCGTTTGAGCGAACCTGAATCCGCCCCCCGTGCGCTTTGGCAATCTGCGCGCTGATGAACAGCCCCAGCCCCAGCCCCTGGCTGCCGGCATTGCGCCGCCCGCGCATGGGCTCGAACAGAGTGGGCAGCACATCCGAAGGTATCACGCCTTTATTGCGCACCTCCAACATGACCTCATCCTTGCATGTGCCGTCCAGACGCAGCACCACTTCGGTACCCGGCTCGCGGTGCTGCAGCGCGTTTGTCCCCAGGTTCGCGATCAACTGCCAAAGCCTGTCCGGATCCCAGCAACCCAGGCAGTTGCCGACGATCTGCAGAACCAACGCCTGGGCGTCGGCCGCGGCGAGCTCATCGGAGGTCGTCCGCAACAGCACCGCCATGTCCGTCGGCACGCGCTCGATCGGCAGGCCTTCGCCCAGTCGAATGCGGGTAAAGTCGAGCAGCTGATCGACCATGCGGCGCATGCGCTCGCTGCTGCCAAGGATGCGCTGGGCGGTCTTGGCAATCATTTCAGTGGGCGCGCGGCGCACCAACAAAGCCGCAGAGGTGTTGATAGCGGTCAACGGGCTGCGCAGATCGTGACCGAGCACGCCGACGAATAACTCGCTGAAGCGCACGGCGCGCGTCAGCTCGTCAACTTTCTGCTCGCGGGCGGCTTCGATCCGCTTGCGCTCCGTCACATCATGCAGCGTGCCGATGATGCGGGGCGCGTGCGGTCCGGCTTTCAAGGCGCGACCATGCACCGCCAGCCAGCGCACCGGCGAGCGGCGGACGCGGAATTCGACGCTACAGGTATCGTCCTTGGCAGGATCGAGGGCATCCTCAAGACACTGGCGAACGCGCTCGCGATCCTCCGCGACGATCCACTGGAAGACATCGTCGGCGCCAGCCTGGGTGCTGCCATTGCTGGGTATGCCGAAGAGTTCGTGACAGCGCGGATCCCAATACAGCTCGCCACGCCCCGGATCGTAATCGAATATACCGGTGTTCGTGGCCTGCAGAGCCAACTCCAGGCGCGTTCGCTCCTGCTGCGCCAGCTCCTGAGCCTGACGGCTATCCTCCCACAAACAGGACTTGGTAAGCGCCAGGGCCGCGCAAGCGCCCAGTTCAGCCAGCAGGTCGAAGTCACTTTCGCCCCCGAATCCGCGCCCCTTGTACCAGATGCCGAGCGCCGCGATGACCGTTTGACTCAAGCGCACGGGCACCGCCGCGAATGACTCGCCTTGTTCGGGCTGCGCTTCTTCCGGGATCGCGAGCCGGGCCCCGGTCTCCACCACGCGCTGCCCGATATCCTTCAAGAATGCACGCCGACGTGCCGATTGCAGAACAGGGCCGCTCTCGGCACGCATCACCAAGCGTTGGTCGGCAGCAAGATAGATGAAGCAACCACCGCCGGTGACCTCCGCAACCGTACGCGCAATAGCCTCTAGCGTCTCCGGCAAGCCAGGGCCGGCTTCATCGAAGGCTCTGGAGACGTCGGTCAACACACCGAGGCGCAGGTTGGCTTCACGCTCGAGGCTGATATCCCGCGCCAGGCAATAGACGCGATCTTCGACACGATAGAGGCTACCGGAGAGCCAACGCTCGGCTTGCGAGAAATAGAGATCGAAACGCTGTGCCCCGCCTTCTTCAAGCAGCCGCTGAAACTTACGCTGCAAGGCCGTCGATGTGGTTTGTGGGGACATTTGCCAGAGCGGGCGCTCTAGCAGCTGCTCCAGGGAGAGCCCTAGCAGGCGCTCCGCGCCCGCATTGGCATAGATGATTTTTCCGCCTAGGTCGCAGCCAATTACCGCCTCCTCCATTTGATCGAATAGTGCCGCGGGCACTGTCGTGCGACACTCATCGGGAAGACAGGCTTCCTGCTGCATGTCCTGTCCCTCCTTGGACATCTTTAGTTATTGCGATGGCGGTCGATGCTTGCCTGCCGAGCACGCGGCCTCCAACACAGCAACCTGGCTTCACCGCTTTGTTCAGGCCGTGTAGAGGCAGCCGAAAGCGGGCGCGAGTAGAGGCCCTAAAAACGCGGCTACCGGTAGCCTCGATTCCTTCGGCCACGCTCTAGTGTACACCTCTACGCGACGCCTGCCTATGGCGAGAAGGGGGGGGCCGCTGCCGAGTATGAATTATAAGTATTTGATGCTCGGGTTGTATTTACAGATTCTGACAAACTTGGGTAGTCCGCCATGAGCACACTCACAGGTAAAGTTGCCCTTGTAACCGGAGCCGGCCAAGGCATCGGTCGCGCTATCGCAAAACATTTACTCGAATCCGGCATGAGCGTCGTCATCGCCGAACTCGACGACGAGGCCGGGCAAGAGACCGCCGCCGATCTGGAGGTTTATGGCGACATACTGTTCCAAC
This sequence comes from Ectothiorhodospiraceae bacterium, assembly GCA_029268285.1. Lineage (GTDB taxonomy): Bacteria > Pseudomonadota > Gammaproteobacteria > Nitrococcales > AK92 > JAJUGG01. Next base: position 13,564 of record JAJUGG010000020.1, on the reverse strand, counting down.
ACTGCGACGTGGGCAAAGAAGACGACGTGCAAGCGCTGCTGGCGACGACGCTGGAGCGCTTCGGCAGCCTGGATGCGTTAATCAACAATGCCGGCATTGCCACCCCCTACACCGGCCCCATCGAGCAGCTCGAGCTGGCGGAGTGGAATCGTCGCATCGCCGCCAACCTGACCGGTGTTTTCCTTTGCAGCAAGCACGCCGTGCCGGCGCTGCGCCGCAGCCGCGGCGCCATCGTCAACATCGCGTCGACCCGAGCGCTGCAATCCGAAGCGCACACGGAAGCTTATGCCGCGTCCAAGGGCGGCATCGTCGCGCTGACCCACGCCATGGCGATTAGTCTAGGGCCCGAAATTCGTGTGAACGCCATCAGTCCCGGCTGGATTGCGGTAGAGGACTGGAAAAAAGCATCGGCGCGGAGCCAGCCCGTGCTAAGCGAGGATGACCATGGTCAACATCCGGCCGGACGCGTCGGCCGGCCCCAGGACATCGCATCAATGGTTGCTTATTTGATAGGGCTGGAAAGCACCTTCATAACTGGACAGAACCTGGTCATCGACGGCGGCATGACGCGCAAGATGATCTATGTCGAGTGACCGTCATCTGTACTACCGCCGCACAGCCGGGTGACGCGGGAGCGCGGTTTTCCGGTTCGCGCGCAGGGCGATGTAAGGTTTTTGTAAGGTCTGCGCCAGTACCCTCCTTGAGGCACGACGGCAACAACTCTTACTGCCGTCGCTGCTCGGCAGGTGCCGGAAGCATCGAAGGCTCCAAAAACAATGATCGATGAGTTGATGCCGGGACGGTACATGACATCATGCGCGATACGGTTTCGAATCTGAAAGCCCATCTCCCCGCCGCGAAGTGTCTGCCGCCGTCCATCGACTTAAACCGCCTGCTCGACCGCCCACGCATGCTCGACACCTTGCTCGAGGCCTGGAACCATTCTGCGGTACTCATGCTCGACGGGCCGCCGGGGCAGGGCAAGACCGTGCTCGCACTACAGGCCTACCTCACCGTTCCCGGCCCCCGCGCTTGGTTCAATGCCGGCCCAGAAGATCACACGCCCGTGGTGTGGATCCTGGCGTTAATGGAGTGCATCGGCACCGCGCTGCCCGATCTCGACCTGACTCCAGCCTACGCCGTCCTGGAAAACGCCGACGAACCGGTGGAAAAAGGCCGGCGCACACTCAACCTGCTGCTGAAACTCCTGGCCGCGGACGGTCGCAGCCTGCACCTCTGCTTCGACCGCCTGGAGCAGATTCACGGTCACGATGAAACGCTCTTGCTGCTACAGCACCTGGTCACCACCGCGCCGCCCAATTTACGCTTTCTGCTCAGCGGTCAGCGCTTCGCGCCATCGCTCGAGCAAGCCATCGAGGCTTTCCGTTGCCTGCATCCGCCGCACCAGCACCTGTCCTTCACCATGACCGAGACGGCGGACCTCTGCCGTTTGCGCCTGCAGACCGAGCTTCCGCCGGCACTGCTACGCGCGCTGCACGAGATCACAGCCGGTTGGCCACTGGGCGTCGAGCGCTATGCCGAAGCTTTACGTGCCTGGCGCGATATGAGCCGCGGCGAATGGCCGCGCAGCCTCGATGACGAGTACCCCGACTCGGTAAGACGCATCTTCGATGCCGTGCTCGAGCGACTCTCCGACAAGAATCGGCTCGTGCTCGCAGCCGTGGCCTGGCTCGACTCGGCCGATGTGGAACTGCTGCGCTGCGCCTTGGATATGCCCGTTGAAAGAGCCGACATCACGGCGCTGTCACGCTCCAGGCAGTTCTTCGACGAGCCGCTGCTAGGCGGCGAGCCCCGGCTGCACCCCCTGTTTCGGCGCCACCTGCGCCTTTGCGGCGACCCGCCGCTGGCGCCCCACTCGGTCGCCGAGGTGCTCCAGCGCGCAGCCCAGTTCCGCATCGACAACGGCGACCCTACGGAAGCCCTCGGCTATTCTCTGCTCAAGGGCGATTACGCCTGCGCCGAGCGCTGGATCGAACACAACCTGGTGCCGCTCTTGCTGCAGCGCCATGACGAGCGCGTCCATGATCTGCTGACGCGCATTCCCGAGTCTCGCCTGGAAGCGAACCCTTACCTGACACTGTTACGCAGCGTCACGCTGCTGCATAAGCGCCCCCGTCAGTCTCATGAGCAGTTGCTGCAAGTCAGCAAGGAATTGAATCGCCGCGGCGACGGGCTAGGCGAGTTGATGGCCTTGTCCTACCTCATGGAGTACCACATTGCCGTCGACGGCTTCATCGCGCCCTTGCAGGGACTGCTGGAGCGTGCCAAGGAGTTGTACTGGCGCGAGGAGGAAAACCTATCGCCGGGCGCGCGCCTCATCGCCTGCATCCGCATAGCGTCCGCCGCCTCCTATGCCGAATTCGACACAGCCAAGAACCAGCGCTACGCTGGCATCGCGCTGACCATCGCCCAGACCTCGGGCCGGTTGGACGAGGAGGTTCTGGTTCGCTGCGTACGGGTTTTCGACCTCCTCAAGCAAGACGATCTCGTCAATGCCGCTTCTCAGCTGGAGCAATTACGCGCTTGGCTACCGCGCCGGGAGATCAGCGACTTCGGGCATGTGCTGATCCGTAGCGCCAGCTGTCTGCTGCTGCATGCGCGCGGTTTCCGTAACGCCTTCCGACGCGAGCTCGAGCGCCTGCAACGCCATCGGCCGGAACTCTACATACGCGGCGTACACGGCCCCACTCTGTTCCAGAACGAAGCGCTGCAGGCTTTGGCCGATGGCGACGACGTCGGGGTGCTGCAGCACCTCGAGCGGGCGCTCTCCAACGGTTATGCCGCTTTGTCCGCGCGCCTGAAAAGCCAGCTACTGCAATACCGCGCCTACGCCCAGGCCCGTCTCGGCCATACCCGCCAGGCCCGGGTCGATGCGGAAGAATCGCGGCGCTTGAGCGAAGAAGCCGGCGGCACGGACTACATCGCCATCAACCATCTTTTCATCGGCGCGACTTACCGCGAATTGGGCGATTGGGAACGCGCCGAGCGGGAATTAACCACCGCCATAGATCTGGCCGAGCAGATTCGGCCAACCTTGGCTGCCGGCGCCTACGCGCACCGTGCGCTGGGCTACCTGCAACAGGGCAAGGTGCCGGAAGCGGTATACGACACAGCGGCATTCCTGCGCAGTTTCCGTCAGCAGCAATCGAAACTCTGCATCGGCTGGGTTCCGGACGTCGTCGAGCCGGTCCTTGGGTTTGCCGTGTCTTCGGGCATCGAGCGCGAATACGCCGCCGATCTGGCCGAGAACCTGCTGGGCGTATTCTTCGATGAAAGCGGCCACGCCAGCCCGGTACTGCGCCTCTACACCCTGGGGCGCTTCGAACTGAGCATAGGTGGCACCCGCATCTCTGCGGCGGAACTCACGCCTCGCGCTCAACAGTACCTGGGCAGCCTGGCCGCCGCCCCCAACTGCGAGCTCTCGCGCGAAATGCTGCAGGAGACCATCTGGCCGGAGGCTGGCGAGAGCAGCAGCAAGCTGTACGCGCTGCGCAATCGCATCAAGAACCTGATCGACTGCGACCGCCACCGCCAGGACGCCGACCGCTATTTCCTGCTGCGCGCGAGCATCGCCCGGCTCGAGCACGTCTGGGTGGATGCGCGCGCCTTCGAGAAACTGGTACAGGACGGGTTGTCGCATTGGCGCAGGGGCGAATTCTGGCAGGCCAGCGTGCTGTTCCGGGAAGCTGAAGCGCTCTGGGAAGGACCGTTCTGCTCGACCACGACGACGACGGAACAGATCCGAGAGTACCGCAATCAAATCGATCGCCTCAATGAACAGCGGGTGCTGCACTGGGCCGATTCGCTGACTGCAAGGCAGGAAGAAGTCGACGCCATGGAGGCCTTGAGCGGTTACTTCGACAGCGATCCGGCCAACCTCGAGATCACCGCCAGGCTGGCAAGGTTGCAACTGCGTAACGGCAAAACCACAGCATTACGCCGCACCCTAGAACAGTGCCGACGGGCACTGGAGCAGGAAGGTTACGAGGAAGAGGAATTGCGCGATATTCTTGATTCGCTGGTCGAAGATCACAGCGTGTACCGGCACCTCACCAGCGGGCGCGCTTGAACCCTGAGGGGCTACCGCAGGCCGTTGAGCTTCAGCCCGCGACCGGTCGCGCGGGCTGCCCCTTGCGACCTCACATGCCGATCGAGAACATGCTCTCCAGATCGTGCTTGGACTGGGCGCGGAACGCGATCAGGGTTTCCGTTTCGCAAATGCCCGCTAGCGTCTGCAGCTTTTCGGTTACCAGCGTTGCCAGCGCTTCATTGCTGGCGACACGCAAAATGACCACCAGGTCGAAGCGTCCGCCAACCGAATACACTTCCGAGACACCGTCGATCTCGACCAGCGTTTCCGCTACTTCGTTCACCTTGCCGCGCTCGGCGCGCAGCAGCACGATCGCTGTTACCATGAATCGCCTCCTGTTAGCGAAAGGGCCGTCCGGCGGCCCCGACTCTCATAGGGTAGCAAGAACCGCCCCCCGACCGCTCGCCGAAGAGCTCTCGTCGGCACCAGGCATTACAAGGCAAGCGGGTCATTCGGCACGGAGCGCTTAGGGGCCTCCGAACGGCGATGAACCAGCCCCGCTTGTCCGGACCGGGGCTTATTTGAATGGGCCGCAAGTCCCCACACCACTCATATTGACGTACCATTGGCATTTGCACCCGCGCAAACGCCCGATACCAATCTGGAGGACGGAGACTTCGATGAGCAACTCCTTACGCGATCAGCTGCTTAAAGCCGGCCTGGCCACCCAGGAGCAGGCCCGAAAAGCGGCGCACGAGGAGCGTCGTCGCCGTAAGAACAAGCGCCGCAAGGGCGCTTCGGCCGAGGGCGAAGCGCCGTCGGAAACCGAGCAGGCGCGCCGACTGGCGCAGGAAGCAGCCGCCGCGCAGCGCGAGCGCGACCGCGCGCTGAATGCCGAACAACGCGCCGCACAGGAGCGCAAGGCGCTCAAGGCGCGCATTCGCGACCTGCTGGAGAAGCACTCGCAGAAGACCGGCCACGGCGATGTGCGCTTCAACTTTACCCACGACAGCCGCATCAAGCACATCTACGTCGATGCCAAGCAGCAAGCTCAGCTCGCCAAGGGCAAGCTTGCTATCGCCTACTATGGGCGCCGTTATCACGTCCTTTCGCTGGAAGCGGCCGATAAACTCGCCGCCCTCGATCCGGAGATCTTCATCAGCCGCGTGGAGACCTCCGGCACGGGCGACGACGCCTATGCAGACCACCCGATCCCCGACGATCTGATGTGGTAAGCCCAACCGAATCATCCACATGACGCAAACTCTGGATTTTTTCGCCACCGCCGCACGCGGGCTCGAGCCGCTGCTGGCCGAGGAACTACGCGCGCTCGGTGCCGACGCCGTACGCGAAACCCGCGGTGGCGCCGAATTTCGCGGCCCGCTGGAGACGGCGTACCGAGCCTGCCTGTGGTCGCGAGTGGGCAGCCGCGTGCTACTGCCTCTGGCGCGCTTCTCCGCGCCCGACCCGGACCGGCTCTACGAAGGCGTCGGCGCCCTGCCCTGGGAGGATCATCTAGCGGCGGACGGCACCTTGGCCGTGGACTTCGTGGCCAGTCGCTCCGGCATAACGCACAGCCGCTACGGCGCGCTGCGCGTCAAAGACGCCGTCGTTGATCGTTTCCGCGCTCGCCTCGGCGTGCGCCCTTCGGTCGACACCCGGCGCCCTTCTGTTCGCATTAACGTCTACCTACACCGGGACGAGGCTCAAGTGGCGCTGGACTTGTCCGGCGAGGCGCTGCACCGCCGCGGCTACCGCGCTGCCGGCGCGGGCGCGCCGCTCAAGGAGACGCTGGCCGCGGCCATTCTCCTGCGCGCCGGCTGGCCCTCGATCGCCGCCGCCGGCGGGCCCTTCCTCGACCCCATGTGCGGCTCCGGTACCCTGCCCATAGAAGCCGCGATGATGGCGGCCGATATCGCGCCAGGGCTGGACCGCAACTACTACGGTTTTTTCGGTTGGCGCGGTCATGACGACGCGCTCTGGAAAAGCCTTATCGATGAAGCGCTGGATCGGCGCGAGCAAGGCCTCGCCCGTATCCCCGATATCCGTGGCTACGATCACGATGCAGACGCTGTGCGCATCGCTATCGACAACGTCCGCCGCGCCGACCTTACTGGCCATGTGCACATCGAACGTCGCGCGCTTTCGGCCGCGGCGCCTTTGGCCGATAAGCCCGGCCTGTTCGCGGTCAACCCGCCCTACGGCGAGCGCCTGGGAGACGCTGCGGCCCTGGTGCCGCTCTATGCCCAGCTCGGCGATCTGCTCAAAACCCGCTTCGCCGGCTGGAATGCTGCGGTATTCACGGCCGCCGGCGAGTCATCGCTGCAGGTAGGCCTTAAGCCGCGCAAGGCGTATCAGCTCTACAACGGCGCCCTGGAGTGCCGCCTGGCTCTGTTCGACATTGCCCAACAGGCCGCACCGGAAGCACTCTCCGGCGGCGCGGAGATGTTCGCCAACCGATTGCGCAAGAACCAAAAGCAACTCGCGCGCTGGATTGCACGCGAATCGATCAGTAATTACCGCCTGTACGATGCCGATCTGCCTGAATACAACTTGGCCGTAGACGTCTACCAGGGCGAACGACTGTGGGCGCACGTGCAGGAATATCAGGCACCGCGCCATGTCGATCCGCGCAAGGCCGGCCGGCGCGTGCGCGAAGCCCTGCGGGCGCTGGGCGAGGTGCTGGAAATTCCACCGGAACAGATCTTCTTCAAGGTCAGGCGACGGCAAAAAGGCACCGAGCAGTATCAGAAGCTAGGCGAACAGCGCCGTTTTCATGAAGTCCGGGAAGGCACCGCGCGCCTGCTGGTCAACTTTACCGATTATCTCGATACCGGACTGTTTCTCGACCACCGCCCAACTCGCGCCCGCATTCACGCGCTGGCCGAGGGCAAGCGCTTTCTCAACCTCTTTTGCTATACCGCGGCGGCCACCGTACAGGCAGGCTTGGGCGGCGCGCGTCTCAGCACCAGCGTCGACCTCTCGCGCACGTATCTGGACTGGGCCGCTCGCAACCTGCGCCTCAACGGCTTACGCGAACGCGACCATGAGCTGGTTCAGACCGATTGCCTTGCTTGGCTTGCAGAACAGGCGCAGTCCCGGCGCCCGCCGACCTACGATCTGATCTTCCTCGATCCGCCCACCTTCTCCACCTCGAAGCGCATGCAGCGCAACCTCGACATACAGCGCGACCACGCGGAGCTCCTGGATTGGGCCTCGCGGCTGCTCGCACCGCAGGGCCTGCTGCTGTTCTCAAACAATCTGCGCAGCTTCAAGCTCGATCGCGAAGCGCTGTCGCACCTCGACGTACGCGACATCACTCCGTCCACCATCCCGCCGGATTTCGCGCGCAACCCGAAGATCCATCACTGCTTCGAGATACGTCGTCGCGGCGAGTGAGGAGGAAGCGGAAAACCACAGAGGCGCCGGCCACGGTGGTAAGGTACGCCCCCGCTCACCGTGCGTTTGAGCGGGCTCCGGTGCGCAGAAGCGCACCTAGGGAAAACAGTCGCCTTTCCCGGTAGGAGCCGGCCGCCAAAGATGCTCGTCCCAGTACGCCGACTTCAGCCGGACACACCGGCCGAAGACGTCCGACTGAAGTCGGACCTACGAGAAGCCGCAGCACACGGATTTGCGGCAAGGCCGCTGCCTCCGCGGAAAGCACGCGATGTTCCCAGAGGCTTTTGCTTACACCGCGCCTCCCCGGCTCAACCCGGCCTTAGGCCGTGATGAACGCGCTGGAAGCACGAATCTCAGTCAGGGGTAGCAGGCTGCGCGTTTCAGGCCCTACCCTCATCGCTCAATGCGCGCCCTACCAGCCTCTGCGTGCGCTCGTCCAAGTCGAGCGCGAGTGCCGCTTCATGCCCCCGCGGCGACATCTTGCGCCAAGTCTTGCGCAGGATGTCCACCAGCTTGTCGTCGTCGTAAGCCCCTGCGAAGTCGGTGAAATAGTGGCTTAGGAAAACCAGGCACGCCACGTCCTCCAAGGTCTGCGCATCCGGGTCCTGCTTGATCCGCTCTTTTTTCAGCAGGCTCTGCACGCGCTCGATGACGTCCGCTGAATAGTCGGCCTGCTCGAGCAGCGCGCCAGCCTGCTCCGCGTGATACTTCATCAAATCCTTGCGCCACTGCAGATAGCCGATTCGCCCCTGGGGATAACGGTCTCGGGGTATGCGCCAGCGGCGTATATGCTGCGCCCGTACCGCCAGGCGCAACGGCTCCGGCGCCTCGGGGCACAAACGCTCCAACCACGCACTCATGCGCTGCCCGTAGAGCAAGGATTTGGGCTGCTCTACACCTTCGTGCAACTCGCGCTCCGGGTCTTCCGCGTTGGCGGCATCGATCAGCGCCAAGGCATTCTGCAAACGTTCATTGGACATGAATTCAACCCTGATGGCGTAATCTGGCCCGCACCTCGGCGGCGCCAGAACGTATGATGTATATTCGTTCCATTACGTTGAAACCGGCGCGGCCAAAAGCGCTGTAGAGCGTCTTACCTTCTGTTCGGGGCCCGACATGCAACCGTGTCCAACGCGGAAACCGGCTGTACACTGCCGTTTCTGGCTGCTAGCTATCGTCTTGCTATGCCTTGACGCTCAGGCTGCGCCGGTGCTCGACTCCGCCATTATCGTCAACGAAGCTCAACAAAGGTACCTGCTCGGCTCGCATGCCGAGTACCTAGAGGACCCCAGTGGCGAACTGACCTTTTCGCAACTGCACGATGAATCGCGCCCGCAGCGTTGGCGTCCGCTGGCCGGCAATCATCCCGACTTCGGCTATAGCACCTCCAGCTACTGGCTTGTCGTCGATCTGCATAATGGCTCGGTCAAGCCCATGTCCTATCTGCTGGAACTGGGCAACCCCGGGCTCGATCGCGTGGAGTTCTTCCTAGTGGCGGACGATCAGCTGCGTCGCTCCTATGTCGTGGGCAAACGCGTAGCCTACGGCCAGCGCCCCGTCGACCACCGCCATTTCCTGTTTCCGATTACCCTACAGCCGAACGAGGACGCCCGCCTTTACCTGCGCATGGAGAGCCGCAGCCTGCTGAAGACCTCGCTCTATCTTTGGGAACGGGGTGCGTTCAAGGCCCACGACGCTGTGCGCCAAACTCTCGAGGGTTCAGTACTCGCGCTGCTGCTCGCTTCACTTGCCTATCCGGTACTGTTCCGCAAGCGCGGACGCGACGGCCGGCGCACGCCGTTCGTTGCCTTTACCGCGACCAGTGTGCTCGCGCTGCTCGCCTGGAGCGGTTACGGCTATCGTTTTCTCTGGAGTTCCTGGCCGGAGTTCAACGCTGTCGCAGCGTCGCTGTTCGTCAGTGCCTCGGCAGTCGCCGAGGCGATGCTGGTTAAACGCGCGCTGCGCCTGGGACGCCGCAACCGCCGCATTGCTCTTTACTTCAGCGCTCTGATCGCCTGTGGAACCGTGCTGCTCTTGACCACGCCGTTCCTGCCCGCGCGCTTGCTCGACACACTGCTCTGGCCGTTCATGCTGCTGGTTTCGATCAGCGGCTTCAGCGCCGGGCTGTGGGTCTGGATACGTGAACGCTATCATGCCGCGCCGTTTGCCTTAGGCGCTGCCTGCCTGCTGATCGCCCGCATCGCCATGCTCTTTATCGGCGTAGCCCCGCCCAACGGCCCGGCGCTGCCGACGCTCATGTATCTCAGCGGGGCGGCTGCAGTCGCCGCCTGGGCCTGGGCGCTGGCCCTGCGACCGCGCGGCCCTGTGCAAGCAGCGCTAGCAGCGCGCGCGCTCGTCGATCAAGGCGAGCGCAACGCCCACATGATGCAGGATCTGCACGATCTGCTGATTCGCGCCCCACGCGTGCGACACCAGCCCAACGGCGTCGGCCCGGAGTTGGACAATCACTTGGGCGCCAGCGAGCGGGATACGCTCACCGGCGTCTATACCCGACATTGGTTCGACGATCGCTATATGTCCTTATGGCGCCGCGCTGTACGGCGCAAGCAGCCCCTGTCTCTGCTGCTCATCGATCTGGACGACTTCAAGAAACTCAACGAAGACTACGGCCACCGGGTCGGCGATGCCTGCTTGAAAGCGGTCGCCGGGTTGCTTACCCGCTACGCCACGGCACCGTCGCAGGCTGTGGCACGGTACGGCGGCGGCGAATTCGTACTGATTCTTCCGGAAACCCCACAAGACCGTGCTGCCGCGCTAGCCGATGCCATTCGACACGACATCGAGCAGCTGAATCTGGACGCCCTCGCCCGCGGCCTGCGCTTGAGCGTTAGCATCGGCGTGGCGACGCTCGATCAAAGTGAAGTAGTGAACCCGGACGGCCTGCTCAACGCCGCCGACAACGCGCTGTACAAGGCGAAGTACCGCGGTCGCAATCAGATTGTGGTCGCCGTCGCACGTTAGAGCCAGCGCGTGTCGCCTTCAGCGCTTCTTCCCCACCGTATCGGCGACATAAGCACCACGAGCGCCCAACGGTTTATCCGGCTCGTCAGTGGTGTCGCGCTCGGTCTGATGCTCCAGTTCGGCATTCACTTCGGCGCCCAGCAACATGATGTAGGACGACAGCCAAAGCCACATCAGCAACACCACCACAGCGCCCAGAGAACCGTAGGTCTCGTTATAGCTGCCGAAATTGGAGACATAGAAGGAAAACAGGATCGACCCGAGGATCCACAACAAGGTCGCCCCGGCCGCGCCCCAACTGACCCAGCGCCACTGGGCATTCTGCCGTGACGGCGCATAACGGTAGAACACCGAGAGAATAGTCAGCACCACGAACAGCAGTATGGGCCAGCGCGCGAGCGATACCGCCGTCTCCATCCAGGAAGGCAGACCAAGAAAGCCCACGACCGCAGGCAGGATGGCGATCAGCGTGAGGGCGAGCAGGGTGAACAACACGCTAACCAGCGTCAACGCCAGCGCGACAGCATTGAGCTTGATGAAACCGCGCTTTTCATCCTCGTCATAGGCCATGTTCAAGGCCTTCATAACGGCTTTCACGCCCTTGGCAGCACTCCACAGGGCGAACAACACACCAAGTGCCGCGCCCCAGCCAAGGCCGGTACTGGACTGCGACACCAAGGTGCTCAAACGCTGCTGGATGATGCTGGCCGCTTGCTCCGGCATTACGCCCATTACGCTCTGCATCTGACGCTCGACGTCGGCCGGATCGAACACTAAGCCATAGATCGAGATCATCGAGATAATGGCTGGGAAAAGAGCCAGCAGCGCGTAAAACGCCACGCCTGCCGCCGCCATGCTCATGTGGTCGCGGTTGAGCTCGTCCTTGACTCGCATCAGGACGTCCAGCCACCCCTGAGGCGGAATCTGCCCCGGCCGCTCGGCGCGTCTACCGCGCTCATTGGCCGCTGCGCTACGCGACGCCATACCTTCCTCCCTAAACCGTCATGCCGAAGCGCGCTGCCACAACGCGAGCAGCTGCGGCACCTCCTTGTGCCGCAGCTGCTCGCCGCTAGGACTCGCCGCTACGCTGCTGAGGCTGCTTGTCTGACTTCAGCCCCTGGCGGCGCGCTTCCTCGTTGGCGGCGTCGGCGGCAGCCTGCCCCGCGGCTTCGGCAGCAGCCTCGGCCACTCGTTTGCCTTTGCGAAGCTGCAAATTGGCTTGACTGCGCGCACGTTCCTCCAGTGAGTCCTTGGCCGGCCCCATGAGCCGATCCTCGCGGCGGGTCGGCGGCGCCGATGCGCCTATCGCGGCCCCGATCATCAGGCCCACAGCACCCAGCACCCAGGGCTGCTCGCGCATCATGCGCTCCAAACCGCCCCGGCTCTGGCCGCCCCGCTCGCGCGCGCTGTGGCGCAGCCGCGCGGCGCGCTCCCGTGCGGTTTCACCGGCATGCGCCATGCTCTCGCGAGCACTGTGCGAGCCCTCGGCCATGGTGTGCCGAGCGCTCGCCAGCGTCTCGCTCAGGCTGTGTCCAAGATCGGAGAGCGTGTCTGACAGGGTCTGCCCCAGTCCGCTCGCGCCGCTACCAAGACGCGAGACCTGCTGACGCGCCGTTCCGGACAGGCGGGTCGCTTGGCTGCGAGCCGTTCCGGACATGCGCGCGGCCCGGTCGCGGGCGGTTTCGGACAAGCGCGTCGCCTGCTCGCGCACTTGGTCACGGCTTCCGCTCAGGCGCGAGCGGCCGGACTGCATCGCCTGCGTCAGGCGCTGACCACGCTCACGCATGCCGCCGCCCTGGCTGTGGGAAACCGGCGCGCGGTGGGGCGCAAGGCGCCCCTCTCGACCCGAGAGCATCAGCCATGCCAGGCTCACGCCTAGCAGCGCCGTCGGCACCGGATTGCGTCGCGCGACCGCTGTCATGGTATCCAGCATTTCCCGGCCGCCGTCACCACGCAGGTACTCCGTGGCCCTGTCGATCACATAGTCCGGCGAGAGCCTCCGCTCCAGCGCGCTGAGGGTGCTATCCAACTCCGCACGCGTACGGGCGATATCCTCCTGGATCTCGTCCGGATCGCGCCCCTCCGGAGCCGTCGACGCATAAGCCCTGTCGGGGTCTTGGCTACGACCGTTTCCTGTTGTTTGATTCATTGCGTCCTCCGCGTCGCCACATCCGCGTCTCGCTTGAGTGAGTCCGCCGTTCGCTCCGGCAACAAGCTGCGCGCCTTGAGATTGCTGCGTCCGCTTTGGGTAATCGCCAGCCCGATCAAAACCGCCGCGGCACCCACGATCAGCCCCGCCCAAGCCGGGTGCATGAAGTTATCAAGGGCGTAAACGGCCGCCATCAGCAGCACGAACAGCCCCGCGAACGCCATGACGGCACCCACGCCGATCATGGTGGCGCCCGAACGCGCCTGCGCCAGCTTCGCCGAGGTTTCGGCGCGCGCTAACGCGATTTCCTGCCGAAACAGCGTCGAGAGCTCATTGCCGAGTTCAGAGAACAGGCTTCGCAAGCCCCGGTTCTCGGCATGTTCCTCCTCGATCCTGCGAATCGCCATTAGTAGTTCCTCCTCCCGGTCGGCATCTCCGGCGGCATGCCCGCGCGCCCCGCGACCACTTCGTCCGGATTAGCATGTGCGCTGGTTACGTAGGAGTCGGAACTATCGCCGTGATGACGGCTCGACCGCTGCATGCCCATGCTGTGCTGCTCGTCAGACGAGCTCTTCAGGAAACGGGCGAGCATGAATCCCGCTATCACCGTACCGCCGATGAACAGCGCTGGCTGACGGCGTGCCATGTCGCGCACCTGGCGAAACATCACTTCCGGATCCTGGTCGCGCAAACGGGACGACAGCTGTTCGAGGCCGCGCGCGGCCTGATCGACCATGTTGCCGGCAGTCTGCTCGTCCTGATCGCGCATGCTCTTGGCGGTGTCGTGCAACGCCTTGGCGATCTTGTCCAGATGACCGACGGCGTTATGCTTCTGCTCGTCGATAAGCCGCCGTCCTTGTTGCTTGGCCTGCTGAGCGGCCTGATTGACCTGAGATTGAGCTCGGGTCTTCATGCCTTCGGCCTCGCGCTTCATCTGCTCGCCGGGCGACTGTCCGGTGGTATTGCCGGAAGCGCCAGCGGAT